>JANWYS010000080.1 GCA_025054875.1 Cytophagaceae bacterium | reverse complement strand
ATCATCAAGCAGTTGCTCTAATATTTTTTTTTCTGATTGGTTTATTCCCTTGTAGGCTCTGGCCACTTCTAATGCTGCTGAATAAGCAACTTGTCGGGCATCTTTGCTGATATGAGGTAAGTTTTCTTCCAAATAACTTTTAAAGCTTTTATAGGCTTGCTCCGGATGGGCAGAACTTTCGTCCATTCTGTCAAATTCAAACTCAGCAAAAAATGCTGTGTTTGTACCAAAAGCATCGCGTTGGGTTTCTGCCGGCGCCAACTTTTCAGATATGAATTTACGTATAGCCTGTATTTCTTCTTTCTGTACTTTCCCGTCAGATTTTGCAATAGCATAGAGCAACCGCCCCAGATGCACATAAAAACTTTTTTCTTTCATTTTGTTTTGATATTTCAATGCAGCGAATATAAAAAACTTTTTCGCTCCAATTACCGGTTTTGTCCTGATTTGTTGCAGAAATGTTTTTCAACTCATTCATTCAGCAGACGTCTGCTCATACTGAGCGTAACTTATCATATTATCAACAAATCATCCAGAATGTTACGTTATGGATTCAAAAAAACAATTAATGTCCCTCTTTTGTTGTATGAATAGGGATTGGCAACTAAAGTTTGTCAAGCCTAAATTCCGCATCAGTAGAAAAGTGTGATGAAATGTTTTTTTCTGTTGGGCGCGCCCTGCGGGCCGGGCTGTGCGCCACTCCGCTGTCGCTTCGGTGCTCCGCTAAAGCTCCGCACTGGCCTTGCAGGCCATGGCTCCCATCCCTCGCGCAAGTCCTCTCGAAATTTTTCAGCTTCATAAGGAAATATAAACCTCCGAAGCAGCTTGCAAAAGGGAATACCGGGCGATTTCCAATCGGGAAGTTTAGAAGATACAACACTAGACTTTACCCCACATCCACGCATAAATCCCCCACCAACTTCTCTTCAAAACCACCAACAAACCGAATGTTGTACATAGGATTGAGCGGTCTGTTTGAGCTCCTTTTTTGTGGAGCTTTCAGCAGAACAAAAAAGAGCGAGCCGCGAAAGCCCGGCCGCCGCCCAAAAAGAGCGGCGGTTTGCCCAACTCTTTTAGAAAAAACTATCCAATCGTCATCTCTCAATGAAAACCCATCCACAGAAAGTTCCAAACCTAAGGCTGAACTCTTTTTTCTCTTACGCTTAAGTTCAACTGAAAATATTGATTGCAATTGGCAAAGAGATTGTTACTTTAATTTCTGATAAATGGAATTATCGTTTGTGGAATTTGTTTAGTAAGTGGCCTTGTAGTCTATTTCTATCAGCACATCAGTCACTTTGTTTTCTTCTACTACAATCGGCATCAAAAGGTCTTCGGTATTCACTTTAGAATAAAGGCGGTTGTTTTCATCAATCACTATAGAATACCGTCCCGGAGGTAATTCGATCTGAAAAAGGCCGTGTTCATCTGAACGTGCAGTGTCTATCGGTGATTTTGAAATATACTGTATGAAGTCGCCTTCTGCCATTTCTATTTCAGATAATGAGACCATTTCGTAAATGTATATGGTACGTTCTGCAGCATATATTTTACCATTACCTTCAAGTTCTCCGTCCGATGAGAAAAGTCCTTCTTTAAAAACGACCTTTCCTTTTATGCCTTGTTTTATGGATACCGTTGATGGAATTTCGGGAGTAACAGGAGGCCGTGCACAGTAAGGAATAAGTAATAAAAACAAAACCGGCAGGCCTTTACTTTTTTGTAAATAAAGAATCAACAAATTCATGTTTGTTAAAAACCTGCAGGTCATCAATTTTTTCGCCTACGCCTATATACTTTACGGGTATTTTAAATTGGTCTGAAATTCCTATCACGACTCCTCCTTTGGCCGTTCCATCCAATTTTGTAATAGCAAGCGCTGTGACGTCTGTAGCTTTTGTGAATTCACGCGCTTGTATCAGTGCATTCTGTCCGGTGCTTCCGTCCAGCACCAGCAACACTTCGTGAGGGGCCTGGGGAATAAATTTTTGTATTACTCTTTTGATTTTACTTAATTCTTGCATCAGGTTTACTTTAGTATGTAGGCGGCCGGCTGTGTCAATGATTACTACATCCGCTTTCATCTCTACGGCTTGCTTCACAGCATCAAAAGCTACGGAGGCAGGATCTGTATTCATGCCATGCGATATCACGGGCACATCGTTTTTTTCGCCCCATAGCTTAAGTTGATCTACTGCGGCAGCTCTGAAGGTATCGCCGGCTCCTAATACTACCTTGTAACCCCGTTTTTTATATTGTGCCGACAATTTTCCTATCGTAGTAGTTTTACCCACACCATTCACACCCACTACCATGATCACATAGGGTTTTATGTTTTCCGGAAGAGAAAAATCTTTGAGTTCTTCCGTATTATTTTCCGTAAGTAATTTGGCAATTTCTTCTTTTAAAATGATGTCTAGGTCAGAAGCATTTACATAATGTTCTTTATGTACACGTGCCTCTATTCTCTCTATGATTTTTAAGGTAGTTTCTACGCCTACATCTGATGATATGAGTATTTCCTCCAGATTGTCCAGCACATCTTCATCTACTTTAGACTTACCCATGAGTGCCTTACCAAGTTTAGAAAAAAAACTTTCCTTAGTTTTTTCAAGGCCTTTGTTGAGGGTCTCTTTTTTGTCTTTTGAAAATAAACCGAAGAATGCCACAGTTGTATAGTTTTGTAATGCAATATAATCAATGCGATTATATTCCCAAGTAGGAAAACCTATTTCGAATAAATTTTGTTTGTAAAGAGAGTTAAGTTTTAATAACTTTGAATTAACTTTAGGGGTGTCCGTAAAAATTTATGGGCTGAGAAATACCCTCAAAACCTGATCAGGGTAATACCTGCGTAGGGAAAAGTGGTACATTGGTCTCATATCCTCCCCTGAAGTCTTATTAATTACTTTAAGTGATCATCAAATGGTAATTACAATTAATAACACTTCTGTTGAGATCAATTCATCCCACAACATAACAGAATTGTTAAGGCAATTACATCTGCATAACACAAAGGGAATTGCCATAGCCATAAACGACATGGTCATTCCTAAATCCAAATGGAATGAAATTACATTTAACGAATCCGACAAAGTAACCATCATAAAAGCAACTCAAGGTGGTTAAAAATCAAAATTCATTACACATCATTAAACATATAACCATATGATCAAAGAGAAACCCTCCCTGACAGAATCAACCATATCCACAACTCCGCTACCTTCTTCAAAAAAAATATATGTAAAAGGTACGCTTCACGATATCAGAGTAGGTATGCGCGAAATAACGCTGAGCGATACGGTAGTAAAGCACAACGGTGTGGAGAAAAGGGAAAAAAATCCTCCCGTCACTGTATACGATACCAGCGGACCATATACTGACCCTACTGTAAAAATAGACCTGAAAAAAGGATTGCCTCGCCTTCGCGAAAAATGGATACTTCAAAGAGGTGATGTGGAGTTGCTTTCTGATTTCTCTTCTGAATACACGCGTCAGCGTATGGCCGATGAAAAGCTTAAGAACCTTCGCTTCGAACATATTCATAAACCCTACAGAGCAAAACACGGGAAAAACGTAACACAAATGCACTATGCCCGCAAAGGCATCATTACTCCTGAGATGGAATATGTTGCCATACGCGAAAATCAACGAATGACTGAACTGAGAGATAACTCAGCTTTATGGAATCAACATCCCGGCAATAGTTTTGGTGCGGCTATACCTCCCGTCATCACACCGGAATTTGTACGTGATGAAGTTGCACGGGGAAGAGCCATCATTCCCTCCAACATTAACCATCCTGAAGCCGAGCCTATGATTATTGGCAGAAATTTCCTGGTAAAAATCAATACTAACATTGGTAACTCTGCTGTAACATCAAGTATAGACGAAGAAGTAGAAAAGGCTATATGGAGCTGCCGTTGGGGAGGCGATACACTCATGGATCTCTCCACCGGAAAAAACATACATGAAACCAGAGAGTGGATCATTCGCAACTGTCCGGTGCCGGTCGGTACAGTGCCCATATATCAAGCGCTTGAAAAGGTAAACGGGAAAGCTGAAGAACTCACCTGGGAGATATTTCGGGATACACTGATAGAGCAAGCGGAACAAGGAGTAGATTACTTCACTATACATGCGGGTGTGCTGTTGCGCTACATACCTCTCACAGCAAAACGCGTCACCGGTATAGTTTCCAGAGGAGGCTCTATCATGGCTAAATGGTGCCTTGCGCATCACAAAGAAAATTTCCTCTACACTCATTTTGAGGAGATATGTGAAATTATGAAATCCTACGACGTATCGTTTTCTCTTGGCGATGGCCTGCGGCCCGGCTCTATTGCTGATGCTAACGATGCCGCCCAATTTGCTGAACTGGAAACGTTGGGAGAACTTACAAAAATAGCATGGAAGCATGACGTGCAAACCATGATAGAAGGACCCGGACACGTGCCCATGCACCTCATAAAAATCAACATGGAAAAACAACTTGCCGAATGTGGGGAAGCTCCCTTCTATACATTAGGACCGTTGACGACGGATATAGCTCCCGGTTACGACCACATAACCTCTGCGATTGGTGCGGCTATGATAGGATGGTTCGGAACGGCCATGTTATGCTACGTAACTCCGAAAGAACATCTTGGATTGCCCAACAAAAAAGATGTAAAAGACGGAATCATAGCGTACAAGATAGCCGCTCATGCGGCAGACCTTGCGAAAGGGCATCCGGGCGCACAATATCGCGACAATGCACTCAGTAAAGCACGATTTGAATTCCGCTGGGAAGATCAATTCAACTTGTCGCTCGACCCCGATACCGCCAGAGAGTTCCATGACGAAACTCTGCCCGCAGAGGGAGCAAAGTTGGCGCATTTCTGCTCTATGTGCGGCCCTCACTTCTGCTCTATGAAAATCACACAAGATGTCAGAGAGTATGCCCAAAAACAAGGCATTGAAGAAGAAGATGCTCTGAAAATAGGTATGGAACAAAAAGCCAAAGAATTCATCAACGCCGGTGGTGAAGTATATCTATGAATTCATGGATGAGAATACAACTCTGAAAACCGCGCAGGTTATATGCAGCACTTGACCATTTGCAACATCTTGTACAATGTTTAAACTGTTTGTAATTACACATCCTGAAAAAATTGACAACGAATCGCATGTAATAAATGCCTTATTTAATGAAGGCCTGGAATGCCTGCACCTCCGTAAGCCCAATGCCGGCATAGATACTCTTGAAGCGTACATAAAAAACATAAAACCTGAATTTATTAATAGAGTAGTTATACATCATCATTATTCACTTATCGAAAGATATAATCTCAAAGGTGTACATCTGACCTCAATGTTTTATGAAGCATTGTCAAGAGAAGTTCTTGTCGAAAATATTAATCTTTTACACAAGCACGGCATGACGGTAAGCGCCTCTCTGCATAGCATGGAGGAATTGCGAAATATGAAGCAGGACTTCGACTATATCTTCATCAGCCCGATATTTGACAGTATTTCCAAGCCCAATCACAAAAGCGCATGGAGTAAAAAGGAGATCACAGAATATATGAGATGTTATGCATCACGCTCCAAAATAATAGGTCTTGGCGGAATTAATGCAGAAAATATTCATGAAGTATATTCCATGGGCTTGCATGGCGCTGCTCTGTTAGGCTCTATTTGGTCTAAACCGAAGGATGCCGTAAAAAACTATTTAGCCATTCATTCCGAAGTAATAAAACTTAACCACACTAAAACATCGCTAATTGAAAAAGAATAAACGACCATATGTTTTATCCATAGCAGGTTTCGATCCCTGTGCCGGTGCGGGTGTACTGGCCGATATCAAAACATTCGAAGCTCACAAAGTATATGGGCTCGGTGTGGTTACAGGTATAACTTATCAAAATGAATTTGCCATAAATGGAATAGATTGGATGAACACAGATCAAATTATATCTCAAACCGATGTTTTAATAAGTAAATACAAAATAGCCACGATAAAAATAGGACTGATGAAAAACATCGCTCAATTGAGGGAAATATTGGCATGGCTAAAAGAAAAAAAAACCGATATGAAAATCATATGGGATCCCATATTGAAATCTTCCTCAGGATATGTTTTTCATGATCACATACAAAAAGAGGAGTGGTTTGAAATTTGCCGGCAAATATTTCTCATCACACCTAACACAGAGGAGGCTACTGCCATTACCGGAGAGGACGATCCCATTCGTGCTTCGGATGTGCTATCGGCATTCACACATGTATACCTGAAAGGAGGCCATAGCTATATGCAAAAAGGGCGAGATTATTTATTTACAAAAAAAGAAAAATCATCTCTCGCCAATGTCAAAAATTTCAGGCCTTCCAAAAAGCCGCTAAAAGAAAAACACGGCTCCGGATGCGTGCTTTCTTCGGCTATAGCAGCAAACCTTGCAAGAGGATATCCTTTGCACAGAGCGTGCCTTATGGCTAAACAATATACAGAACGATTCTTAGCCAGCAATGATGGATTGCTGGGGTATCATAAACTATAACACATGACAAGTCATATCCACTAACCGAAAATAAAAGTGATAGCTAAGCTTCAATATATTACCGACTCACCTGCTTTGGCAGAGATAGCATGCAAAGCAGGATGCAAGTGGATACAATTCCGCATAAAAGATACGACGTACAGCGAATGGAAAAACATGGCTTTACAGTTTAAAAAAATATGTGTGCGTTACAATGCCACATTAATCATAAACGATAATCCTGAAATAGCCATGGAAGTATTAGCCGAAGGTGTTCATCTTGGTAAACAGGATATGTCTCCGGAAAAAGCAAGAAACCTGTTGGGAGATAGCTTTATCATTGGAGCCACCGCAAATACATTTGAAGATATTCAAGCGATAAACCTTTCCGGAGCAGACTATATCGGCCTTGGACCTTACAGATTTACCGATACTAAAAAAAATCTCAGCCCTCTGCTCGGACTGGAAGGATATGAAAAGATAATGCAACAATGCAGAATGCATAACATTAATTTACCTGTTATTGCCATAGGAGGAATAAAAAAAGAAGACATAAAAGATCTGTTTAATACAGGAATTTATGGCATTGCCGTTTCGTCTGCTATCAGTAATGCATCTGATCCGGGAGCAGAAACTTTACAGTTGCTGGAAGCAATAAACAATATAAGTGAAACAATAAAATTGCAAAGCAACCATACAAGAGAATAAAATAAATAACACTACAAACATGAATGACCAACTTACAATAGCCGACAAAACCTTCACCTCACGTCTGTTTACCGGAACGGGGAAATTCAGTTCTTCTGAAACTATGGAAGAAGCACTGCTTGCTTCAGGAACAGAGCTGGTGACGGTGGCCTTGAAAAGGGTAGACCTGAATAATACGAACGATGATATATTAATACATTTGAACCATCCTCATATACATCTTCTGCCTAACACTTCAGGTGTACGCAATGCTAAAGAAGCCATATTTGCTGCACAGGTAGCCCGCGAAGCGCTTGAAACCAACTGGCTTAAACTGGAAATTCACCCTGATCCCAAATATCTCATGCCCGACCCTGTGGAAACGCTCAAAGCCACGGAAGAGCTGGCCAAACAAGGTTTCGTGGTTTTACCTTACATTCATGCCGACCCGGTGCTATGTAAGCGCCTTGAAGAGGCCGGTGCTGCAGCAGTTATGCCTTTAGGTTCTCCTATCGGCAGCAACAAAGGACTAAAAACAAGAGACTTCCTCGAGATAATCATTTCTCAGTCTAATCTGCCGGTGATTGTTGATGCCGGCATAGGAGCTCCTTCGCATGCAGCGGAAGCTATGGAGCTGGGAGCAGATGCCGTATTAGTAAATACAGCCATCGCTGTATCTGCTAATCCCGTGCAAATGGCAAAAGCATTTAAAACAGCCGTAGAGGCCGGCCGTCTTGCCTACTTAGCCGGATTGCCCGCCGTGAGAGAACATGCTGAAGCCAGCAGCCCATTGACTCAGTTTTTGGAATAATCAAACTGTATGGAAGCAAAATGTCTTGAATGTTGACTAAAAAACATTAAACCTCATCTTGAAAACGGCCTATGTTCAGCATTGAAATAGATAAATATAACTGGGATATAGAAAAACAAAGCATCTACTCAAAAACCGCTACTGATGTAGAGATAGCTTTGTTCAAATCAAATCGCACTATTGAAGATTTCAAAGCTCTTGTTTCGCCGGCAGCGCTTCCGTATTTAGAGCAAATGGCACAACTCAGTCGTGCTATCACTCAAAAAAGATTTGGCAAAACCATACAGTTGTATGTACCGCTTTATCTTTCAAATGAATGCCGGAATGTATGCACGTATTGTGGTTTCAGTTACACCAACAAAATAAAAAGAAAAACACTCACGAGAGACGAACTTCTGATAGAAGTGAAGTATATAAAAAGTTTGGGATTCGAACATGTTTTGCTTGTGACAGGCGAAGACGCAGTACATGCACATTTTGAATACATACTTGAAGCAGTAAAACTTGTAAAGCCTTATTTTTCTCACATCAGTATAGAAGTACAACCTCTTGACCAACATGAATACGAAGCACTGATAAATGAAGGTGTAAATACTGTGCTTGTATATCAGGAAACTTACAACCGCACAAGTTATAAAAAGTATCACCCCAAAGGCAAAAAATCTAACTATGAATATAGGCTTGAAACACCCGATAGGTTGGGCAAAGCGGGGATTTACAAAATTGGTTTAGGCATTTTGCTCGGTCTTGACGATTGGCGTACGGATTCTCTGTTTACGGCATTGCATTTAAAATATTTGGAAAAAAAATATTGGCAAACGAAATACTCGGTTTCCTTCCCACGCCTCAGGCCATTTAGTGGCGGTATTGATCCGGTAGTAAACATATCAGACAAAGAGTTGGTACAACTCATTTGCGCCTGGCGCTTGTTTAATGAAGAGGTTGAGCTATCCCTCTCCACACGCGAGACAGAAATCATGAGAGATAATTTGATACGATTAGGTATCACCTCCATGAGTGCAGGTTCAAAAACCAATCCCGGAGGTTATGTAGTAGACAAGCAGTCGCTGGAACAATTTGAAATAAGTGATGAAAGAAGTGTACACGACATTGTTAAGATAATTAAAAAACAGGGATATGAGCCCGTTTGGAAAGATTGGGACAAAGTATATTCATGCAATTACAATGTAGATGAATTGCAAAAGCTTTGAACACAAAAAACAGTATCTTATTTAAAAGCATTTGCAGTAAAGGTTGATATAAAATTATGCTTGAAGAAGAATTACAACGTTACCATCGCCATATTATACTTCCTGAAATAGGGCTCAGTGGCCAGCATATGCTTAAAAAAGCAAAAGTACTTGTGGTGGGCGCCGGCGGGCTGGGCTGCCCGTTGCTTCAATACATAGCTGCCGCAGGAATAGGTGTAATTGGCATTGCTGATGGCGATGTTGTAGATCCTTCTAACCTGCATCGGCAGATATTATACTCAGCCGAAGATATAGGCAAAAACAAAGCCGAAACCGCAAAACATAAATTACAAAAGATTAATCCTTTCATTGAAATTGTAGCTCATACCTCACATCTCACCGCAGATAATGCTCTAAACATATTAAAAGAATATGAGATAATAGCAGACGGTACAGACAATTTCGCTACACGTTATCTTCTCAATGATGCTTGTGTAATACTCAATAAGCCTCTTGTGTCGGGAGCTATCTTTAAATTTGAAGGGCAGGTATCTGTTTTTAATTATGATGGAGGGCCTACTTACCGCTGTTTATTCCCTGATCCACCATATGCTGACGAGGTGCCTGGCTGTTCTGAAGTAGGTGTCATTGGTGTATTACCTGGCATAGTGGGTACTTTGCAAGCCATGGAAATCATAAAAATTGCAGCAAAGTTGGGAAATGTATTGAGCGGGAAAGTTTTACTTATTGATGCTTTGAAAATGTCGTTCCGCACAATTGCATTCAACCTCGTGCCGGAAAATAAGAATATAAAAGAACTCAAAACTTATGAAGAATTTTGTAGTTCGGATAAAAACCTAATAGAAGAAATAACAGCAGAAGAGTTGCAATCAAAAATTGAAAACAAAGAAGACATACAACTTATTGATGTCCGGGAAGCTCATGAATACAGCCGTTTCAATATAGGAGGTAAATTAAAACCTTTGAGTACATTAAAAGAAAACTTTTCAGACATATCCAAAGATAAGCCTGCTGTGATATATTGCCAGAGCGGTGTGCGCAGCAAAGCTGCCATCAGATTTTTGCAGGAAAAAGGATACAAATATCTATTTAACTTGAAAGGCGGGATAAATGAATGGAAAAGAAAAATATAAATCATGAATGAAATACATCACATATCTGTAATCGGTGCCGGAACGATGGGTAACGGCATTGCTCACTGTTTTGCACAACATGGCTTTAATGTTTCGCTTGTTGATACATCAAAAGATGCCTTGCAAAAAGCTATGCAAACCATATCCGTAAATATTGATCGGCAAATCAATAAACAACTGCTTACTCCAGACGACAAAACGCACATACTCTCCCGAATAAGTACCAACTCTTCGTTGGAGAATGCTGTAAACAATTCTGATCTGGTAGTAGAAGCAATTATCGAAGATGAACAAGCAAAAATGAATTTGTTCAGGCAATTAGACAATTTGTGTAAGCCTTCTTGTATACTGGCATCCAACACATCTTCCATATCTGTTACCAAATTAGCTTCTTGTACCAATCGTACCGACAAAGTAGTAGGCATGCACTTTATGAACCCCGTTCCGGTGATGAAGTTAATAGAGGTGGTACGGGCATACAGAACTTCAGATGAAACGATGCATCAAATCGAGGAAATCGCTAAAACCCTTGACAAAATTCCTGTTCGGGTAAACGACTACCCGGGATTTATCTCCAACCGTATACTCATGCCTACGCTCAATGAGGCTATATATGCACTATATGAGCGAGTGGCAGGTGTAGAAGAAATAGACACCATTATGAAACTCGGTATGGCGCATCCTATGGGGCCTTTGCAGCTTGCAGACTTCATAGGGCTCGATGTATGTCTATCCATCCTTAATGTTTTGTACAAAGGTTTTGGTAATCCGAAATATGCTCCCTGTCCGTTGTTGGTTAACATGGTACAGGCAGGATATCTTGGTGTGAAAACACTTCGAGGGTTTTATTACTATACTCCCGACAAAAAGCCATCAGGAGTAGCAGTATGACAGCAGTTGGATTAGTTTTTGAACAAAAACACATCAAATATTCCGGGAGCTATTTCCAAACTTCCGAAAAACATACCTACGCCGAAAGTCAGGTTTCTTGAAGAGATGTTTTGAAGAGTAAATGGCAGTGCGCTGACCGAAATGAGGCTGTAACCCAAACCTAAACATAGGGCTGCCAATTGCAATGCACCTTTGATGTCGTTAAAGATAATCATCAGTATTGAAATGCAGGATAATACTATTCCAACAATGAGCGACTGGATCAAGCCTGTATTTTCAGCAATTTTGCTGGAGGGTATGGCGAGAAATGCAGCTATGAGAAGTATCACCGTTGAGAAATGATTGCCACCAAATATTTTTGAGTCGTATTCGGGCAGTTTTATACTCAATATCTCGGGCAATACTTTGAAAATAAAAGCGGTGATTAACCCAAAGGCAAGTCCGACAAGAAGAATGGCTGCATAATTAGATTTTCTCTCTGCTTTTTCACTGCTGTTTTCAACAGGTATGTTTCGAGTGGTGCGTATAAATATCACACCGGTTATAACCAACAGAACTCCACCTGTAACAAAAGTCAGTGTAGGGCCAATGAAATTAACCAGATCAACAACGATGGGCTCTAATCCATAAATGACGTCGTTAATCATTGTGATGACGGCCATGGCTATGGGTAATCCCGATGTAGGCGCAAAGAGTTCGAGCAACGAATTTGCCGGGCTATGAAACACGTTCATAAATATTAACCACAACACAATCATTACCGGCAATACCCATTTGACGGATGACAGCGGATCGAGATTTACCAAGCCGGCTACAGCCATAAATATCATTGCTGTAGCACTTGTTCCGGCAGTGAATACCAATAGCCGCTTGCCATTTTTCTTTATGAAGTAATCTCCGGCCAACCCTGCTAATGGAGGAATTACCACTAGAACCAAAGCCTGAACTATAGTGATGAAATACGCCAGATCAAAGAAGTTGAATTTTTTCACAACGGCAGGTTGGTAGTTATGATAAGCTATCCAGCTTATAGCTACGGCGGCATTCAGCGCTCCCAAACTGGCTACTTGTGCCCAGTTAGTTGATATATTTTTGCTTGATGCATTCGGTTCAATCATTGTTACTGTGGTCTTCATGTCATTATCATTTTTTACGTCATTATACTTACGCAATAAAATTTGTTATGGTTTTTAAAGTTCTGAAATAATTTATGCATCTCATAATGTTAACCAGCATGCTTAACCGGCCTCAATGCTTTTGCATTATGAACTCAAAATATTTTAACCTGAGAAAAATTGTGATCTTTTAACACGTCCCTTTAATGTCTGTATAAATGTCATTAATACCGCTTCATTAAAAAGTTTTGATATTCTCATGCCTTGACAGATGTTAAAGAAATTTATGTAGCAATTCAGGTCAAAGACCTGACCGATATAAAATAATGGTTTGCATTTATTTCTTTTCTTTCAGCAAGTTTAAGCCCGGATTTCGTATGGGAAAAAGATAAGGGGCAGATTCGCAACTTTGTCAAGGATGGGTTTAATTGACCAACGACGATTAGGTAGTTTTTTTAAAAAAGCTTTGGGTTCGGGCGCCGCCCTTTAGGGCGGCGCCTGAACTTTCGC
>JANWYS010000007.1 GCA_025054875.1 Cytophagaceae bacterium | reverse complement strand
GTTTTTTTTTACAAACATAGTACTTTTTTTATTTGTTACATACTTGCATGAATGAGAACAGAGCGGAGGCGTAGCCGTAGCGAAGTTCTCATTCATGCTGATGTTGATTGGGTATTTGTTGAGTAGGCCTACATAATCACGGCTGTAATACTGTAATTCCCGGTCGCTGTGGTGGATCAGGTGGCATGCCGGCTCCTTAAATTACCGCAAAGCTATCTTGAGTGCTTTCAGACATTCCACCGCTTCAAGCGTTTCCGCGCTAAATTGTATTGGCAAGCAGGTCAAAGAGTTTGTCTCTGCCCATTTTGACCTGATGCTGCTTCATAAACGGTTGTAACTTTTCGTAGAGCTTCCGTGTCCCCATGCGCTTGTGGTCTTGCCGGATACGATGCACTTCCTTCAAAATAATCTCCTCTTCAATGCTTTTGTCCATCTCGTTCCAACTGTTCTGGTAACATGCCTGCCGCGTGATACCAAACCATCTACATATTTGGGCAAGGCTTGTGTGAAGAAATTGTTCCTTCATTTCTCTGATGGGTGGGATATTGAATTTTTTTTAAATTGGAATGTTGAGCTCTTTCTCCGCAATATCCACCATCGTAGCATAGGCTATCGCTTTCATATGCGCTTCTATTAATTGTTCCTCTAACTCTGCAATCTGTTTTTTGAGCTGCAATATTTCAAAGGATTCTTGTTCGCTATTCTGTTGGTCTGCCTTCGATGTAGTTTTTGTTTCAAATCTACGAATACTTGGTTTTGATGTGTACAGTTTAGGCTCAATTTTTTACATACCCAAGCTTTCGCATCCAGCGAATCAGATGTCCTCTCTCTCTTCCGGTTCGCCGGTGTAAAGTTTCCATGTATATCGCTTGGTTCAGTTGTTTTTCAGCATCTGCTGTATGATGGCATGACGCTCCGCTTCGGTATAGTACCGCGCTTTTTTCGGAATAATTTTGCTTCTCTTGTCCATTTTCTCCAGTTTTAGTGTAAACCTATTTCAGGACAAGACAGACACTGATACGAGCGATGAGGCCTACTTGCCTGACTTTAGTTCTTTAATTTGATTTTGTAAGTTTACTACCATAGAAGTGAGTTTATCTATAGTCATATCAGGCACGGGGAATTCTGTGCTGATATAGGCTTTGGCTTCCCATATTTCGTGAACATCTTCTATGGGTATTTCATAGCTTTCATAGAGTTTGTTGTCAGAAATGAGCTTCAAAGCATTTTTTTGTTTGATGAGGTTTTGAACTCTTTTGTAAACTATACCCTCATGTGCAGATACTATAATATAGGTTTTATCATCTTTTATGAGCTTCCAGTTTTCTACATATTCTCCGATAATTATTGAACCGGAAGGTATGGGCAACATGGAATCTCCTTTTATTTCGAAAGCTCTGTATGTGCCATTGGTGAAGATAGGTAGATGAAATACAGGAAGTTCAGATACATATTCAGGATCAGCAAGCCCGTTTAGATATCCGGCGGAAGCTTTTTGAGGCACTAAATGAAGATTTTCTTTGCCTTTATTATCCAACGTTATAGAGAGAACTCTGAGGTGTTTCCCTTCACTATATTCAGCAAAATCGTCATATTCTGAAATTTCTGATATATCTTGGCCTATTAACTTTTCTAATGAGTAGTTAAAGAGTTTTGAAATTTGTAAAAGGGTATTCAGGTTGGGTTCAGCTCTACCTTCCTCATAGGCGCCTAACAGGGATCTTTTTATTCCCAGTTTTTCGGAAAGTTCTTCCTGTGTCCAACCATTTTTCTTGCGCAGGTATCTGATGTTTGCACTGATTTTTTTCATATATCCACTGTAACTGATTTTTCTTTTTCCTCAATAAGTTCTCGCACTGCTATGCGCGCTTCATACATGAGATAGTTTTCTTTTGCTAATCTTTTTAGTTTTTCAATAGGCAAGTTACCAAAACTTTGTTTAAAAATTTGTACTACTTTTAAATAATTTCTACTGTTTTTCATGTTTGTAATAATTTTAAGTTTTACAAAGGAGTGGGGAAGCAAGTAGGCTTCCCCGTGAACACATGTTAATTTATTTAGCAAATATACAAACAAAAAATTATTTTACTAAAAAAATTAGTATTTTTTGTCGTTACGGCTTGTTGATTAATTATGTCACACATTGTTTATGATAGCAAAAGTCATTAGTAATGAAAAGGTTGACTTCTATTTTTTTCGTTAGAAACAATTGATTGAGATTTAGCCGGCGATAATTTTATTCCGTAAAATAAGGTGATTCGTTTGTTACATGTTTGTGAACTAACTATCTCGTTGAAAATTTTTATGGATAACATTTTTATTCCAAAACGAACCTGAGCGATTTCCTCTGAATGTACACCCCACTTGTCCGGTACAAAATAATGCTTAACTTTGCCGCCTAATTGTGCATACACATGGCTAAAAACAAAGAAAATAAAACACAAGAGTTAGAGGAAACCAAGCAGGAACATAGCGTTCCATCAGAATCAAGAATTAAACTCGATGCAGACTATTTCATACTGTTATATCAGCGCTATCGAAACGTTATCCTCATAGTCATGAGCGTAATAGCCGTGGGCATATTGGCGATAGCTGGCTATAAGTATATGAGAGATGCAAGCAATCAGGAAGCCCAGTCTGAAATGTTTATGCCGGTGTATTTTTGGGAGCAAGATTCGTTAGACAGGGTTCTCAAAGGTGGCAAAGGCTCGCGTGCAATGCCAGAAATCGCTGAGGAATACAGTAACACGAAAGCCGGAAAATTAGCCTACTTCTACACCGGTGTGGCATATCTGAAAAAAGGAAAATATCAGGAAGCCATTGATAATTTAGAAAATTTCAATACATCCGACAAATTATTGCAAGCCCGCTCATACAGTTTAATTGGTGATGCTTATATGGAGCTGAAAGATATTGAAAATGCCATAAAATATTATGAGAAAGCCACGCGCCATTATCCGAATGAATACTTCACGCCAAGGTATTTTATGAAATTGGGCTTGGCATATGAGTTGAATAAAGACCTGGAATCGGCTCTGAAAGCCTATGCTACGGTGGCAGATAAATATCCCAATTGTTCAGAAGCTACCGATGCAAAAAAAAATAAGGCAAAGGTAGAAGGCTTGCTAAACCAGCAGTAATCTTTGCATTAGTCTTGATTAGCGTTCATTCATGTTTTTAATTTATAGACCTTTGAAGTCGTTGTTATCAAGTCGTTTCGGCATTTGTTCCATTCCATGTGGTAAAGAAAATTTTAACTTTAAAGTTGTACAAATAAAACCCATTCTATGCATTAGAAAATTTCCGCCCAGAAATTCAACCCGGATTTTTCAGTTGAGGTTAAGTTTGAAGGCTTAAAGGCTACGAAGATTGGTTGATATTTGAAAACAAACCTTCAAACCATCGCCTTCGTTGTAATGGAACGGACATTTTCAGCCCCTTCTTGTTCCCTCATTTCACTAACCAACTTCCTACTGCAAAGCAGTTAAATCTGAGCGTTGAAAGTCGTTGATGGTTACCAGTTTGTTTTGAGAACTAATGATATAATCCTATCAGATTATAGGCCATCATCACTCAAACGATTCTGCCATACTCAAAGTATTTATTCGGTTGTTACTTCGATCTTCCGGCAAGCCCAAATCTTCAAGAACCTTCCTGATGCTTGTCTATCAAGCAGTCGTTTCATCTGTATTCGTAGGCCACTTCTTAATGTAAGTTTTGGTTACATCACAAAAAAAGAAATCTCTTTCGAAAAATCCTTGGAAATTCCATATTGAAGGGAAAAATCAGTGTTGAAATTTATATACAAACTGAAAAATCCGGGTTTATTGCTTATGAGTATTCGATAAGTTTTTGTTTTGTTGAATCAGCCAACCAGTAATTACGGCTGAATATTTTTTTGTGTTTCCATCCTTTTGCAGATAAAGATGCGGGTAAATACACGTGATAACCTTTTGCAGATAGCATTTTGTAATAAATATCATCATCTGTAATGATCAGCGAGTCTATTGTATTATCCTTCAGTAAAGCCAAATCAGCGAAAGGCAAGTTTTGCAAAAATTGGTTTTGAATGTCGCAGGTCAGGATTTTATCTTTAAGATACCATCCGCTGTTGTGTTGTGCCGGAAGTGAATATGTGTAATTATATCCGTTGTTCGAAATGTTGAATGCATACTCCAGGTATTGTTTCAGGAGTTTAGGCCCTGAGTATTTTGCCTCTTCTGTTTTTAATTGATGAGGATAAATGCTGGCTATGATGTATATTTTTTCTCTTGCCCTGCTTATAGCCACATTGAGCCTGTTTTCTCCTCCATCGTTGTTGAGTAATCCAAAATGCATTAAAAACCTGCCTTTGCTATCGGGTGCATAACCTATCGAAAACAACACCACATCATACTCATCGCCCTGTACATTTTCTAAATTTTTTACAAAGACATTTTTCATGCGCAACTCATTTGCGGGAGAGGCTTCCAATATATCTTTAATGTGTTCGGCCTGATGATAATTAAATGTAATTACTCCTATGGATAGGCCATTATTACTCATGAGCAGAGAATTTATGATTTCTGAAATTTTTAACGCCTCCTCATGGTTTACATTGTTTTGCCACACCCCATCAACGTGTATATATTGTATGGAAGGCTCCCTGTGGTCATTAAACAATTTGCTCTCAGGTATCATTTTCAATCGGCCTGCATAAAAATTATGGTTAGAAAATTCGATGAGTTCAGGAGCCTTGCTTCTGTAGTGATATTGGAGGTGTGCCGATGGCAGAAATAGCGATGATAACTCAAGCAATGATTCTACATCGGTTTCAAGTTGTTCGTTTTCATTGTCTTCCCACCGTATTTTGTATAAGTCGCCGGGGCGCAGTTGTTTGCTGTCGCCGGCTATTACCACTTGTTTTCCTCTATACAAGGAAGGCAAACCATATTCAGCATAGCATTGAGAAGCTTCATCAAAAATGATAAGATCAAAAATCTTGTGTAGCGGAAATATCGCTGATACTGTATCAGGCGAAGCCATCCAGCACGGTATAAGGCGAAACAACTCTTCATGATGATTTTCTAAAAGTTTTCGCAGAGGCCATATCTTTTTTTTCTTAGTCACCTGATGGAGTAATTCGCGATAGGTTATTCTGTTTCGCAGGCGGTTATATTCGTTGTCTTTGTAGGTTTGTTCTCTGGCCTTGAGCAAGAGTATTTCTGCGCATAGCTTGTTTTTTTCAGCTACCAGTTCCTGTAGTTCTTGTTCTGCTTGTGTCATGGCAAGAGTAGATACTGACTTTAATATCGGATATTGTTCTTCTATATGGTTTATCCATGCCAAGCGAATGCTGTTTTGGTATAGTTTGATGATATCTTCTGTAGTAGATGAAGAGAGAAATTGCAGAAGGCGTTCATAAATTTTTTTTTCCGGTTTATTCAATGTATTCAACAGCCTGTCATATTCTGTCAAATTATCAAAATCGTTTTCTAATGTCGATACACAACGTTCGATATTCAAACCATCTTGAAACAATTGCTCTATCATTTCTTGGGCCAGGTATTTTTGCCATGTAGTCAGCCGTGTATTCAATTTTTTTTGAGCGGAGCAAAGCAGAGTCAACTGTTGAATAAATATGGCGTGATCAGAAGGTATTTGGTTGAGTGCCGCATTCCATGATGGATTACTATTTACAATTTGCTTTGCTTGCAATGCCTTAGTTTGAACATCTAACCATGCCAAATCCCGTTCTTTATTTCTTACATCAGGCATTTGATACAACCATGGATATTTTTTTACTAGCGCTTCACATGACTTTTCAAAAACCAGTCTGTTAGAAATCATTTTTTTCAATTGTTTTACTCCTTTTTTATTAAATGGAAGCTGGTTTTGGCGGAGTAATTTTTTTACGGTAGAGCTATATGGTGAAAATAACTTCCACCGAAACCAGCTTAGGTTATGCTTGCTGGCTTTGTATGCAGCATTGACAGCGGCAACCATGGAATTTTTTTTGTCGGATAATTGGCTTTTTGTAAGATGGCGTTCAATAGTGTCGCTTGTGTGATATTGTTCAATAAGAAGTTTCAGGTGTTTAAATCCGGATGCACTTGCCCGTTTATATTTTTTGTAATGAATAAAGGATTGAAAAGTTTCTTTTTCATTTAAAAGATATTTTAACAAATCAATTTCATCAACAGGTATATCTGATAATAGCAATTGGTATGCAGAAAACAACGTTGATTCTCTGTTAAACTGATTCACAAAATTTGCTACTTCATTCATTGTAGTTATAATGTCTTTAATGTCACTCCTATTGAATACATACATGGGTTTACGATGCTTCCATGGGTATTCAGTAGTTTCAAATTCTTTTGCATAGGGCAACATTTTTCTCAGTGAACTTTCAAAAACCTGAGACTGTGAATGATTCATTTTTTTGCATTCAGCAGGTAGATTTATGTAAGGAGCATTCGGGCTACTCGTCAGGTAGAGTTCTTTTATGGATATGCCATACAAGTCTGTGCGGAATAAAGCTTTTTTAAACTCGTTTAGCTGTTCGGTGAGTTCATCTATTTTTCTGGATACCTGCAAAAATCTTCTCTCCAGATAGACCGTATCTAAAGAATTGTTTTGTTTTTGATAGTCTTCAATATTTTCAATCTGGTTCTGAATTTGTTGATAAAGAGTTTTTCTGTCGTTTCGAAAGTCATGCACCAGCGCAGTAAAATTTTTCAAACCTATGGTAGCAAGCCTTGAGTGCACAACATCCAACGCAACACGCTTCTGGCAAACGAGTAACACATTCTTACCTGTTGCGATGGCATCAGCAATCAGGTTGCATATCAGTTGCGACTTCCCTGTGCCCGGCGGTCCTTGCACGACCAATGATTGGCCTTGCTTTATTTTTATCAAGGCTTGCTCCTGTGTTTCATCCACCGGAAATACGAAGTGCATATTTTCTTCACGTATGTGTTTGTGAGTAGTTGCATTAAAATTTTCGAAAAATTCATCGAGAGACGTGAAGGTGTCATTCTTAACCCACTCTTCATAGTCAGGAGCTATGTATGAATCGGCTTGCGGGTAGAGGCCTATACAAGCTTCTGAATGCAACTTAAGCTCTCCCTCGCCATATCGGTTTGATAAGATTTCTTTTGAGAGATGTTCAAATGCTAACAACTTATTGAAAAAAAGTTCTTGATTGAAGTTCAACACCACATTGTAGGTCTTCAAACAGTGATAAAGTTGGGTTCTGAACTCTGTGCTGTCTCTACTACAATCCTCAAAAAATCCATCTATGCTATCATGTATGGGTGGCAGTTGCAGATAGTGTGCATACGCAAGCAAAAAAGATTTATTAAAGACCGGAGCAACATCTTGCCGTTGCTTTATGTGCCATTGGTTTCTTTCAACTACAAATTCCACGGGAAAATACATCAACGGACATCTGATGAGCACATGTTTTGACAAGCGTCCATGTACAAAAGGCCACGCCAGATATAAGTCGCATACTCCGCGTTCTTCCTGAATGAACGCATTCTGGCGATATAGTTTTTTTATATCGCGACTAAATATGTTTACATGCTCATCGCGGCTATCTGCTACATCGCACAAAAATATTTTTTCTTTACCTTTCAGCAATTGTTCTATGATATCGAATGAAGGTTGTTTGTACAAATAATCTGTACGATGCAAATCAATTTCTTTAGTCGCTGAAGGTTTTAGTATACAAAGAGAACGGCTTCCGGCAGTGAGGTTAGAAAGTTTTTTAATGTATGTATTTAAAATTGTGCTCACCCAAAGCGATGTTTTGTATCATTAATCGGATACACAAGATAGTTGATTTATGTAAGAATGTACATTGTGAAAATATGACATACCATTATGGTAAAGAATATTAAGTTAAGCATTCTGGGTAATTTTAAATCGGAGTGCACTTCAAGGGAGCTTGATAAAACTTTCTAATTCTCGGTATATAAATCAAGCTTAACATGTGTTATGTAGATTGTTATCTAACTGTTATAACATTGCAAGTAATTTAAAAACCCACTTTATGAAATAGAAAAAATTTTCCCCTTGCAAATCCATAGTTTGTTTGCTGTGCTTTCCATTGCAACACGTTAGAAACAACTTACAGAAATTCTGACTGCAACAAATTCTATTGTATAAAATAGCATTAAATGGGTATATCTTATAAGATGTTTTATTGTGACTAAACGCATCTAAATATAGACCACCAAAGTACAAATAACAATTTTAAATTGCAGTTACTTTGAATACAAAATACATGTGTATATTGGCTCCTAAAATTAGATGACATGGAAAGTTACATGAATTTGGGGCATGAACAAGTGGCTGCCCAACTATTTCCCGGTGAGTTGATTGATGTGAAAAGAGAGAATAGCCTGTTCTACTTTGTTTGCGCTAACAAGCTCATTCTTCAAATTAATGTTCTCAGCGATAAAATCATTCGCTTTCGTTACACCACAACGGGATATTTCGGCAGAGATTTTTCTTATTCCGGTGCTCAGCTCTATAAAGGACAAATCAAATATTTAGACCTGCTCGAGGAAGAGGAAAAATATATTATCATCACCAGTTATTTGGAATGTAGCATCAATAAAAAAAATCTCAAAATAACCATCATTGATAAAGATGGCGTGCTCATATCTGAAGACGAAAAAGGATTTCATTGGCAGGAGCACCTTAAATATGGAGGCGACATTGTCATGTATACACGCAAAATACAAAGCGGGGAAAGATTTTACGGATTGGGCGATAAACCTTGTGACCTTGACTTACGTGCTAAAAGATTCGAATTGTGGGGCAAGGATACTTACGCTTTCGGAAAAGATACCGATCCGATATATAAAAACATACCTTTTTTCTTTGGGCTCCATCATAAAATCGCTTATGGAATTTTTTTTGATAATTCTTTCAGAAGCTTTTTTGACTTCGGTATGGAACGTCCCAACGTAGCCAGCTTTTGGGCACAAGGAGGAGAGATGAATTTTTATTTTATCTACGGCCCATCCTTGATTGAAGTAGCCGAACAATATACGCTGCTTACAGGGAAGCCTGAGCTTCCTCCGCTTTGGGCTCTGGGGTACCATCAATGTAAATGGAGCTATTACCCGGAAAGTAAAGTAAGAGAAATATGCCAAACCTTCCGCCAGAAAAAAATACCCCTCGACTGCATATATCTTGACATTGATTACATGGATGGCTTCCGTTGCTTTACCTGGAACAAAGAATACTTCCCAGACCCCCAAAAAATGATCAGCGACCTTATGTCAATGGGTATTAAAACCATCGTAATCATAGACCCGGGAATCAAGATAGACGAAAATTATTGGGTCTATAGAGAGGGAGTAGAAAATAGTTATTTCTGTAAACGAATGGACGGTCCACTGATGCATGGTAAAGTGTGGCCGGGAGAATGCCATTTCCCCGACTTTACGAACCCCAAAGTGCGAGAGTGGTGGGCAAACCTTTTTGAAGATCTCATTAAAAAAGGGGTATCTGGAGTATGGAACGATATGAACGAACCTGCCGTGTTCGAAATTGAAACCATGCCTTATGATGTGCGACACGACTATGATGGTGATAGTTGCAGCCACAGAAAAGCACACAACATATATGGTATGCAAATGGCGCGAGCAACCTATGAAGGTATCAAAAAGTTCATGGCTCCACGTAGACCTTTCGTAATCACACGCTCCGGATTTGCCGGTGTACAGAGATACTCCTCCGTGTGGACGGGCGACAACGTGGCCAGTTGGGAACATTTGCAAATTGCCAACCGTCAATGTCAACGCTTGAGCATATCCGGAATATCTTTTTGCGGATCCGATATCGGAGGGTTCATTCTTTCCCCCAGTGGAGAGTTGTACGCGCGATGGATTCAATTAGGTGTATTCCACATGTTTTGTCGTACACACTCTTCCGGCGACCATGGCGACCAGGAGCCTTGGTCTTTCGGAGAAGAAATTGAAGCTATTGCTAAAAAATATATTGAGTTTCGATATCAACTCCTGCCATATTTGTACACTACTTTTTGGCAATATGTAACCTATGGTACACCTGCTTTACGGCCTCTTGTTTTTTTAGACCAATATGATACCGAAACCCACGGCCGCCAGGAGGAATTTGGAGTTGGTGACAATTTATTGGTTTGTCCCGTCACTTCAGAAGGGCAAGAGGGCAGGTGGGTATACCTTCCGGAAGGACAATGGTATTATTTCTGGGACGACACCTATTACGATGGCAACTCTGAAGTATGGGCCGAAGCGCCATTGGATATAATACCCATTTACGTCAAGGCGGGAGCTGTATTGCCTATGTATCCAATCATGCAATATGTAGGAGAAAAAGCAGTAGAAGTGCTTTACTTGCATGTTTATTTTTGCAAAACACATTACGAATCTGAGCTCTATGAAGATGCCGGCGATGGTTATCAATATTTGGATGGAGAATACAATATAAAAGCATTTAAAACAACATTAGATAAAAATACGTTTCGTTTAAGCCAACACATAGAAGGTAAGTTTAAAACCTCCTATCTTCAGTATAAAATTTACCTTCATGGAATGCCCTCCACACCTATGAATTGCAAAGTTGATGATGAAAAAATTACTCTTACAAAAGAAAATTGCTGCTACACCTTTACCATACATTCATCGTTTAAATTATTTGAATGTACCATTTGAGTAATGAAAGTTGAAAAAACAAACCTATGGCCACTTGTATTGTTCAAAACATCAAAACTATTTTGGGTTTTTATATGTTTTGTGTTAATGCTTTTCGGTTGTACAGCACAGGAGAAAAAATTTGTTACTATGAAGAAAGAGAACACACCTAACAACAGTCAACTCAACATGACACCGGAAATTCAGAAAACAGAAGAAGAATGGAAGCAAATACTTACCCCGGAACAATATCACATATGCCGTGAAAAGGGTACTGAAAGAGCTTTTACCGGAAAATATTACAATACGAAAGAAAAAGGAGTATACAAATGTGTAGCTTGCGGAAACGAGCTTTTTTCTTCGGATGCAAAATTTGACTCAGGTACCGGTTGGCCTAGTTTTTATTCTCCCATAGATAGCACAAAAATTATGACACAAATGGATTACTCATACGGAATGACACGTGTAGAAGTGATGTGTAGAAGATGTGGTTCTCATCTTGGACATGTTTTTGAAGATGGTCCTAAACCTACAGGACTTAGATACTGCATAAATTCCTTATCATTGAAACTGGAAAAAAACAATCCTTAACCCCTTTTTACCGTTGTAGAAAAATATCTTTTTCGTTACGAACCAAAATAAGTAGCTGAACATAAAATACGGCAAGCAAGCTTACTATGGTAACCATGAATTGAAAATATTTTCTTCACTCAGGTTCTAAAAATGACCGCGGTCTCTGTTGTATAAAGTTAAGTTTTACCAGCGAAAACTATCTGTTTATATCTGTATTTTTAACCCGGATTTTTCAGTTGAGGTTAAGTTTGGAGGCTTAAAGGCTATGAAGATTGGTTGATATTTGAAAACAAAACGTCAAACTATCGCCCTCGTTGTAATGGAACGGATATTTTCAGTACCTTATTGTTTCCTCGTTTACCAGGCAAATTCCAACTGCAATGCAATTGAGTTTTATCTTTCGAAAACCCCTTGAAAATTCCATATTGAAAGGAAAAATCAGTGTTGAAATTGTATATTCAACTGAAAAATCCGGGTTGAAATAGCTGTTGCCAATTTCATTAACCAAGACCTGTGTTACATTGAGGGCAATGGTTTTTTCTACTATTTATCACTGAGATTAATCTTGCAAATAGTTGTTGAGATTAGATGTTTTCATAACCATCCAAAGCAGCAGAAAAAGGCAACTCCATCGTAGATACACGATGTAGTAATCTTTTGTGTCTTTGAAGCGGGTTTCAACGATTTCATGTTTTTCCAGTTTTTCAATGGTGGTAAATATTTCATTGAGCGTATGATTGTCGGTGGCGCGGAAATATTTGGCATGAGTAATTTCGGCAATTTGTTTGAGTAGTGGTTCATCCAGGTGAGACTGTATCATGATGGGATTGCCTGTGGAGTCTGTACCGAGCTTTACTTCACCTTCTTTTCCTAAGCCAATACAGTAAACTTTTATGTTTGCAGCGTAGGCAAGTTTAGCGGCCGTTATGGGGTCTATCATGCCCGAATTATTTTCGCCATCGGTCAGGAGCAAAGCTATTTTGGATACACTGTTGCTTTCGCTGAGCTTATTTACAGCCATTCCGATGGCATTACCAATGGCTGTGCCGGTGTGCTCTAACATTTGCGAGTTGATGTGTTGAACTTGTTCCAGTAAGGCACTGCGGTCTAAAGTAGCAGGCGACAGGCAATAGGCATCTGAGGCAAAAATGATTATACCCGTTCGGTAATGCGAGTGTGCTGATATAAACTTTTGCAGAATTCTTTTTGCCGCTTCTATTCTTGAGGGATGCAAGTCTTGTATTTGCATAGATTCGCTTACGTCGAACAGAACATATAGATCTAAAACCTTGGAAGTGATTTCAACCTTTTCATCCACTAATTGAGGTCTTGCTAAGGCGATAAGTGCATTCACTATACATAACAGCAGAGGTAGTTGTAACATATGGTGCGCATAATGAGCCCAATTGTTTTTTAGTAAGTTTTTTTTCAGAAAAGCAACCTCATATCGCTGTATGCGTGCAGAGAAAAGAGTTTGTTTAAATAAAAAAAGAATGAGAATAACCGGTATACCTAACAAATACAGCGGATATTCCCACTTGTATTCAAGCAATGTAGAAGGCATGTACCATTTATAGGAAATCCAGTATGGCATAATTGCTTAGGTAGAGTGTATGGTGTTTCTAATAATTCGATACTGAGCAGTACTGAATTTTCGTATAAAATCAAGAGCATGCAAAACGTCTGTGGAGAGAATTCCCCCATATACAGATCGGTCGAGTACCTGAAGATTTGTTTTCAGTGCCTCATCCTGAAAAAGGGTCATAATTTCCGTAGAAGTATAGGTATGAACAGGTTTATGAATAAGTTTTGTCAGATAGCTTCTCCACTCTATAAGAGCTTTTTCAACAATGCGAATATCTTGCGTATCGGTAAATTTTTTCAATAAGGTATCAAAGGCTTGTAAGAAGTGAATATGCTCACGATATATCACATAAAGTTTGTATCGCCGGAGAATGGTTTTTCCGAATAATTTATAAAGTAAAAAAAGTAAAGCTACCATCATCAAAATAGCGGCTATCCAATAGGGGTAGTTGATTCTTTTGCTTATAAGCATCAGAGAGGTATCCGCAAGGAGAGAGGCTTGTGAATGCTCATCAAAGTTTATTTTTCTTATATTCAACAAATCTTTTTCGGGATACAAAACTAAAGTATCATTGCCGGAGATAGTAAATACAGGTAGGGCATAAATAATTTTATCTTTCAACTCAAAGGTACGCAGCAAATAAATGACACTGTCTGTGCTGATACTGTCTATTGTGTATGTAGGAAAATATTTTTTGGATACCAATTCAAAAGGTGCATATTGATAAGAAGAATCGGGAAAAAAAATTTCCATATTTTTATGGTGCTTGAAAGTGAGCCTGTACTCTATAGGCTCACCGATTTTAGCTTCAGAAGAAAGAAACTTCCCTGTCAGGCTTGTCTGAGCATATATGTACGTGCCTGAGAGGAATAAGATGAAGATAAAAATAAAATTAATCTTAGCGTACAATGTGCGATTTGTTTCGTACTCTGAATAATTTTATAAGTTTTGAAACATATTCTTCCTCACTATTTATCCAAAGATAATCGGCATTGTGTTTATTAGAAAAGTTTTCCAGAAAAGATTTATTTTCCGAAAAAGAATCCTTTATTTTTTTTTGAAAATTTTTAGAGAAAGAGTTTATCCAAATTTTTTTCCCGGTTTCTTTGTCTATGATAGGTATGATGCCTAACCTCGGAAACTCTCTCTCCCGATTGTCGGATATGTGAATGAGCACAAGATCGTGTTTTTTGGACAAGGCAATTAGATTTTTTTCATACGATTCATCAATAAAATCGGAGATAAAAATGAGAACAGATTTTCTCTTGAGTACGGACAACGTATACAGAATGGCTTTGTTGAGATCAGTTTTTTTTGATTGAGGTTGAAGGTCAAAAAGTTTTAAGATTAGTTGATAAGCGTGCTTTAAGCCTTTTCCGGGTTTTATGTAGAGTTCTTTTTGGTCTGAGAAACAAATCAGGCCTACATGTCCGGATTCTTTTATGGCTGAGAGGGTAAGCACACCACATATTTCGTTGGCTATGGTTATTTTTTTTTTGTTTCCATCGCCGAGATATTGTGAAGCACTCACGTCAAGCAGAAAAAATATGATCTGTTCTTTTTCTTCTCTGAAGTTTTTTACGAATGTACCATGCCCTTTTGCCGATACGTTCCAGTCAATAGTGCGCACATCATCTCCATACTGATAATCGCGTACATCAGCAAACTCTAATCCCGAACCTTTGAAGATGGAGTGAAAATCACCGTGCATTCTGGTGTTTACCGCTTTGCGGATGTGTACTTCGTATTTTCGCAGTTTTTTTAATATGTCGTTCATTTGCCTTTATCCATTATAGCAAAGATAGAAATAAGGCAGATGAAGCTAATAAATACTTAGGTGTTATTTTTTGCTTTTAGAGGAAGCGCTTTTTGCTTTTGGCTTTTCTTCTGCAGATGTTTTTTTATCTTCTTTCCCGGTAGGTTCTTTGGGTTTAGAAGAAGATTTTTTTGAAGTGTTTTTTACAGTTTCGGATGTATCCTGTGCCGAAGATACTTCCTCTGCTACAACATTATTTTCTTTTTCTGTAATGGTTGCAATATTTTCTTCTGTATTTTTTTGTTCTTCTTTCTGCTGGGCGGCGCCATCAGTAAACATATCAGGAAAATTAGCCAACAGGATGGAATACCAACTGATCAATTTTTTTATGTCTGAGCAGTATACTCTCTCCTCATCATAATTAGGCAGTACTTTCTGCATAAAAGCTCTTAATTCGGCATCGGGAGATTTTGGTGTGATGTTTAAAGAAGAACCATAGAGTTCGTACACTTTTTTAAGTATAGTCTCTAAAGGTATAGAGTTTTCTTCGCCTTTAGTATATATGGAAATATCTTTAAGTATAGACACACGCTCAGATGTATTTGCAATTAGCTTGCTTTTCTGGCTGTCTATGCTTTCCAGAATAACACCATTTCTGGTGGGTTTCAGCACTTTGAAAAGCCCGCTTTTACCGGATACAGAAGCTATATCTTTCAGTAATTCCATTCAGAATAAAGTTTAAAGTTTATAAATAACAGGTATGTTTACATCTACACGGAAGCCGGGAGGCTTAAACTTTAGCAGTTTTACTACCCGCAGAGCTTCTTCGCCGCAGCCTCCGCCAATGTTTTTCACCACACTGTAGTTTGTACCTTTCCCGTCAGCTTCAATGGTGAGGTGGATGATACATTCGCCTTGTATTCTGTTTCTTTTGGCTAATACAGGATATCGTACATTTTCATTGATGAATTTGTACATAGCATCTTGTCCGCCCTCATAATATTGTGCAGCAGGAATAGTTTTGTTGGGTGGAACAGTTTGCCCACACAATGACCAGCATATCATGAGTAACGTCGAGAGGAGCAAAAACCTGTAATTTTTCATAACTGAATATTTTAAGTCCGCAATGATATATTAAATAATTCATTTATTCAACCCCGGTGAATTGAGGCTTTGTAAAGTATCGGAAATCAACCGCAATATATCCTCTCTTCCCTGATGAGTTTTTGATGATGTCATAAAATACGCCGGAAGTTCTTCCCAGGTTTTTAATAACTCTGTTTTAATCTTAGCAATGTTCGTACCAATTTTATTTTTAGAATTCTTATCTGCTTTTGTGAATATAATGACCAAAGGTATTCCATTTGTTCCAAGCCAATTTATGAAGTTTATATCTATTTCCTGAGGAGGTAAGTTGCTATCCACAAGACAGAACACACAGGTTAATTGATGGCGATACAACAAGTAGTTCTTGATCATAGCTTCCCATTGCTTTTTTTTATCTTTGGACACTTTTGCCCAGCCATATCCGGGTAAGTCTACCAGATACCATTTGTTGTTAATGAGATAATAATTTATGAGTTGAGTTTTGCCGGGAGTGGATGATACATTGGCTAATTTTTGATTGTTGCAAAGCGAATTTATCAATGATGATTTTCCTACATTCGAGCGTCCTATGAATGCAAATTCAGGCCGGCTATCCGAAGGACAGTTTTTATAGTCGGTATAGCTGCCAACAAATTTTGCGCTGTGTATTAGCATACCAATGTTCAACTTTGAAACAAAAGTAACTTTTTGTCTGATTTGTGAAAACTTGTAATTACGCTCAACAAAAAATCATTTCACTCTCAAACGACTTGCAGTGTAAACTACATCACATAATAAGATGATTGTAAGCATATGAAAATGTGCTTGCTGCCGGACAGAAGCACTATGCACAAGAAATGCACTTAGGTTTAAAAAACAGAAGAGCCGTAAAAAAATGATGGGAAACGGCTCTTCTATGTGGAGACAAACAATATCAATTTGTGGTGATAGAATACGTATGTATAAACATGTACAACACGTATATCACAAGCATTAGACCATACAAAAACACTTTCATAGTTGTATTAATTTATTTACTACTAAGACACAAGAGTTGCACCAAATGTTGCCGCAAGAAATGAAAAATATTCACTTCTCTACCACATCGAGTAGCCAGAATTTTATCCCGGATTTTTCAGTTGAATATACAATTTCACACTGATTTTTCGCTTCAATACTGAATTTTCAAGGAGTTTTCGAAAGAGATTTCCTTTTTTGTGATGTAACCAAAACTTACATAAGAAATGGATTACGAATACACGGACAAATGTGTTACCCCTTGGGGTGGGATGCTACAAATGAAACGACTGCCTGACAAGACAAGCATCAGAAAGATTCTGGAAGAGTTGGGCTTACCGGAAGGCCGATGTAACCATTGCATAGACGCTGTGAGTATAGTAAAATCGTTTGGATGATGATGGCTTATAATCTGATAGGATTGGTATCGTTGGTTCTCAAAACAAACCGGTAACTATCAACGACTATCAACGACTTACAACGCTTAGATTGAACTGCTTTGCAGTAGGAAGTTGGTTAGTGAAACGAGGAAACAAGAAGATACTGAAAATGTCCGTTCCATTACAACGAAAGGCAATGGTTTGACGGTTTATTTTCAAATATTAAACAATCTCCATGGCCTTTAAGTCTCCAAACCTAACCTAAACTGAAAAACCCGGGATAAAATGGGTTTAAGAGTCTAATCCCCAAATAAAAAAACCGGAACACTCACAGATTCCGGTTTTTTCATTTGTTCTAGAGTTATGATTTATACTTTGATTTCTACTTCTACACCACTAGGTAATTCGAGTTTCATAAGGGCATCCACTGTTTTACTTGAGGTAGAATAAATATCTACAAGCCTTTTGTAGGTGCATAATTGAAATTGCTCTCTTGATTTTTTGTTCACATGGGGTGAACGTAGTACGGTAAATATTTGTTTCTCCGTTGGCAATGGTATAGGACCACTTACCACAGCTCCTGTAGCCTTCACAGCACGGACTATTTTCTCTGAAGATTTATCTACCAGATTATGGTCAAATGATTTTAACTTGATTCTGATTTTTTGGTTCATGGTTATACTAAATTATCCTTTTACTGTTGCGGTACCTTTTACTTTAGCTATTATAGTTTCTGCAAGGTTTTGAGGTACAAATTCGTAATGCGAGAAGGTGAGGTTAGCAGAAGCGCGTCCTGAAGATAGGGTGCGAAGGTCTGTAACGTAACCAAACAACTCAGATAAAGGAACATCAGCCTTTATAACTTGCGAACCCGCCTTGGTGTCCATACCTTTCATGATACCTCTTCTACGATTAAGGTCACCTGTTATAGGCCCTGTATATTCATCGGGACAAAGCACCTCTACAGCCATGATAGGTTCCAGAAGCTTGGGATTACAATTTTTAGCCGCTTCTCTGAAGCCATTACGAGCTGCTATCTCGAATGATAAAGAGTCAGAGTCAACATCATGGAAAGAACCATGAAACAATCTAACTCTCATTGACTCCACAGGATAGCCGGCCAATACACCGGTTTTCATAGCCTCCTCAAAACCTTTTTGTACAGAGGGGATAAATTCTTTGGGGATCACACCGCCAACTATATCGTTTATAAACTCAAGTCCGGGTTTACCATCCTCACGCGGACCTATCTCGAATTGTATATCTGCAAACTTACCGCGACCTCCGGTTTGTTTTTTGTAAACCTCACGATGCTGGAAAGTTTTAGTGAGTGTTTCCTTGTAGGCTACTTGTGGAGCACCTTGGTTAACTTCTACTTTAAACTCTCTCTTTAGCCGGTCTATTATGATCTCAAGGTGAAGCTCACCCATTCCTTTCAATATAGTTTGTCCGGTTTCATGGTCAGTAGAGACTTGTAGAGTGGGGTCTTCCTCCACAAGTTTAGCTATGGCCATACTCATTTTGTCCATGTCGGCTTGAGCTTTAGGTTCTATGGCGTATCCGATTACAGGTTCGGGGAACACCATAGACTCAAGCACGATTTTATGTTTTTCGTCACAAAGAGTGTCACCGGTTTTGATGTCTTTAAAACCCACTACAGCGCCTATATCACCAGCTACCAATCGTTCTATTTGGTTTTGTTTGTTTGCATGCATTTGGAACACACGTGATATGCGTTCTTTTTGTCCCGAACGAGAGTTATATACATATGACCCGGATTCGAGCACGCCGGAATACGCACGTACAAAACAAAGCCTGCCCACGAAGGGGTCAGTAGCTATTTTGAATGCAAGGCCACAGAAAGGTTCACTTTCACTGGGTTTACGAGTGACTTCCTTTCCGGTGTCAGGGTCAGTACCTACAATGTTATCCTTATCAAGGGGTGAAGGCAGCAAAGCCATAACATAGTCTAACATGGTTTGCACACCTTTATTTTTGAAAGATGATCCGCAAAACATAGGTACCACTTTCATGGCTATTACAGCCTTGCGTAAAGCGGTTAGTATTTCATCTTCGGTGATGGAGTTCGGATCATCGAAGTATTTCTCCATTATTTTATCGTCAAACTCGGCTACCGCTTCTAAAAGTTTTTCGCGATATTTCTTAGCTTCATCAAGCATTTCGGCAGGAATGGGGACTTCCTTGTAGGTCATCCCTTTATCTTCTTCATTCCATTCTATCCCCTTAAATTTTACCAAGTCTACCACTCCCCTGAATTTATCCTCCTCGCCAATGGGTAATTGCATAGCTATAGCATTGCTGCCAAGCATTTCGCGCACTTGTTTGCACACATTGAGGAAGTCGGCACCTGAGCGGTCCATTTTATTTACGAAACCTATGCGAGGTACGTTGTAGTTGTTGGCCAACCTCCAGTTAGTTTCTGATTGGGGCTCTACTCCATCAACAGAACTAAATAAGAAAACCAATCCATCTAAAACACGTAAAGAGCGGTTAACCTCTACTGTGAAATCTACGTGGCCAGGCGTGTCTATGATGTTAACCTGATATTTGTTTCCTTTATAGGGCCAGTACACGGTGGTAGCAGCTGAGGTAATAGTGATACCTCTCTCCTGCTCTTGCACCATCCAGTCCATGGTAGCGGCACCTTCATGTACTTCACCGATTTTGTGGCTTACGCCGGCATAATAAAGAATGCGTTCGGTAGTAGTTGTCTTACCGGCGTCAATATGAGCCGCAATTCCAATGTTGCGAGTAAATTTTAGATCACGTGGCATAGTGAGGGTAGTAATGTTGATTTGTTAGAATCTGAAATGCGAAAATGCTTTGTTGGCTTCAGCCATTCTGTGAGTGTCGTCTTTCTTCTTTACAGCAGCGCCTTCACCTTTGTAGGCTGCTATAATTTCTGCAGCAAGTTTGTCTATCATAGTTTTTTCACTGCGTGCGCGTGAATACTGTACCAACCACTTCATGCCCAAAGATTGCCTTCTTTCCGGGCGCACCTCTGTAGGAACCTGAAATGTAGCACCACCAACACGACGGCTGCGCACTTCAACCATTGGGCTTATGTTGCTCAGGGCTTTTTTCCAAACTTCCAAACCATTTTCGTTGGTTTTACTTTCAACGATTTTTATGGCTTCATAAAAGATGTTATAGGCAATAGATTTTTTGCCGCGATGCATGAGTGTGTTTACAAATTTTGTAACCATCACATCATTAAACTTTGGATCAGGTAATACGTATCTTTTTTTAGGTTTGGCTTTTCTCATAGTACTACTCGTGCTTTATTTTTTACCTCCCTTTGCTGGTGCTGTGGCTGCTGCTCCGGCTTTTGGTTTTTTTGCTCCGTATTTTGACCTGGATTTTTTTCTGCCGTTAACACCGGCAGTATCTAATGAACCGCGCACTATGTGATAACGAACGCCAGGTAGGTCTTTAACACGTCCGCCACGTACAAGCACTATGGAGTGCTCTTGCAAATTGTGGCCTTCGCCGGGGATATAGGCGTTTACCTCCTTTTTATTAGTAAGACGTACGCGCGCCACTTTCCTCATTGCTGAATTAGGTTTTTTGGGAGTAGTGGTATAAACCCTTGTGCACACTCCCCTGCGGAAAGGACAAGAATCAAGAGCCGGAGATTTTGATTTCCATTTTAATTTTTGTCTTCCTTTTCTTACTAACTGTGCTATGGTTGGCATTAATTCTAATTTTTAGTTCGTAAAATTTTAGAGGTGCAAAGATACGGAAGTTTTCTTGTAATGCAATAGTTAACTTAAAAATTTAACATCATATTAATTGTGCATTTTTCTATAGAATCACATATCTACCGCTCAAGATAAACAGTTGTTTGCCATAATTGTTCTGAAATACATTCATGTGCAGCAAGCTAATTGTTGCAATTTAACAAAGTGATAGTTTATATGCATAAAATGCGGTGATTGAGTATAGAATAAGGAAGTAATTTTTTTATTGCTGTGTGAAAGTTTACTTTGCGCATGAATTTAAAAATTAACCTGGCTTTACTATATCAATAGCAGGCAAATGGATGTAAAAATCGAACAGAGTTGGAAAGCGCTGTTAGCAGATGAATTTGAAAAAGACTATTTCAAATCGTTGGTGGCATTCTTGCGGGAAGAAAAGAAGGCATATACCATATACCCTCCGGGTCCTTTAATTTTCAACGCTTTCGATAAATGCCCTTTTGACAAGGTAAAGGTAGTGATCATAGGTCAAGACCCTTATCATGGCCAAGGGCAAGCTCATGGACTATGTTTTTCAGTAAACGATGGCATAAAACATCCTCCATCTTTAGTAAACATATTCAAAGAGATACAACAAGATATAGGTACACCTATACCTGAAAGCGGGAATTTGGAACGATGGGCAAAGCAAGGCGTATTACTGCTCAACGCCACACTTACCGTGCGCGCAAATTGTGCAGGGTCACACCAGAATAAAGGATGGGAAATATTTACAGATGAAGTCATACGCATTGTATCGGAAAAAAAAGAACATATTGTTTTTTTACTTTGGGGAGCTTACGCACAGAAGAAAGGACAAATCATAGATCGTAACAAACATTTGGTTCTCACGGCATCACATCCATCTCCTTTTTCAGCATCCGGATTTTTTGGCTGCAGGCATTTTTCAAAAACTAATCAGTATTTACGTTCTCACCACATCACACCCATAGAGTGGTAGCCTGCCATATAAAAAATAATTTGTGTATGTTTGTTCATACCGACAACGGGTGACTATATTTGCCTGCTCATACTTATAGTACGCACTGGAAAAAAATAAAAGACATATTGCTATACTAGGCTCTACCGGTTCCATAGGGCGTCAAGCATTAGATGTGATGCGCACCCACAGAGATAAGTTTGAAGTGGAAGTGCTCACTGCTCAAGATAATGCTGAGCTTCTTATAAAACAGGCTGTTGAGTTCAAGCCCAATGTAGTGGTTATCGGTAACCAGGAACTTTACCACAAAGTGGCAGATGCATTGGAACCCTTCGATATAAAAGTGTATTGCGGGGCAGGTTCTGTTGCCTCTGTTGTAGAAATGGAAAGTATAGATATTGTACTTACAGCAATTGTAGGTTATGCAGGCCTCATACCTACCATACGCGCCATCAAAGCCGGCAAGCATATAGCTCTGGCCAACAAGGAAACATTAGTAGTGGCAGGAGACTTGGTCACTCAACTCGCCGAACAATTCAAAGTATTTATCATTCCCGTTGATTCTGAACATTCCGCTATATTTCAGTGCCTGGCAGGTGAAGAGTTTAATAAGATAGAAAAAATCATACTCACCGCATCCGGAGGCCCTTTCAGAGGAAAAGACGTAAACTATCTGAAAACCGTAACAAAAGAACAAGCCCTGAAACATCCCAAATGGAACATGGGCGCAAAAATAACTATAGACTCGGCAACCCTCATGAATAAAGGATTAGAGGTAATCGAAGCAAAATGGCTCTTCAACCTCTCCCCCGAGCAAATAGAAGTTGTAGTACATCCGCAATCGGTAATACATTCTATGGTACAGTTTCAGGATGGTTCCATCAAAGCACAACTCGGCCTACCCGACATGAAACTACCTATACAGTATGCACTCTCCTATCCACACAGACTACATTCTCCTCTACCTCGCTATGACTTTGTAGCCCATGGCGAACTCACATTTGAAAAGCCGGATATGCATACATTCAGAAATCTAGCCCTTGCGTACCACGCCATGAATAAAGGCGGAAATACCCCTTGCGTATTGAATGCCGCAAATGAAATTGCCGTGCAATATTTTTTGGAAAACAAAATCTCTTTTCTTGGAATTTCTGATCTTATTGAACGTTGTATTGAAAAACAAACGTATATTGCACATCCAACTTTGGATGATTATATAGCTACCGATAAAGAAACCAGAGCATTGGCAAGAAATTTATACTCAAATATTAAATCGTACATAACATGAGTAGTGTAAACTGGGTACAAATAGCCCAACTTTTTATCAGTTTGTCCATATTAATCGTGCTTCATGAGTTTGGCCACTATGCTGCTGCACGTATATTCAAAACCAGAGTAGAAAAATTTTATCTCTTCTTCGATTTCTTATTCCCATTCCCTAACATGTTGAATTTTGCATTGTTTAAAAAGAAAAAAGGCGATACCGAATATGGCATAGGATGGTTCCCTCTTGGCGGCTATGTGAAAATAGCCGGCATGGCCGATGAATCTATGGATAAAGAACAACTTAAGCAACCCCCACAACCTTGGGAATATCGCTCAAAACCTGCATGGCAAAGGCTTATCATTATCATGGGCGGTATCATCGTAAACTTTATGCTCGGTGTATTTATCTATACCATTGTACTCGCTACATGGGGAGAACGCTACTTGCCCAACGAAAACGTAAAATACGGAATCATGTGCGATTCCTTAGCCATGCAGGCAGGACTTCAAAACGGCGACAAGATTCTTAGCATTGACAACAAAAAAGTTGAAAATTTTTACAAGATACCCCACGACATGATCATCAGCCAGGCTAAAACTATTCAAGTGCTGCGCAATGGAAGAGTCCAGAATATTGAAATACCCGAAAACTTCATCAAAGATGTATTGCGCAAAAATCCTAAGGGATTCATAGCTCCACGTTTTCCCTTTGTGATAGAAGATTTTGACAAAAAATCTCTCGCTCCCGAAAAAGGATTGAAAAAGGGAGACAAGCTCATTGGCGTGAATAACACCTATACAAATTACTTTGACGACTTCCGCGCAGAAATACAAAAAAATAAGGAAAAGGAAGTAGTCATTCATGCATTACGAAACAATGACACAGTACACGTATCCATGACTGTACCCGCCAGCGGCATACTCGGAATTAGACCTGTGAGCGATGAGGCATTCCTCAAATACGAAGTCATTAATTACTCTTTTTGGCAAGCCATACCCGCCGGATTCCTAAAAACTTTTTCCGTACTGGGTTCATACATAGCTCAGTTTAAACTCATATTTAGTCCTAAAGTAGAGGGTTATAAACATATAGGAGGTTTTGGCTCCATGACTAAACTGTTTCCCCAATACTTTACCATAGAAAGTTTCTTACTCATGACAGCTCTCATCTCTGTAATACTCGCTTTCATGAACTTCCTACCTATACCCATGTTAGATGGAGGCTATGTTATTTTCATACTCTACGAAATGATCACCGGCAAAGAACCAAACGAAAAACTTATGGAGTATCTCAATTATGCCGGTATGATATTTCTCTTCGGACTCATGATATATGCCAATGCTAACGACATATTTGGCTTTTTCAAATGATGAACATGGAGCAACATTCTCTCTGCGCTTATTTATATTCAGCATGTATCAGTATAAAATACATTCATTCAGTGCAGAATGACTTATGGGATTATAGCAGCATTGTTGCGTTTTATATATCAGAAAAAGTCACTTACGAAGTTTTTTCAAGAGAAGGATATGACCAGAATCATAATGATTTGTTTCTAATGGATTGCAACAGAAAAATGTAGTGCCCTACAATTTGTACTGCTATAAATTAGTGTTGGCTTACACTACCAAATTTTTACTGATGCATACAATGATAAGAAAAACACACTTCCTCATTACGGTTTGATTTCCCGAGATGAAGGAATTTTACTGAACATATGGTTCTGAATTAGTATTGCGTCAAATCAATGCATGAACATTAGAGCCTCATACATGTCTGAATTTACCGGTTAATTGATTACCACATATTGATCCGAATTTTAATTCATGGGTTTGGATTATGATGGAAAAAGCAATCATTCAATAGCTTTGAACTGACGCAAAAACCGCACATCGTTTTCTGTGAAAAGCCTCAAATCTTTTATTCCGTATATCAACATGGTGATGCGCTCAATGCCCATTCCGAAAGCATATCCGGTATATTGTTCAGAGTTTATATTACAATTTTCCAGCACATTGGGATCTACCATGCCGGCGCCTCCTATTTCTACCCAGCCGGAATACTTGCATACATTACATCCTTTACCTTTGCATATCAGGCAAGATACATCCATTTCTGCACTTGGTTCTGTAAAAGGGAAATAAGAGGGTCTCAGCCTGATTTTTGTATCTTTGCCAAACATTTCTTTAGCAAACACATAAAGAGTATTTTTCAGGTCGGCAAAACTTACACTCTTATCTACATACAATCCCTCTATCTGGTGGAACACACAATGCGCACGAGCTGATATAGCTTCATTTCTATATACACGTCCTGGTGATAAAGTGCGTATCGGCGGTGTGGAATTTTCCATTACACGTATCTGCACAGACGATGTGTGCGTGCGCAAAGTGATGTCGGGATTTTTTTCGATGAAAAACGTATCCTGCATCTCACGTGCCGGATGATTGTGCGGAAAATTCAATGCGGTAAAGTTATGCCAATCATCTTCTATTTCCGGGCCATCCGACAGGTTGAATCCCATACGCTCAAACACATATATTATTTTCTCGCGCACCACAGTTAAAGGATGGCGGCTGCCCAACATAGCAGGAGGAGGAGGAAGCGTGTAATCTATGTCTTCTTTTATTAAAACTTCTTTTTTGCTAAGCTCAGTTGAAAAAGCTTCAAACTTTTCCTGTGCAAATTGTTTTAGCTTATTCAATTCCTGGCCAATTAGTTTTTTTTGTTCACCGGATATCTCTTTGAAGTTTTCGAATAATTCTGATATTTTACCTTTTTTACTGATGTATTCTAATCTGAACTGTTCTAACTGCTCTTTCGAGTCTATTTGATATTGATTAATGTTCTCAGTTAATTCTTTAATTTTCTCGAGCATGCGAAAAGATAAAATTTTTGCCCTAAATTAGCGCCCATAGTCAGAAATGCAACTGTACAAACAAATATTCATTTTACTGAACAAAGAATGGCTCCTGGAGTGGAGACAACGAAATACCTTAAATGGCCTGTTGCTATATGTAGCCTGTGCGGTGTTTATATGTTATCTGGGCATTGGTATGAAGTTAGAAAAAATTTCGCCCGGCATATGGAACGCCCTGTTCTGGATCATTATTTTATTTGCCTCTGTTAATGCTGTTTCCAAAAGTTTTTTGTTAGAGCGGAAAGGACTTAGCATATATATGTATACATTAGTTAGACCTCAGGCAGTTATACTTTCAAAAATTATATATAATGCTCTGCTCATGCTCATTATAGCATTGGTAGCGTTGATTTTTTACAGCCTGGTTTTAGGTATTCCCGTACAAAATAAGAGCGCTTTCATACTTACCATGGTATTAGGGGCTGTAGCTATTTCTTCAGTCTTCACTATGATTGCTGCCATTGCTGCCAAAGCCGAAAACAGTTTCACCTTAATGGCGGTGTTGGGCATACCCGTAGTGATCCCTTTATTTTTGCTTGTGCTAAGATTATCTAAAAATGCCATAGATGGCCTCTCTTACTCTGTATCTGTGCAAGACTTCGCTATGCTCATAGCACTCAACGCTATATATGTAGCATTGTCTGTAATCCTGTTTCCATTTATCGGAGTAAACCATTGATGTGATTTATTGAGATAGCATGAACGCAAAAGATAAATTTATCCAAAATTATAGTTGGAAAATTCTGAGTTTCCTCTGCGTGGTTATTGCCTACACAGTCGGGTTAGTGATGAAAGTGCCCAACGACGCCAAGTTAAATGAAACCATTCGAAATTTATATTATCATGTACCTATGTGGTTTGGAATGACTATTTTGCTTATAGTATCTCTCGTGTATGCCATCAAATACCTCTCTAAACCAACTGCTGAAAATGATTTTTATTCATCAGGTTTTGCTACTACCGGTGTGGTATACGGAATATTGGGAATCATAACGGGGATGTTTTGGGGAGCTTATGCATGGGGCACTCCATGGGAAATGAAAGATCCTAAAATGATTGGTGTATCCATCGGTATGATACTGTACCTTGCTTATTTTGTATTGAGAGGAGGTATCGCCGACACTCAACAACGCGCCAGAATTTCTGCGGTGTACAATGTATTCGCATTTCCTTCCTTTATAGCACTCATCTACATTATGCCCAGACTGGCCGGGTTTTCATTGCACCCCGGCAAAGAAGGCAATCCCGGCTTAAATCCTAAAGATGCAGATGCTCAAATGCGCATCGTTTTTTACATCTCAACAGTGGGAGTCACCCTTCTTGGAGTATGGATAACTCTGTTGCAAATTCGCATTAAAAAAATTCTGTTTAACTTAGAAAACCAACAGCACAACATATGATTCGTTTGCAAAAAAAATCACTCCTCACATGGCTGCTATCGGTAATAGCACTCATTCAGACATTTGCACAAAACTCATCCACAGAAGGTGCTTTACGCCGGCAAGGTGGTATATACATAGTGATTATTATCATTGCTATCATCCTGACTGGATTATATGTTTTCTTATTCCTTTTGGAAAGAAAGATCAAACGCATAGAAAAACATCTGAACAAATAGTGAATTTCTGTTTATGAAAACATCTCACATCATAGCATTAGTAGTGATTGCCGTAGCTGTGGCCATTATATTTGCCACCTCAAGTGATGTAAGCAAGTATTGCACATTTTCTGAAGCAGAACAGATGAGCTTGAATGGCAACCGTGATTACGTACACGTAGTAGGCGAATTAAAAAAAGATGCTCATGGCAACATCACCGGAATGTATTACAACCCTCTGGTGGATGCAAACTATTTCCGGTTCATCCTTATAGATAGCACGCGAAGAGAGCAAGAAGTAGTTTATAGAAATTCAAAACCACAAAATTTTGAAGCTTCCGAAAAAGTGGTAGTAGTGGGGCGATTTGAGGAAAATGTTTTCGTAGCCAAAGAAATTCAAACAAAATGCCCCTCTAAGTATGAAGACAAAGAAGTGAACATCTGACGCCCATCCTGATGTCAGCATACAAAATAGTCATACTCTTTCAAATCGTATATAAACCGCTTTATTAAAACCATTCAGAAACGTTATTCAAAAAAAAACTAAAGTGAATTTTGAGACACTCAAAAATTTTTTAGACGAAAATTATGAACGGTACAACCAAAAAAAATTTATTGAAAACGATCCCATTTGTATACCACATCTCTTTGAAAAAAAACAAGACATAGAAGTCATGGGTTTTTTGGCCGCTACCCTGGCATGGGGACAACGCAAAACCATCATTAACAAATGCATGCAGCTCATTCATATTTTTGAACACGCACCTCATGATTTCATATTACATCATACCGAGAGAGATTTAAGAAAAATACCCGACTTCAAACATCGCACTTTTAACCAAACTGACCTGCTATACTTTATAAAAGCACTAAAGTTTTTATACAAAAAATATGACTCTCTTGAACTTGTATTTTCCGATGCAGTGCATGAGCATGACAAGAACATCGGCAATGGACTCATTAGTTTTCATCAAGCCTTTTTCAGCTTGCCCAATCATCCACAGCGCACAATAAAACATATACCCACACCGGCACGTAACTCGGCATGCAAACGTTTGAATATGTACCTGCGCTGGATGGTAAGAAAAGATGACAAAGGCGTAGATTTTGGAATATGGAACAACATAAAAACCTCACAACTCGTATGCCCCTGCGACTTGCACGTGAGCCGCATAGCACGAAAACTACAACTTATAACTCGTAAACAGAACGACTGGAAGACTGCTGAAGAACTCACCGAAAACTTAAAAAAATTTGACCCTAATGATCCTGTCAAATACGATTTCGCTCTTTTTGGTGTGGGTATTCATGAGGAAAAGTTTTTTAAATACTCAAAAATTTAGTTATTAAAATTTACCTTTCCATGTAGTACCTTTGTCTCTGTAAAACTAATAATACAAAGCGTGCGTACTCAAAAGTTATATCATCAGAAATTTTTACCCATAGCAAAATACCTGATAAAGGAATTGGAATATTATGGCGAAAATCAATTTCGCCGACAAACTAAAGTATCTGAATGGAGCATAGGACAGCTCTTTGACCATCTCATCAGAGGCAGTTATGAGTTTCATCTGGCTGCCATACGCAAATGTTTGTCGGGCGAAAATTCATCCGGAAGGAAGAACATCACTTTGAAAGGATTTTTTGTGTTAAACTTCGGATATCCCCCCTTTAAAATAAAAAAGTTAGAATCTCCGTACGTACCTGTACAACCCGAAAAGCCATCAGTAGTGCTTGATCAGATGTATGCCTTCACAAAAGAAATGCAGCGGATAGCCATAGAGATAGATAAAAGCAACAATAAAAACAACCGGGCAGAACATCCGGCATTTGGCGCCCTCAATCCTTACCAGTGGTACAAACTTATTGTACTGCATTACAAGCATCATCTTTTGCAGAAAAAACGTATAGATAAAATAATAAAAACCGTATCTAAAAAAGAGTTGCTGAGTCAAAATGCCGAAACGGCCGATATGTTGTAGTTTCTATTCGCATGATATACCCCGAAAGTATTGAAGTTAAACTTGGATTCAACAAAATAAAAGAGCTTATCGCTGAGCATTGCTGGGGAAGCAGCGCTAAAGGAAAAGTTCATCAGCTCTCCTTTACAATGGATATTCAATACATATCCAATCAAATTGATCGAATCATTGAATTTAAAAAGATCATTGCGCAGAACATCCCATTCCCGGACAAGCATTACATTGACATAGAGCCGTACCTTCATAAGCTGAAGCCTATAGGAGCCTATCTGGAGGCTGAAGAATTTAAACAAATAAAATTAGCTTTACACACATCGTATACATGCGCAAGTTTTTTCTTACGCAATACTGATGAATACCCTGCGCTTTATGATTTGTGCAAACATATTCAAACGGACAAAAAATTTTACTACAAAATCAATTCGATAATTGATGATAATGGCATGGTGCGCGACAATGCATCGCCTGAACTTTTGGAATTGCGACAAAACCTTGCTCATGCCCGCCAGCAACTCACTAAAACAACAGACAAAATCATGCGCTTCCTCATTCGTGAGGGAATGGCAGATGATGAACTTGCTCCCACAATTCGTAATGCCCGTTTGGTGGTACCTGTAAAGTCAGAATACAAAAGAAAAATCAAAGGGTTCATCCATGATGAATCCGCCACAGGCCAAACCACTTTTATAGAGCCGGCTGAGATTTTTGAAATGAACAATCAAATCCGTGAATTGGAAATCGAAGAGCAAAAAGAAGTAGTGCGTATTCTGAAATCTCTCTCTGAATATATACGAAGCCACGTCAATGAAATCAAGCAGTTGTTTGACCTGCTGTGTGAAGTAGATTTTTTGCATGCCAATGCGGCTTTTGCTTTGCTCATAGGAGCATGCAAACCTGTTATGCAAAAAAAAGCCACTCTAAAATGGCAGAATGCAATTCATCCTCTTTTGTACCTGAACTGCAAAGCTTCTTCAAAAGAAATTGTGCCTCTCAATATTGAACTTAATGCCTCTCAACGTATAATCATCATTTCCGGCCCGAATGCCGGAGGAAAATCTGTATGCCTCAAAACAGTAGGATTACTTCAATATATGTGGCAATGCGGCTTGCCAGTACCGATGGACGAAAGCAGCACTATGGGCTTGTTTCAAGATATATTTCTTGATATGGGTGATGAGCAATCTATCGAAAATGACTTAAGTACGTACAGCGCTCATCTTACTAACATGAACTATTTTTTAAAAATGGCTGGCCCACAATCTTTGATACTCATAGATGAGATAGGCACGGGCACAGAACCTCACATCGGCTCGGCAATAGCTCAGGCCATATTGGATGAACTGAACTCCCTATCTGTATATGGCATTGTAACAACTCATTTTGCCAATTTAAAATCTTTTGCTGAAAATACACCCGGTATTGTGAACGGCGCTATGCTCTATAATCTCGAAAAAATGGAGCCTACCTACGTTCTTCAAATCGGAAAGCCCGGAAGTTCCTATGCTACGGAAATAGCTCAAAAAATCGGGCTACGCAGCGCTCTCATTGATAAAGCAAAGCAAATAGCAGGAAGTTCTTCCATCGAGTATGACACTCTGCTTAAAGAAATCGAAAAAGAAAAAAGCCAATACATTTCGCTAATTCAAGAATACAAGATTAAGCAGGAAGAAATCAACGGCCTTATGAACAAGTACAATGAATTGATCAATGATTTGCAAAAAAACAAAAATAAATACATCCATCAAGCCAAAACCGAAGCTAGACAACTCATAGAAAAAACTAATCAAATAATAGAACGCACCATAAGAGAAATAAAAGAACAACAGGCCGATAAAGAAATAACCAAACAACTCCGCACAGAGCTTGAAAAGTTTAAAAACGAAGAATTGTCTGTAAATGAAAGTTACGATGAGCAAGAGCAAACAGACGCTGCAAATACGACCGAAACCAATTTCTCACCGGGCGACACAGTAAGAATTAAAAACAGCGATGCCATAGGAGAAATTATTTCTATAAAAGACAAGGAAGCAGAAGTGCTCATAGGCTCTTTGAAATCTGTAATTAAAATTAACCGCTTACAAAAACTGACGAATAAAGAAAAAAAGAGTACAGAAAAAAGAATTGCTATGTCGTTGGATATACATTCCAAATCACTCGAATTTAAACCGGAAATTGACATACGCGGCAAAAGGGTTGATGAAGCATTGAAAGAAGTAGAACAATTAATAGACGATTCCATCCTGCTGGGTATTCACACTGTTCGTATCATTCACGGAAAAGGTGATGGAATATTGCGTACAGCTATTCGAAATCATCTGAAAACTTTTTCTCAGGTAGCCTATGCAGTAGACGAACACGCCGACAGAGGAGGTGCGGGTGTGACGGTTGTCGGTATTGAATGATATAAAATATGTTTACCCAAATGTTCATCTTACTCATTCGACTTTATCAGTTAACCATTTCACCTCTTTTGCCCATGTCGTGCCGCTATACGCCCACTTGCTCAGAGTATTCTATTCAGGCTATACGTAAACATGGTATATTTAAAGGGGTATGGCTAAGTGTAAAAAGAATATCACGGTGCCACCCATGGGGCGGACATGGCCATGACCCTGTTCCTTAATACACACCACCTATGTACGAACATTTGCAAAAATCATTAGAGAAAAAAAAACAAGAAAATGCTCTGCGGCGCCTGAGCACTCATAACCATTTGATTGATTTTTCTTCGAACGATTATTTAGGACTGGCTCAGAGCCTATCTTTACGTAACACCATTGAAGAAAAATATAATAACTATCGCGGCCGTTTAAATGGCTCCACAGGTTCGCGTCTATTATCCGGAAACGACAACTTTGTACAAAATACCGAAACTCAATTAGCCGATTTTTTTCAATCCGAAGCAGCATTGATATTCAACTCGGGGTATTCGGCCAACTTGTCTCTTTTTTCCTCCATACCTCAAAAGGGCGATACTATCATTTACGATGAACGAATACATGCCAGTGTAAAAGACGGTGCAAGGCTAAGTTTAGCTAATCGCTTTTCTTTTAAACACAACAATCCTGATGATTTAATAAAAAAAATTAATGCCGCATCAGGGAAAGTGTATGTAGCCATAGAATCCGTATATTCTATGGATGGCGATATATCGCCTGTGGTTGAGATACAGAAAATTTGCGAATCTAGCGGTGCTTTTTTGATAGTGGATGAAGCTCATAGTACAGGGATATGGGGCAGTGATGGCAGTGGAATGTGCTGCATGCACAACCTGCAAGACAAAGTTTTTGCCCGTGTGCATACATTCGGAAAGGCAATGGGTGTACATGGCGCTTGCGTTGCCGGCGGAAAGGTGCTGATAGATTATCTCATAAATTTTGCCCGTCCCTTCATATATACTACTGCACTATCTCCACATAGTGTGGCCTCAATATCGGCTTCCTGCTCTATGATGAAACATATACAACATGAAAGAGAAAAATTATTTCATAATATTCAGGTGTATCGTACTCAAATATGCAACACAGGTATTTCGCAATTCGCATCTCTTCACCATACTCCTATTCAGATTATCCAATTAGAGGGCAATACCAGAGTAAAAGAGGTGAGTAAGTTTTTGAATGAATCCGGATATAATGTGCGTCCTATTCTTTCGCCTACTGTGCCCAAAAACAGCGAGCGCCTGAGGATATGCATTCATAGCTTTAACACTATAGAACAGATTGAAAATTTAGTAAAAGCCTTAGCTGAAAAAATTTTCCATATTTGACTTTGTATGGAGAAATCTGAAAGACTGCAGATAAATTCAGATTGATTTGACCAAGGTTATACAACAGCTTAGGCATGCACTCGCGAGTATAAGTATTTCTGATTTTAGGCCGGAAAATTAAATACAGTGCTGATTACCATCCTGTGTATTCATCAGACATTTCGTGCGTAAAATTACAAAACATACAATCATTATTCTTGTATTGTCACGAGGTTACATATGTGCCATTGTCTGTTGCTGAGTGATTATCTCTTGGACATAACTTATCATGTGATGGCTATTCATAGAGCTATGAAAGAATCAAATTTCAGTATACTATCTTTTTATCATACACCCTGATGCTTTCTTTTCAGTGATGGTTACGGGTGTATTGGCAACAAGTTGCTCTATAGCATTTTTCAGAAACGACACAGATACATCTTTTGCCACTTGAGGATTATCGTCTATGGCACCTTTGTATCTGAGTACAAAGGTTCCTGCATTGTTTTTCAGTACAAATACTTCGGGAGTTTTAGTAGCTCCGAAAGCATCAGCAGCTTTATGATCAGGATCTATGAGGTAGCTTGCTGCGTATCTTCCGGATGAAGCTACCTTAGCTATTTCAGCAGGGCTATCCTCAGGGCTGACTTGTGCATTATTAGGATTGACGTATAAAAACGTAACTCCTTTGCCATTAAAAGTTTTAATTAACGTTGTTAATCTTTCTTCATACAACCTTGAATACGGGCAGTTATGACTGGTAAACACTATGACCAGTACGTTGTCGGTTTTGAAATTAGAGAGCTCAACAATACTGTTATTTACAGGATTTAAAAATTTTAAATCTGCTACTTTGTCGCCTATGCTATATTGCGCTTTTGCAAATACAATCATTATTCCGAGTATAAATGCTGTGAATTTTTTTTTCATAGTGGTTTATTTTTGCCTGAAAGGTGATTTCATGAACATTCAATATAGTTTTTATTTAATAATTATCAATCTGCATGCCACTATTTTGACAGCTAAAATTTCAAAGAATATTTTGTAGGCTGACTTTTCTTCTAAAAAATATTCATTACCCATTCGTCCTTACATGTCAATAATATAGTTTATTTTGGGACTTGTGTATCAACTGTAGTTGAGTTAAGTATGACAAAAATTGAAGTAATTCGTGCGGGTGTGTACACAGGGCACAGAGACTGTGTGTATAGTGTGGTAAGCGGGTGGCGTGAAGAGGAGTTTTACTCTTGTGGTGGCGATGGCATGATAGTGCGTTGGGTATTGACAAAGCCGGACGAAGGAGAACTCGTAGCTAAAGTCAGTAATTCTGTGTATGCCATACGTTCGTCCTTTCGTGAAAATGAATTACTGATAGGGCATAATTATGAAGGTGTGCACTTGATAGATACGAGTAGTAAAAAAGAAATATGCTCTGCAAAAATCACTTCATCTGCAATATTTGATATTGCCATAATTGATGAGCAAGCATGGATAGCTACCGGAAGCGGTGAATTGATAATTCTGTCTGCAAAAGATTTAACGGTTATATTTAAGATAAAACTAAGTCAGAACAGTTTGCGCTGTATCTGTTCCATGAGTGAAAGCGACCATGTAGCCATTGGTTGTAGTGATCATAAAATTTACATACTTTCAAAAAAAAAATTTCGTCTCTTGTATACATTGGCAGGTCACACTAATTCTGTTTTTAGCGTAATATATAGTCCGGACAAGAAGTGGCTGCTTTCCGGCAGCCGGGATGCTCAGATAAAAATATGGAACTGCACGGACAACTATGCTATGCATATGAACATACCGGCACACATGTTTGCCATCAATCATATAGAATATAGCCCGGATCGTAATCATTTTGCTTCGGCCAGTATGGATAAGACCATAAAAATATGGGATGCTCATACTTTCAGATTGTTGAAGGTGATAGATAAAGCACGTCATGGAGGCCATTTGACTTCTGTGAATAAATTATATTGGTCATGTTACGAAAATAAACTAATTTCATGCAGTGATGACAAGTCCGTAATGGTGTGGGATATAAAATTTAACTCCTTAGCTATATGATAACTCCCATTGAAATAAGAAAAAAAGAATTTGAGAAAGCATTTCGTGGTTACGACAAAGAGGAAGTAGATAATTTTTTACAAAACCTTTCTCAGGAGTGGGAAAAACTACTGGAGGAAAACAGAGAACTGCAAAAAAAAAATAAAGTGTATGAAGCAGAAATATCCCGTTTGCGAGAAGTAGAAACTACACTGCTGAAAACAATGAAGTCAGCGGAAGAAACCAGCATGCAGATAATTGAACAGGCCAATAAGAGCGCAGAATTATATACAAGAGAAGCGCAGATGAATGCCGAGATCATTCTTAATGAAGCAAGAGCCAAAGCAAAAGCTATAATAGAGGATGCCGAAATAGAGGTAAAAAACATTGTTGATGATTTGCAGGCCGAAATCAAACAAATTGAGAAAGAATATTACTTCATTGATGAACAAAAAAATAATCTTATTGAAGAGATAAAATCTCTGATCAGAGAAACTGCAGATAAAACAGAAAAGTATTTACAAAAATCCAACCGTAATGTTTTTGAAGAGAAAATCAAAGAGATTCGTAAGTTAAATGTTCCATCACCTGTAAAAAATCTGGAAATTACCAATTCAGCTTCTGTAATGGAACAAGCCACCACTGAAGCGCATAAAGAGCCACACACACATAAAGCCAAACAAGAAAATGAAAAATCTTTTTTTGACAGTATAGAATGATTGTGGAAGTCACTTTAGAAGGATTGGAGTTTTATGCCTTTCATGGCATATACGATGGTGAGCGTAAAATGGGGAATAAATTTACCGTAGATGTAAAAGTACTTTATGAATACGCTCCCGAAAATAACAAGGAAGATTTGTCGAAAACCATAGACTACGAAAAAATATGCAACTGTGTGAAACAAGAGATGGCCAAACCGGCCAAACTTCTTGAAACTCTTGCCATCAATATCCTGGAGAGAATTTTTTCTATAAACAACAATATTCAATACACGGAAGTACACGTCAGCAAGCATAATCCTCCCGTAGGTGGGCAATGCAAAAGAGCCATGGTAAGCCTGAGAAAGCATAAAGATGTCAACTAATCACATCTTCAAACCAAACCGGATCTTCATTGCCTGTAAACGCTATTATATCAAACCTGATTTTGCCTTGCCAATTTTTCTCATGTATGTAATGCTCTGCCACAACCAGCATACGTGCGCGCTTGGCAGCATCTACAAACTCCTCAGGATTTCCGTATGTATCGTTTTTTCTTTTTTTTACCTCTGCAAAGACTAACAGATCTTCTTTGCACGCTATGATATCTACCTCATATCGGCCGTAGCGATAATTTTTTGATGTTATGATAAACCCGTTTTTTGTGAGTAATTCACAGGCTAGCTGTTCTGCATGAGCTCCGGACAAGAGGTGAGATGATTTTTTAGAATCGGTCATAAAAAAAATGTGCGTTTATCTCTATATGAGTTTGAGAAATTCGATTAGCAATTTTTTGAACCTTTCACTTGCATGTTTGGTAACTTCGATGACTTTATCGTGTGACAATATTTCTGGCGTTATGCCACTGGCCATGTTGGTGAGCACGGAAATTCCGGCTACTTTGAGTCCTGCTTGAATGGCAGCTATCACTTCCGGCACAGTAGACATGCCCACGGCATCAGCACCCAATATAGAAGCCATTTTTATTTCTGCCGGTGTTTCATATGAAGGACCGCAGGTAAAAAAATATACCCCTTCTTTTGTTTCGATGCCTGAAGTTCGTGATGCCATGTGAAGTTTGCTTATTAACTCCGGGTCGTATGCATAAGTCATATCCGGAAAGCGCGGCCCGAAATCGTTTGCCTCTTGTCCTCGTAATGGATTTATGCCTGTGAAATTTATATGATCTTTTATCACCATCAGATCGCCCGGTTTGAAGTTTCTGTTTATAGCGCCGGCTGCATTGGTGACAATGAGTGTTTTCACACCGCAATATTTCATGAGTCGAACCGGGCGCACAATTTCTGTCATGGTGAATCCATCGTAGTAGTGATACCTGCCTTGCATGATCATAACTTTTTTTCGGCACATTTCACCTAAAGCCATGCAACCGGCATGTCCCTCCACATAAGAATGATATAAATTGGGAATCTGTGCGCATGGAATACTTACCCATAGTTTCATTTCTTCAACTAAACTGCCAAGGCCGCTTCCTAAAATTATACCTACTTCGAAATCCTCATCATTTACCTGCTTTCGAATGAATGAATGTGCTTCCTCAATTCGGCTGACTTCGTTTAGCATTGTTTTTAAAATACGCTTATGAAATTTTACAGTATAGAGAATTATTCAATCATACCCAAATTGCTATCAGCAAGGAAGCATAAGCTTTGTTCAATCTTGAATAGTTGATAGCAGCCCATAATCAACATATATATATCTGGCACAGATTTACCAATATAACAAAAAGGTCGTACTTCTCCGGATACTGTCCCAAAAATGTGTTTATCCCTATTGCGCTGCTCCTTACAAAGGATTATCTTCAAACAAAAGGGTAGTATCCCCAAAAGTAGATATAGCCAATCATGCTGGTGTATATGGAAGAAGTAAAGTAGGTAAAACATCTGCAAAATATAGTACAACAACAAAAAGTGAAGCAAGTACCTTTATCAAAGAAAACAAAATTACACTTAGGAAGAAAAATTAGTTTTAATTAATGGTGAAGAAGTTATTTATATCCGTAGCAGTTATATTAATATTAACTATGTGCAATAAAGTTAGTAAAGAAAAAGAAGAAGTCGAATGCTTTATTAATTGCAATGATGAGAACAGTATTACTATCGGAGATAGTATTTACAAAATGAACTGCAGACCGTGTCATAAAGATTATTATGAAAACAAAAAGCTAATTGAGTATACAAATATCTTTTTAAAACTCATGCAACAAGATTCTATTGCTATACAACAAAAAGAAATTATTGAACATTTAAACCCGGATTTTTCAGTTGAGGTTAAGTTTGAAGGCTTAAAGGCCATGGAGATGTTTTAATATATTTGAAAACAAACCGTCAAACCATCGCCTTCGTTTCAGGGGAACGGATATTTTCAGTATCTTCTTGTTCGGTAGTATCCCACCCCAAGGGGTAACACATTTGTCCGTGTATTCGTAGCCCATTTTTTATGTAAGTTTTGGTTACATCACAAAAAAGAAATCTCTTTCGAAAAATCCTTGAAAATTCGATATTGAAGGAAAAAATCAGTGTGAAATTGTATATTCAACTGAAAAATCCGGGTTCAATGCACAGGGCAGCCAAATCATTTAGCGTAGAAATGTCATATGCTGCCACGATAACGAAACGATCATTAACCTCATAACTCATTGATTCCATTTTGTCCTATTTCATGTATCAGAAATAAATGCATAAAATGGGTTAATATCTTCCTCTTCCGGTTCTGGGTGTGGTGCTCATGGGTGATGAGCTAGTAACACTGGAGGAATAGTCGGTTTTGTATTGCACTTTTATTTTATCTTTAGGTGAAAGACCGGATAATATTTCGATGTTTATACCATCAGATATTCCGGTTTTTACCAATCTTTTTTCGAATACATTGGGTTCTTTTTCCACCTCTACATACACGGAGTCGTTTTTTCCGAATTTGAGTAAAGCTTCTTTGATGGATAGTACGCTGTCGCGTCGTGCAAATATGATGTCGGCATTGGCGCTATATCCGGCACGGATAAAGTCTTGAGGAGGTATTTTTACGGCTGCCTTTATTTCAAACTTTACAGCACCGTCTTCTATTACGCCTTTTGGAGAGATGAATTCCAGTATGGCTTCGTATTTTTTATTCTCAATGGCTCCTACATTGAGTTCAAGTTTCATTCCGGTTTTTATTTTTCCAACTTCTGATTCGTCTACTTTTCCGGTAAAAATCATGTCGTTCATGTCGGCAACAGTGGCAATGGTTGTACCCGCATTAAAAGTATTGCTTTCGATAACGAAGCTGCCTTCTTTCACAGGCAAACTCAGCAGTGTGCCTTCTACAGTGCTGCGTACAAGCGTGGAGGTGGCACTGAAATTTTTTGCAGAGCCTTCGCGTATAAGCTGTAAATTGTTTTCGGCAGCAATGAGGTTTTCTTTGCTGTTTTGAAAGGCTAAAAGATATTTATTGTATTCTACTTCAGAAATTAGTTTTTCTTCGAAAAGTTTTTTGTAGCGTTCATATTCTCTTTGTGCATCTTCATAGGCTATACGTGCTTTGTTCAGGTTGCTTTCAGCATTATGAAGATTGATCACATTGGGTACGATTTTTATGCGAGCTAGCAGTTGGCCTGTTTTTATATATTCTCCTTCTGTAACGTAGATTTTGTCTACTACACCCGATACCTGTGATTTTATCTCTACTTCTTTACGAGGATTTACCGAACCACTTGCTACTGTTTTTTGAACAATATTCATGTACGCAGGTTGTTCTGTCGCATAAGTTTCTTTTTTATCAGTTGATTTCAAGTAGAGGAAATACAGCGTATAAATAAATGTAGCGCCGGCTAATGCCGCTATGGTTATGGGTATTATTTTTTTAAGCAAATTCTTTTTTTTATGCGTCATAGAACTATTCATCTTTCAAAGCTTCTACAGGATTAATATTTGCGGCACGCATTGCGGGGAAAAGCCCTGCCAATGCACCGGTGATTACCAGTAATACAATAGCTGTTATGGCCACGTTTATATCTACCTCCGGATTAGAAAAATAAGCATTACTGATATTAAATTTATACATAAGGTATCGGATAGTTTCAATCACAACAACGCCGCCTACTAAGCCCATGTATCCGGCTGCACTGGTAATGAAGATAGATTCCTGAAGGATGAGGCTAATGATAGACCAAGGAGTGGCGCCGAGTGCTTTGCGTATGCCTATTTCGCGTGTGCGCTCTTTAACGATTATCAACATAATATTGCTCACTCCTACAATGCCGGCAATGATGGTACCGATGCTCACAAACCACACAAAAATGTTGATACCAAAAAAAAGTCCTTGAATTTTTTTGCTCTCTCTGCCCGAGTTCCAGCTGCCCATGGCACTTTTATCATCCGGTGAAACTTTGTGACGCGATGCCAAATATGATTTTATGTTTCTTTCGATTTCTTCTGCATCGTATTCATCATGAGGAGTAATGGCAAATGTGGTAATTCGGTCCGGGGCATTGAACACATGTTGGAGTGTAGATAAAGGGATGATTATTTTTTCGGCTTCATTTCTGCCGTCTCCACCCGTATTTTCCAGCACAAACACACCCACTACCTGAAAGTATATACCTTTTATTTTAATGTATTTACCTATACACTCTTCACTTCCGAAAAGTACCTCTTTTACACGTTCGCCAATGACAGCCACTTTACGCTTTTGTAAAATGTCTAATTGATTAATGAAGCGTCCTTGGGGTATGATATATCCGCGAATATCGTTAATGGCAGGCATGTCGCCACCTACACGAAAAGCTCCATTCAGATTTTTATATGTGATGATATAGTCGCCCCACAGGCTGGTGCCACCGGCTAAATATTTTATCTCCGGATGATCGTTGAGCATATTTACGTAGTCTTGGTTGGTAAACTTTACTGTTTTGCCGGCGCGAATACCCGCATAAGGGATTGATGTTTTCCCTCCCCAGATAAACATTGAATTTTTTGCTAAGTTACCAAACACACCTTTCACTCCGTTTTGAAGTCCACGTCCGGCACCAAGCAGCAGAACGAGCATGAATATACCCCAAAATACTCCAAATGCTGTAAGGGCAGTACGTAGCTTGTGCTTACGTATGGTGTTATAGATTTCCTGCCATTTGTCAATATCAAACATAAAGGTTCGAATTTACGAAATTAAACAAGATGCAAGGCATGTATTATCTTGCTGAATTTATTCTTAACTTTAAGAAATGGACTACTCGGGCAACATAGGTTTTTCAATAAAAAAATGGGCAGAAGAAGACAGACCCAGAGAAAAGTTGTTGCAAAAAGGGAAGGGTGCGCTCAGCGATGCCGAACTCATAGCAATACTCATAGGCTCGGGCTCGCAGGAAATGAGCGCTGTAGAACTCTCAAAATACATTTTGAGTCAAAACAATAATGACCTGAATGAACTCGCCAAACGGTCGGTGAGTGAACTGTGCCGCTTCAAAGGCATAGGAGAGGCAAAAGCAATAGCTATCATTAGCGCCTTAGAGTTGGGGAGAAGAAGGAAAGAAAGCAGCCAACTCCAAAAAAATAAAATAGAATGCTCAAAAGATATTTACGAGCTTATGCGCCCGGATTTACTTGACCTAAAGCATGAAGAATTTTGGATTGTATTGCTCAGTCGTTCCAATCATGTATTGAAAAAAATGCAAATCAGCAAAGGTGGCGTGGCTGGTACGGTGGCAGACCCTAAACTCATTTTCAAACCCGCCCTCGATATATTAGCCAGCCATATCGTATTAGTTCATAACCATCCTTCCGGCAATTTAAAACCAAGTGAACAAGATATTGCACTTACGCGTAAAATACGTGAGGCCGGAAATATATTGGAGATCCCGGTTATTGACCATCTCATTTTTACAGACCACGGGTACTTTAGTTTCAATGATGAAGGTATTTGATAAAAACGTAAACTATACTACTGTCATAATATTTTCAGGGGCTCTCTTATCTGTATTGATTTTTCTACGCCTCTTGCTTACTGATAAACCCGGTAAGTACGAGCAACTCATATTGACGTTAAGAAAAGAAAAGGAAGCCGAATTGCGGACCATGCAGCCCTCACCTTTAGAAAATATGCCACGCTCTAAAACCTTTGACTACTACCGTCCTGACGAGCGATACAAGGTGAAAGCAGCTTTGTTTATTTTACGCGACAGTACAGATTTTTTGAATATCATCAACAATGATGGCCAACAAGAGAAATACCTTAGGTATGCCCTCGCTGTTTTTTCTTTAAATGGAAAAACAGATTCGCTCACCTTGTTAAAAAACGATAAGCTGATGGGTACAAACCTATGTTTTGTCCCTTTTTTTGACAAAACTAACGGGCACACCACCTACGAAGGCGGGCGCTATCTGAATATCGAAATTTCCGATCAAAAGTTTGTATGGATAGATTTCAACTTAGCTTATAATCCGTATTGTGTGTATGATTATCGCTATACCTGTCCGCTACCGCCACGAGAAAACTCGTTGGATATGCCTATAAAAGCCGGAGAGAAAAAATTAAAAAATTATTGACAAATCTCTTCAATCGGGATGAACTATATAATTTTTTTCTCTGTTCTTGTCTGGTATGAGACCAAGTATATGCAAGGTATCAGCTACTTTTTCGAGTTGTTCATACTTTAGTGGCATGGTATAGTCGTTCCAATTGGTAACGCTTAACCATTCATTCACATCCTCTACATGCAAATTATAATGCAAGGCTATAGCATATGCCAGATTTTTCATCGCTTTTACTTCTTTAATACAGCTAAGCAACGTTTTCATCAATGCAGAGATTAGCGGTTTGTTTGTTTCTGTAAATTTTCTGTTGGCCGCCATTACAAAACAAGGCCATGGAGTGGGACAGATGTCAATACAACGAAATATTTTTTTTTCAACCCAGGGTTTAGTAGTAAATTTTTCCCACAAAAAAAGATCAGCTTCGTTGTGAGTCAAGGCTTTTTCAGCGCCGGATATGTTATTTACTACAACAAATTGTTCAGTAGACAACTTTACATTTTTTTGAATGGCATAGACGTGGGCCATCAGATGAGAGCCGGAGCCAAAACGGCTTATGGCAAAGCGGGCGTTTTGAAGATAATGTTCGTGGTCAAAACCGGAATGATATGCCGTGTGCACTCCCCAGATGAGAGGTGAGGTTACATACCATTGCAGTAATACAGTATCAGCACCTTTGTATATATCTGCTACCACGCCTTCGGTGAGCACAACGGCAAGATCTAACTTATCATCATTTAAGTCTTTGCACATAGCGCCTGTTCCAGACGGGTAGTCGCTCCACTCTATGTGCAGGCCATTAGCAGAAAATAAATTATTTTTTATTCCATATATCCATGGGAAGTTGAAGTGCTCGGGTACTCCTCCTAAGCGAATAGGCTTTTCATAAATATTATGCATCATTGATTATTATTTTCCGGAGTTTTCGAAGGATTCATATTAATGATACGCTCTTCAAGAATTTTCTCTACATTGTTTTTCCTTGCCGTTTGAATTACCTTTTTTACAATCCTTACAAGGTTGCCCTTTATATCGTATTCATATATTTCCCAAAATGTATAGGTATACCAACGATAGATTTTTCGTCTGTATTTACTGATAGATTTTACGTTTCCGTTTTTATAGTATTCATAGTTAACCCCGCGTTTGTAGGAGTTGTCTCTTCCCTTCTTTTTATCTGTTATGGATACATATGGATTGGGCATACTACGCAAGTTTGCGTACTTTTTATTTTCTACTTTTCGGTGAGGCTTGTTTCTGTTTTTTTCGATTTGATTAATCACAGAACACCCATAGCTTAATAAACTTACGACAATGAAAATATTTAACCGTGCAACTATTTTGGTCATTTAAAAAGCATAGTGATTATTGCAAGTTACAAAAATATTCTGCCTAATGAATTTTCGATGTGAGTGGCATGGGTTTTATAGATGTCACGCAAAATAATACCGTAAAAACCAATACCACCTCCGTCGTACATTCTATGTGGTATACTCATGGTTGTGTGTTAGGCTTGCGCGAAGCATAGTAACTGCCATTGTAGGTTAGCTATCTGTTTCTGTATTCAACACTTCTATATACATAATTAGTTTTTCCAGGCGTTTAAAACGGAGTAGTCACCAGTGTAAAGTTATTTGCCTCAAATGATATGTACAGAAATGAACACCTTATGCGTTTAATGAAAAGTGAGTAGAATACAGGCTGCCGATTCTTGCCGTTAGTGCTTATTGGGTCTTACATAACATATGACAAAATGTTAATTCGAACTTAGCCCAAAAGTAAGTATGAAGTTAAGAGCCGGAGAGTTTTAATACTTCATTGGCATTTATTAAATTTGAAAAAGAACAAAAACATGAATTCACATGTTTACATCATAAAAAGCATATGATAAACGTTACGGATAAAGCAAAAGAACATATCCTCGAGTTGAGGAAGAGAGAAGGATACACAGATAATCATAATATACGTGTAGCTGTGAAGGGAGGAGGTTGTTCGGGACTTATGTACGATTTACGTTTTGATGAGCAAATAAATCCGGGTGACCACGTCTACGAAGACAAGGGAATTAAAATTATTGTGGATAAAAAAAGCTTATTGTATTTGTTGGGAACGACTCTTGATTTCAGCGATGGTTTGAATGGTAAGGGTTTTCAGTTTATAAACCCCAATGCATCGCGCACGTGTGGATGCGGAGAGAGTTTTGCGGTGTAGCCAAGTGGGTTCTCAGAAGTGTTTCCACCCCTGCGCCTTTATATCATATAAATTTCCGCCTCTGCTCATGAGTTTCACTCCTTCATGCTTAGGTGTCATGTAACCAACAACGGTAATAGAGGGATGGTTTTTAATTTTATCATAATCGCTCAGAGGTAAAGTAAAAACCAGTTCGTAGTCTTCTCCTCCGTTCATGACACATGTGGTTGCATCCAGCTGAAATTCGCGTGCAGTTTCATACGTCATTGGGTCAATGGGAAGTTTTTCTTCGTATATGATGGCACCGGTGTCCGATGCATGGCATAAATGTAGGATTTCAGAGGCCAGTCCATCGGAAATATCCATCATGGATGTGGGTTGTAGGGAGAGCGAGAGAAATTCATGTATTATATCAGTTCTTGCTTCGGGTTTGAGTTGGCGCTGTATGATGTATTCTTTCCCGAAGAGTTCGGGTTGCATGTCAGGGTTGGCGAGAAACACTTGTTTCTCGCGCTCCAATACCTGGAGGCCCATATAAGCGGCGCCCAGATCGCCGGTCACGCATATAATGTTATTTTCTGCAGCGCCTTTTCTGAGAGTGAGTTTTTGTTTTGACACAGTTCCAACTGCGGTTACGGATATGAGCAATCCGGTTTTGGAGGAAGTTGTATCTCCGCCAACCAGGTCAACGGAATATTTTTTACAAGCAGCTTCTATTCCTTTATACAATTCATCTATAGCTTCTACAGAAAAGCGATTGCTGATGGCAAGGCTTACTGTGATTTGCTGTGGAATACCATTCATGGCAGCAATGTCAGAAAGGTTTACTATTACCGCTTTATAGCCCAGATGAACAAGCGGGCAATAGGTCAGATCAAAGTGTATACCTTCAATAAGTAAATCAGTAGAAAGGAGTGTATATTCATTTTCATTTTTGTAAAGCACTGCGGCATCATCTCCTATACCAATTATGGATTCTTTGTTCCGAAGAGAAGTATTGCTTTTAATACGGTTGATAAGCCCAAATTCGCCCAATGTAGAGAGGTCAGTACGAGAAGAATTATTCATGAGTGTTAAATCATTTTATTTTGACGAATAATATACCTAAATTTGTGTGGTGTGAAAAACTAAACATTGTATGAAAAAGGTTATAAGCATTTTACTTTTGCTTTTTGTAGCATACTACTCTACCGATTGTGTACGTGCCAGCAAAAAGTGTAAAGATAACGCAAAGAAAGTGAAAAAGCTCAGAAAATCCGGCGTCCTGAAAATGTAATACTTATACTGTCTCTGGAATAGTTTTAATGTTACCTTTTCAGAAGGTTTTGCATAGTGCCGAACATTACATCCTGAGTGGTACTGGCATTAAGAAATTCATGAGGAAACCCTAAGTCTGTTTTGCTGCATTCATCAAGTCTAGCTATATCGTTTTCAGAGAGTTCGATATCAAGACTTCGTATGCTGTCAGTCACTTGTCCTGGTTTAGAAGCGCCCACAATGGGTATGATGTTATCATGTTTTTTCAATATCCAGGCGAGGGCTATTTGTATGGGCTTGACATTATGTTGCATAGAAATATCCACAACAACGCTGGCGATTTCGGCGTTTCGGGGGTTTTGAAGTCTTGGGCTGGATTCTTTGAGTCGTCCTTTTTCTTGTTTCAGATATTTACCGGAAAGCACGCCACCACCCAGTGCCCCCCAGGGAGTTACAGTCATTCCGAATGCTTTGGCCATAGGCAACAAATCACGTTCTGCGGTACGTTGTATGAGGCTGTATTCTATTTGCAACCCAACAAAAGCAGTCCATCCGCGTAATTGAGCTATGGTGTTGGCTTGAGCAACAATCCATGCGGGAGTATCTGATATCCCGATGTAGTGTACTTTTCCCATACGTACGAGGTCGTCCAGGCCTCTCATAATCTCATCAACAGGAGTAGTGAAGTCCCATGCATGAAGCCAAAGCAAGTCTATGTATTCGGTTTGCAATCTTTTCAAACTTTCATTAACTGATCGGAACATATTTTTTCTGTGATTACCGCAGTAGTTAAGATCGTGCTTGTCGTAAAGGGTATATTTTGTAGCTACGACGAAATGATCGCGATCGTATTTTATAAAGTCACCGACATACTTTTCACTGGTGCCGTCAGTATATCGGTTAGCTGTATCTAAAAAATTGCCACCGGCCTGAGCATATTCGTCAAATATCTTTTTACTGGTGTCATAGTCGGCTCCCCAACCCCATTCTGTTCCAAAGCCCATGGTTCCCAAACATATTTCGGACACACGTAGCCCTGAGTTTCCAAACAGTCTATAGTTCATTGGTGCAAAGTGTATTATTAAGTAAAAAAACATTTTAATAATGAAATCTGCAACATGGTACGTTTATGTAATAATTATTTTATGCTGCGTCAGGAAAACGAAGTTATATCATCAGGAACAACCACAAAGATATTAAGCAACTCAGCAAGCATAACTGAAGATAGTATGTCGGTCATTAATCCCTTTTTTACTTATTGTTCTGTCAAATTTTCTACGAAACCGACATCAGCAAGATGTTGGTATTGGAAAGTAACTCCGTAAATATTTTCAGTATTGGGTTTTACCCCGATTACATATTGACCGAAAGATGTTGCGAAATGTTTTTTATGTAGGGCGCGCCCCTGCGGGGCCGGGCTGTCCGCCACTCCGCTGTCGCTGCGGTGCTCCGCTAAA
>JANWYS010000079.1 GCA_025054875.1 Cytophagaceae bacterium | reverse complement strand
GCATGGAAATGGGAGCGGCGGGGCACGCCCTATATGTTAAAGTTTAATATTATTAATCAAACTCAACTAACATTACAAATATATACACTGTGATTACCTTATATTCATTCGGAAAGCAACGTAGATGCATGGTCTATGATGAGATGCCTGTCATAACGTATATATCACTTAGCAGAGATATTTGTACAAAGTGATGGTTGTATAGACTCACAATGCCGCATAGAATCTTTCTGAAGCATTCAAATATGCTCAACATCAAAATGCCATATTAACCTTTAGTTTAGTTCAGTTGTACTTTATCGCCGGAAGTTGAGATTTACCATTTTAATGATGAGTAGAATAAATGACATTTTTTCTTTGAAGAGAAAAGGAAAGCGACAAATAGTCATCTGGAGCTCGCTGTTTATGCTGTATTCAAGACATTTTTTCATTTTGTATGTCTTGGTATAAAATTTTCTTGGTAGATAAATGTGTAATTAAATGTTTAACCATTAAACCTGTAACATATATGCTGACATTAACTAAAAACAACCATGGTACAACACGATTTGTGCCCAAAATTTATTCAGATTTGATTGATGCTTTCTTTAATGACTTCACAGGAGGAGTTGTTGGTAAAAACATTCCTTCTGTAGACTTGGCCGAAGACGACCACAACCATTATGTAAGTGTGTCTCTGCCCGGTATGAACAAAGAGGACATCAAAATAGAGGTGAAGGAAAATGTACTTGCCATAAGCGGTGAGAAAAAAGAGCATAAAGAGGAAAACGGTAAAAAATACCACCTCATAGAGAACTCTTATGGCTCGTTTTACAGATCCTTCAGATTGCCCGAAAATGCCAATGTAGATGCTATAGAGGCCTCTTACGTGAATGGTGTGTTGGAAGTTAAAATTCCAAAAGATGAGAAAAAAACATCTTCAAAAATCATCAACATCAACTAAAAAACAGGGGCGGTAAAATCCGCTCCTGTTTCATACTTAAATTTGTAAGTTGCCGTTATGAATAATAATTTTGTTGCAGTTATAATTCATTAATCCATCTGTTATGAATACCCGAACCTTGTTTATTAGTATGCTCGTATCCTCTGTGTTGGGAGGAGCCATTACTATTGGTGGTTATAAATTGTTTTTTAAAGAAAAAAAATATGAAACCATAACGGAAAGCCAAAGCCGATACAGATTTTCTTTCTTTAATAGTTCATCCGATACCAGCCAAATTATAGTGCCTGAAGGTATTAACTTTATTACAGCTGCCGACAAAGTGACTCCGGCGGTGGTGCATATAAAAACCATGTATGAGGTTTCTGCATCGAACAAGTCATACAGAGACCCTATGGAAGACATTTTTAAAGATTTCTTCGGAGATGATTTCTTCAGAGGTGGCCCGCGCTTCCGCATACCACATGGCGGTGGTAAGCAGGAGGCCTCAGGTTCCGGAGTTATCCTCACCGAAGATGGCTACATCGTGACCAATAACCACGTTATTGAAAATGCCGACAAAATTGAAGTAACACTAAACGACAAAAGAAGTTACGAGGCAAAATTGATAGGAACAGATCCCACCACAGACCTGGCTTTGCTGAAAATAGAAGAAAAAGGACTGCCCTTTGTGACGTATGGTAACTCCGACAATGTCCGCATAGGAGAGTGGGTGCTCGCTGTCGGTAACCCCTTTAACCTGACTTCTACTGTCACAGCCGGTATAGTGAGCGCTAAAGCAAGAAACATCAATATACTGCGCGACAAAGATAATCTGGCTATAGAATCGTTTATACAAACTGATGCTGCCGTAAACCCGGGAAACAGCGGTGGTGCTCTTGTAAACCTGAGAGGTGAACTCATCGGCATAAATACAGCTATAGCAACTCCTACCGGAACTTTTGCAGGATACTCCTTTGCAGTACCCGTGACGTTGGTAAAAAAAGTGATGGATGACCTGCTCAAATACGGCGAAGTGCAACGAGCCTTACTCGGCATACAGATACAAGACGTTACTGCCGACCTTGCCAAAGAAAAAGGTCTCAGCAAGGTGGGAGGGGTATATGTAGGTGCCGTAAACGAGGGAAGTGCAGCTAAAGAAGCCGGCATAAAAGAAGGTGATGTGATAATCAAGATAAATGACGTTCCTGTAAACAATTCTTCCGAACTCCAGGAGCAAGTGGCACGCTACAGACCCGGAGACAAAGTAAAAGTAACCTACGAACGTAAAGGCGAAATCAAAACCACCATCGCTACCCTCAAAAACAAAATGGGTGATATAGCTGTAGTGAAAAAGAATCCTAACGATGTGGCATATGTGTTGGGCGCAGAACTTAAACCCGCTCCGAAAGAAGAGTTGAAAAAACTAAATCTCGAAAACGGAGTGAAAGTAACCAACATACGTGATGGTAAGCTCAAAAATGCAGGGGTAAAAGAAGGATTTATCATTACCGCTGTAGACAAGAAAAAAGTATCTTCTCCGGCTGAGGTGCTGAATATTATTGACAACAACCGCAACGGAGGATTGCTCATAGAAGGTGTGTATCCCAATGGTCAAAAAGCCTACTATGGAATAGGATGGTAAGCGTCGTTTGTTATCATTGAAAAAGAGCTTGCTTGCAAGCTCTTTTTTTATTCAAAATGAGAGATGTTTTTTTGTTGTGAGGTTTATGACACGCACTACTACCGAACTGTTTTGATGGAGAGAAGTAGCATAATTTTGTATTGTGGTTTATCCCATTTTATCCATTAGAAAATTTCCGACCGGAAATTCAAAGCGTTATTCCCATAGCATGGCATTAAAAAACTCAAACAACAAGTCTCTCATCTGAAAAGGCTTGCGTTGCTTTTGGGTTCCAAATCCTGATTATGATGCATAAAAAAACTAAAACATTGAATATCGTCGGCGTGGTAAAAAGAGATATGAAATCGGGAAAAAATCCGCTTAAGCATTAATATTGCAAAAAATATTCTTATGAATTTGCACATCATTTTAATCACCTTTTTGCGGGTAGCACTAGGAGCTACATTCATTTTTTCGGGAGTTATTAAGTTATATCCCATAGAGCCTTTTGAACTTAACTTTATAGACATAGGTTTAGCTGATTGGATCACTGCTTCCATACTTGCCAGATTATTGATTTCATTGGAAATCTTTCTGGGAGTAATGTTAATAATCAACTTTTTTACCAGAACAGTACTTCTGCTTACCATTGCATTGCTGATGCTTTTTTCAATATATCTGCTATGGGCTATGTATGCACATGGAGATCAGGGAAACTGCGGATGCTTTGGTACTTTCTTAGAGATGACGCCTATGGAGTCTCTCTATAAAAATTCAGCAATGCTTCTTGTAGCAGTTTTTTTATACAAGATGAACAAACCTTTTTACTGGAAGTATGCACGTATAACAACCTGTATCATTGCCATGTCTTCAATCAGTTTTAGTTATATAATTAACCCTCCGGATTTCCTGGCCAGTTCTAACATGGATATTGAAAATGTAGGATATAAATTAGACACAAAGTATCTGGGCGATTACAATTTTTCAGGCCAAAAACCTGACTTCTCAAAAGGCAAACATATCCTGGCTTTTTTTCTGACTACTTGCCCACACTGCAAACTCACAGCACTTAAACTTTCCGTATTAAAACGCAAATATGCACTGCCCCCGGTGTATGCGGTTATTGCTGGTAAAGAAAAAAAACTTGCCGAATTTCTTTCCGAAAGCAAATGGGATCTTCCATATTATTACTACACCAACAAAGATCTTTTAAAGCTATCCGGTCCCGATTTCCCCGCAATTTTTTACATTAAAGATGGAATCGTTACTGCCAAATGGAACAACCTGATGATGAATGAGCAAGATATACAAGCGGTTTTAAAATAAATTTATATCTTTGTAAAAAACTTATATGGAAAAAACAGTACTACTTAACTGGCATATTCAATGCAACCACAGTCCTGAAACGATTGACCGCATATTAATGCCTATACGAAAAAGAGGATTGTGTGTAAACTCATTCACATATAAAAAAACAAACGATCAAAGCGCTACATGCTCGTTGGAATTTGAAGCCGAAGAAGCCGACGTAGATCGTATATACAAAAATATGATCCGGATACAGGACGTAGTATCCATAAGCAAATCTTGACGGCAAAAGCTAAATATTTTGTAAATCAATTCAGTTAAACATAAATTCATACACTATGGCAAAACTTAATTTTGGAGGCGTAGAAGAGGAAGTAATCACCAGAGAAGAATACCCCTTGGAAAAGGCGAGACAAACACTACAAAACGAAACCATAGCCGTGATCGGATACGGTGTGCAAGGCCCGGGGCAAGCCCTTAATATGAAAGATAACGGATTTAACGTAATCGTAGGGCAACGTAAAAACTCTAAGACCTGGGATAAAGCCATCGCCGACGGATGGCTTCCGGGTTCAACACTTTTCGACATCGAAGAAGCCCTGCAAAAAGCAACCATAATATGCTACCTGCTTTCCGACGCTGGCCAAATAGCACTATGGCCTACCGTTTCCAAGTATTTAACCAAAGGTAAAACCCTCTACTTTTCACATGGTTTTGGCATCACCTTCAAAGATAAAACAGGTATAGTGCCACCTCCCGATGTAGACGTAATATTAGTAGCACCCAAAGGTTCGGGAACAAGCCTACGCAGAATGTTTCTTGAAGGAAGAGGGTTAAACTCCAGCTTCGCCATATATCAGGATGCTTCCGGAAATGCAAGAGAAAAAGTAATATCTATGGGCATTGCAATAGGCTCCGGATATCTATTCCCTACAGACTTTAAAAAAGAAGTATTCAGCGACCTCACCGGCGAACGCGGCACCTTGATGGGCGCCATACAAGGAATATTCGAAGCGCAATACAGTGTACTAAGAAAAAATGGACACTCCCCTTCAGAAGCTTTCAATGAAACTGTGGAAGAACTCACTCAAAGCCTCATGCCTCTGGTGGCCGAAAACGGTATGGATTGGATGTACGCCAACTGCTCTACCACTGCACAGCGCGGAGCACTTGACTGGAAAGATAAATTCCGCGATGCTACCTTGCCTGTTTTTGAAGAGCTTTACAACAGTGTAGCCTCCGGAAAAGAAGCCGAACGCACTATAACACTCAACAGCCAGCCCGACTATAGGGAAAAGCTCGAACTTGAGCTTAAAGCTTTACGTGAATCTGAAATGTGGCAAGCCGGAGCCGTAGTACGTACTCTTCGTCCTGAACGTTCGAAAAAAAACGTGCTCGTATAGATTTTACAACCCTATCCATCACATCGTCGGGAACAGCACACTGTTCCCGATTTTTTATTGCTTCAAATCAGTTTGCTATACTTTTTTCCGCTAATTCGTAATTGGAGTTGAAAAAAAATTATCCTGTAGTTTGTGAGAGGTTGTACAACCCTCTATTTTTGAGAGGTGTATTGTTTTTGAAACTCTTCCCATGTCATGATTTTGTATTTATCCTCACCATAAAAATGTAAAATCATGTTCAATGTGTTGGCATCCAGATATCCGGGTACGGGGCTGAGAACGTTTTCTGATTCATCCAGGTATACGGTGGTAGGATATCCGGTGGCTTTAAAAACTCTTTTTGCCAGTTCAGTATCGGTCATGCTGTATCCTTTATAGGTAGTTAAATTTTTGCTTTCGGCATTAAGTTTAACGGCATAAAATTTTTTGTTCATGTATTCGGTTATGATGGGGTCTTTAAATGTAGTGTTGTCCATTTTTTTACACCATCCGCACCAATCCGTATACACATCTATAAATATTTTCTTTTTCTTTTTCGCATTTAGTTTTACTGCCTGTTCATAGGTGAGCCAATTGATATCGGCAGACGATTTTTTTTGTTTATTTTTTTTATCGTCCTGGCTATATACGATAAAGATAAAGGTAAACACCAATATTGCAATACCTGCATAGCTCGCTTTATTTTTGAACAGATTTATTTTCATAATTATAATTGTGTGTTTGTATTAAATTCCAAAACACTCAAAGGAGTTTCTATCTCATATGCAGGTTTGCTTTTAACCCCCGTTATTTCCACACACAACGATAATGGATGCCGTGTGATTATTAGAAGCACTGTTTCTCTTCAGGATTAAGTTTTTCGTGACGAAACCCAATTGAGTTTTTTGTGATAAGCAAATATAGCATTTTTTAAACAAAGCGTAAATTGCCTGTTACGTTGCAATATTAACTTGAATGAAACCGTATTTTGCAAATGGCTGCGTCGTTTTGCAAGTCTTTTCAATGAGCGGCCTACAGAGCCGTCAAGGTTCCATAAGATTTACGTTGTTTGTTGAGTGCAATGGGTGCTGTGTTTTACAAACCTTATGTGCAAACTGAATGTACACATGTGTATGACTTTAAATCTTGTGATTGCTTTTTTAACAAATTCAGGTCTTAGCATTTTTTTAATACTTTCGTACGGAGTTGTTTAATATTTGAAATTTTATGATTTACAAAAAATAATTAGATTGTGAGCTAATTGATATACATGATAAAAAAAATTTCAATAGGGCTTTCAGTTTTTGTTGTATTCACAGCCTGCATAATTTATTTTTTGAAATGTTCATCTGATACGGATGTCTTATCGCAAAGTCCTGTAATAATTATATCTGCAGACAGTTTGTTTATGCAATATCAAACAAATGAAGTTGAGGCTAATCAGAACTATTTGAATAAGGTATTGCAGGTGAACGGTGTGGTAAGTGATATTACGAGGAGTGAAAATGGGGAGCATATACTCGTGCTGAAAGCTAACCGTGAAGAAATGTTTGGCATACTTTGCAGTATAGATACTTCTGTTTCAAATGCTGATGGGATAAAACCCGGCGATCGGGTAGCTATAAAGGGCATTTGCAAAGGTGGAGGTGAAATGAGCGATGTGATTCTCTATAATTGTATTACTTCGAAATAATATGATTTCCATTGTATCGTCTACCAACAGAAAAAATTCTATAACCTTACAACTGGCGCGAATGTACCACGGTATATTGACCGGGAAAAATGCAGAAGCGCAGATCATAGATTTATCCGAACTTCCTCATGACTTTGTATTCTCAGCTCTCTATGAAAACAAACTAAAAAATCAAACCTTCAATACTTTTGTAGATAAAATAAATCAATCAGAAAAATTTGTGTTTATTGTGCCTGAATACAATGGTTCTTTCCCCGGCGTGTTGAAGGCCTTTATTGATGGATTGGAATTTCCGTCCGGCTTTAAGAATAAAAAATGTGCATTGGTAGGACTGTCTTCCGGAACGCAAGGGGCTTCTTTGGCCATGAGTCATCTCACGGATATACTCAACTACCTGGGCATGCATGTACTGGCAGTAAAACCTAGGTTAGCTAATATAGATAGTATATGGCAAGATGATGTACTTTCAGACAATCGCCTTTATGAAATGCTACACAGGCAAGCTCAGGCGCTCATTGATTTTTAAATACATTTTTTTCAGGCATACAATCGTAAACATTGAAACCAATTTGAATTAGCTGTATTTGTTCTTGTTATTGGATGAATGGAGGCATATTGCGAATTCAAATTGCACAACAATGCATAGTATGCCAATAACTTTAGCATGCTGAAGCTTCAAACGTGTTCGCCTTGCTCCCTTATCTGAACATTCTCGAATAACTTAAAATATTACGTATTGCATAATCTGAAGGGTTTAGGGTGCTCTTATCCAACCAGTCTTTTACTTCCATGAGCATTTCTGCTTCTTCAGCTTTTTCGGGGTATAAGATGCACTTTTTTATATACTCGTTTTTTTCCTCTTCCGGGACTTCGTCATAAATAAATTTTACAACTTCATGTGGATGGGTAATAGTTTTTATCATAGGCAAGTGTATGGGTTTTTAATAGTTTGCGCAGGTTAATAAGCGCATACCGCATACGCCCGAGAGCAGTATTTATGCTCACTCCTGTCTCTTCAGCAATTTCCTGAAAACTCATTTCTGCATAATGCCGCATGATTAAAACTTCACGTTGGTTTTCGGGGAGTTTTTCTATGAGTTTTTGCAAAAGCGTATGCGTTTCGTTTTTTATACGAAGCGCTTCTATGGATTCTTCTGAAAAATCCAGTGAATTTTGCAACTTCGGTACTTCGTCTACATCTGTCATAGGGTAGCGCTTGTTTCTTCTGAAACTGTCAATAGCCAGGTTACGTGCTATACGACATACCCATTGTATAAACTTACCTTCGTTGTTGTAATCGCCGGATTTCAGCTTACGAATTACTTTAAAGAACGTCTCCTGCAAAAGATCTTCGGCATGGCCTCTGTCTTTTACAATAAGATATATAGTTGTGAATACTTTTGATTGACACCTTTTAACAAGGGCAGCAAACGCTTCTTCGTTACCATTCATATACAGCGACACAAGATCGGTATCGCTCAATTTGCTATACATCATATGTGTTATCTGTTTGGTTAACGTAGAAGTCTATATCATATTGTGCCCTCCTTAAATTTAGTTACGTATTGAACTTTGCTTTTTTATCCTAAAAACGTCTCAGCTTTGAAAAGGTTTCAGCGAATATAAAAAAAATCATTAAAATTCCAGTCTGAACACATCCTGACACATTTGGATTCTTGGTTCTTTATCTTTTCTGTAAGTCATCAGTAATCGCGGTTTGTATGTACCGGGCTTTTTATAGCGATGTTTTACGTGAAGCCCACATCCGTAGTTGCCATCGCCAAAATCCCAGTAGTAATTTACATCTTCACATTTCTTGCACACCGAATTTTCTGCGCTAAATTCCACTTCATCCTTTTTAATACTTTTTTCGTAAACCAAATAATCGCGTTCTTCAATTATAATTTCTTTTTTAGTGACTCCTATAGTGTCTATGCTTTTTGAGATCGGATCAATCTTATACATAGTAGCTACATATCGCCCCGGTTGTGCGTAGCAATGCCTGAACTTAAGGCCTTTTTTTTTCGTTCCGTCGCCCATGTCCCATATGTATTGATAAGAGTTGTTAATGCTATCTTTGAGATAACTCATGTCGAAATTTTTGCAAAACAAGCTTTCATCGCACTTCAAGCGTGTTGGTTTTATTTCGGCAAAAAAAAGTTTAGCATCACAGTTTTGTAATTTGTTTTCAAAACAAAACACATTACCCGATACTATACCATTGGGGCGGTTAGAAGCGAAATATCCATATCCTGAACCTTCATGATAAAGATAAGCGTAGTCGTCGTAAGGCGAGTTGTAAGGTTTGGGAAGATTTTCCGTTTGCGCCGAATCTATGTTGTTCAGGTCAAAAGAGTATATGTCGTAGCCACCATGTCCTAAATGCCCGTTTGAAGCAAAATACAGTATGTTCTTGCTCGAGATGAACGGGTGAAATTCATTTTTGGAAGTATTTACCCTTAAGCCTAAATTGATGGGTTTAGACCAACCTTGATCGGTGAGTTTAAGTATGAACAAGTCGTAGCCACCTTCGCCCTTGAGTTTATTGGAGCTGATCACCATAGTACGTCCATCAGGAGATAGGCATCCGTAGCGAACGACCTCTCCTTTTTGTTTCACATCTATAGTAATGTAAAGAGTATTGCTTACAGGTGGTATTTTTGCTCCGGTTGAGTCGTAAGGTATTGCAGGGTCGTTTATGCAGATTTCATGAAGTAAACCGGGGGCATTTTGAGGTGTTTTTTTGCTTAGGTAGTAAACGAAATACAACTCCGGTACAACATACAATATTTTACTTTTGCTAACCATGGAATACAAGGTGCCGTTTTTTTTCTTAGCTTTTATGCCGCGGCATACAAGAGGATACAATGAGGTAGAACTGTCTGTAGTTTTTCTCTCTTTAGAATATAATTTTTTTAGAACCTCGGGTTTAGGCTTTTCCAAGTTATACGATCCAATACAAAAACCATTGGCAGCGGCTTTGGGCTTGCCGCAAATCTGTGCAAGCGGTTGTGGCGTCACTATAGTTTTGGTTTCATCAAGTTTTTTCAGGTTTTGCTCACAGGCATGCTTTATGGCGAGCAGTTCCGGATGCAAGGGGTCGAATTTTAATTCACGGTTTACAAACGCGAGGCATTTGTCCGTGCGATATTGCTGCATCAACGTCAACGCATATCCCCAGTATGATACTATCTTAAAGTCAAGCGATTTGTGTATGGAGTCGGCCATGAAATAATTTCCCGACATGCGGTAAGCTTCTGCAAGTTGATACAAGGTCTGCTGGTGAGCTTTGCTTCCTTTTTTAAGTTTGGCCAAATCTTTTTCGTACAGGGTTATTGCTTTCTCAAACTCACCTTCGGAAAAAGCTTTTTTCGCTTTTGCATTTATCTGTGCAATAAGCAACGCAGGCAAGATCACAAATGAAGTTACAAAAACAAAGCGCATTATCTCTAACCTGTTCAACTCCATCTGTATGCAAGATTTTAATGTTAACATATCCGGATAACCTCAACCTGAATCACGTATGATGATGATGTAAATCTATAAAACGATATTTAAAAATTTTCTCTGCCCGTAACCCAAGAATTTTCAAATACAAAGAATACTAAAATTACCTTAATGCTTAATATTTAGAAAACAAAAAATAAATTGCTCATGAATGGATCTGGCCATGTATTCGTTAAGTCAAAATGATTGGCCTAAAGTTAAACGGGCGTTCCACTGTGATGTTATCTCGAAAAATTGTATGGATTATTTCTCAACCTTATTCCGTCATGATAATTAATTCTTTGTTATGTTTTAATTAAAAAACCTGCCTTTGTTCATTGTACCCTCCGGTTACAAAACTTTTAGAATTGACGAGAATAGGTCAGTAGATAAATTAAACAACACATACTGAACTCCTCATAAATTAAGGTATACAGAGATATCATGGTAAAAATGCATCATGACGTTAACAAGTTTGTTCATATAGGGAGTAATGTTATGATAACTTGTTATATAAGCACTGGTTTACAATTGTATGCTGAACAAAAATATGTAAGACTTGTTTTAATTACGGACAAATATATATTTTAGTGAAAACAGCAATGTGCTAATATGAACGATAAAATAACCGATACCAAATCCAAAGCGTTGCGTATCAACTTAGACCCCAGGCCTTATGGTTCACTGGCAGAGATAGGGGCAGGACAGGAGGTAGCTGCATTTTTTTTCAAGGCCGGAGCGGCATCGCAAACTATCGCTAAAACAATGTCGGCCTACGATATGACGTTCAGTGATGCTATTTATGGAAAAGAAGAACACGGACGTTATGTGAGTGAGTCGCGCTTGCATAAGATGCTGGACAGAGAATACAGCCTGCTGGAAGAAAGGCTCAGAGATGTTCGCGGTGAGCGCTCTACATTCTTTGCTTTTGCAGATACGGTAGTTACCATAAATTTTCAAAAGACAAATCAGGGACATGGTTGGATGGGTGTACAGTTTCAGCTTCATCCGTTTGCAAAGCCCAATAAATTCATTCTGCATGTACGCATGATGGAGAAGGAAGCCACAGCACAACAACAAGCTCTCGGCATAATGGGAGTAAATATGATCTATGCTTGTATATACTACCATTCCAACATTGAAGTGTTCATGGATTCGCTGATGGACAATCTTACAACCGAACGTATAAAAATTGATAAAATAAGTCTTACCGGTCCTGATTTTAAGCATATAGATAATCGTGTGCTGGCCCTTATGCTTGTACAAAAAGGATATACCAATGCCGCTCTGTTCGATAAATCCGGAGAGGTACGCGAACCTGCCGATTTGTTTTACAAAAAACACATTGTGGCTTTGCGTGGCCGATTCAGGCCTTGTACAAAAGTTAACATAGATATGTTTGAAACAGGCGTGCGCGAATTTGAACAAGAGGAAGATGTAGAAAAAGATAAAATCGTACAAGTAGCAGAGCTTACTCTCAACAACCTCCGTTCGGAAGGAGAAATTAACTACCAGGATTTTTTATACCGTGCTGATTTGCTATGCTCTCTGGGTAAAAATGTTCTTATATCCAACTATCAGGAATATTATCGCCTGGTTGATTTTTTTAACCGCTACACCAAGCTAAAAATAGGAATCATACTCGGCCCCTACAATCTGGCCGACATTTTTAACGAAAAATATTATACCAATCTTAAAGGAGGAATATTGGAATCCTTTGCTTTACTCTTCAGCAGAAATGTGAAACTCTATGTATATCCGGCCTTAAAACCGGACGGAAGTCTGTACAATGCAGAAACTTTTACTCTTCCCGAACATTTAAGATATTTATACATGTACCTTTTTGAAAACAATAAGATTAAAGACATCCGTGGATATCAACATGACATACTTCATATTTTTTCTGATAAAGTAATTGACATGCTCAAGAAAAATACTCCCGGATGGGAAGATATGGTGCCTAAGGAAGTTGAAATTGCCATAAAGGAAAAAAACCTATTCGGTTATACTGCTGATGAAATCCAAACAAGAGAACATCACCAAAATGATTTCGCTCAGAAAACTAACTATCCGTATTTTCATTTGAATTTTTCTTCTTTTACTATAAGCAAACATAACTGATTCATTTACTACCATGACGGACGAATTACCCTTTGTCATATCCGATGCCGCTGTAGAAGAAATTGTCAAAATATATAATCAAAAAAATATTCCTTCCGATATGGGCCTTCGCATAGGTATACGGGGTAGCGGGTGTTCAGGAGTGAGTTATCTGCTGGCTTTCGATGTTAAATCAGATAATGATAAGGAGTTTTATATTAAACATATCCCTATATACGTAGATAAGAAACATTTCATGTACATCACAGGCCTGCATATAGACTTTATAAATGACGAAGTTCAACATGGATTTGTATTGGAAAATCCGGATACCCAATTCTGACTTTATTAACAATTTGTTTGTATCAACTTTAAATGCTGTTGATGCTTTTAAAACAGCAGCGATTGAACAACAAACAATATATGTAAGGCTGATCAGGCATTGCTGACGCAGTTTACTCTTTTGATAACGAATCGAAAATGGGAGAGTTTTTCTTTATAAGTTCTTCTCTCACAAACAGCCCGGAAGGAGTGAGTTTATTTTCTTTCCACTTGCCGGTATAGCTGGCTCCGAATGTAACTATTGAGGCTGTTTCGTCCTTGTCTGACACTGACCAATTACACCAGCTTATTTTATGTTTTGGATTAGGCTTTTAATTAATTACGCTTTTGTTAAATCTTAGCATACGATGGTTAAAAAGGAAGCAAGATTCAAAAGTCTATCGCTTTTCGAGTTTCAAAAGCGTTTT
>JANWYS010000078.1 GCA_025054875.1 Cytophagaceae bacterium | reverse complement strand
CCCAATATAAAAAAACATGACTCTATGCTTTTCTGCTTATGGGTAAACCAGTTTAAGAATCGGTATAGAGATTTCAACCCTAATGTTGTCAGAACGTTTTACATCAGAATCAATTCAAAGAGAAGTTACGAGAACAAATTTTCTGAGGTATCATATGAATGAGTTATTCTTTGACAAAGGTATGATAATATATTTCATTGTAATCTGATACAGACATCAGATAAATACCCGGCTGTAATTCACTCAAATTTATTTTTAACAGTGTCTCATATGTGGTATATTCAGTGTCTGCTACTTTTATGCCGGCAGCATTATATATGTTAATGTGCACAGCAGGTGTTTCTTTTGCAAGGTGTATGTTGATCTCATCAGATGCGGGGTTGGGGAAGATGCTTTTAACGATTCCGTTACCAACTGAATGGGTTTCTGTTTTAGCGATGGCAAGTGTAGTATGAGTTCCGTCGGCATCTGTTTGGGAAAGACGATAGTATGAAGTGCCTTGCAAGGGTTGATAGTCTATGTATTGATATTCATAAAGAGATTTACTTTTTACAGAAGGCACATAAGCTATGCGTTGCCAGTTGTCCATATCTGTGCTACGTTCTAAGGTAAAGAACGCATTGTTGTCTTCATCGGTAATAGTCCAGATGAGTTTAGTTTTGCTACCATAGTTTTTTGCATAAAAAGAAAGTAAAGAGACGGGTGTCACGATACAAGGTGGGGAGAAAAGTGTAGAGCTTTCAGGAATGGAGAGCCCTGTAAGTAGAGCACCAGGACTTCCAGATACAGCACCGTATGGAGAATTATGCGTAGTAGACCATCCGCTGTTACCTCCGCTGAAATTTTTTGACACTAATGGATTATCTACACTCATCCAAATTACACCACCGCCACCTCCACCGCCAGGGCCGAAATAGCGGTCAGGGTAACCTCCTCCGTTTGTCCACCCTCCGGCACCGCCTTTTACGTTTATGTTTAAGGGAGAAGTATAGTTGTTCACTTGCAGCAAAACAGTGCCGCCGGCTCCACCGCCGCCATTGCCATCGCCATGGTCTATTTCATTGTATCCTACCGAATCACCTTGCGATATGATGCTATGGTTGTTGCCATTAATAGCGGAAGCTTTAATGATGACGATACCACCACCATCGCCACCGGCGCGAGCCAGGTTGTTGTTTTGATGTCCGCCACCTCCCCCGCCGCCAAGAAATATTTTATTGATTGTATTTGAGTAAAATGTAGGGCCTAATGCTAATCCGCCGATACCGGGAGCTGATGGGTATGTAGAATTGCAACCGCTTGATCGGTTATCGCCTTGTCCACCTGCACCATAGTTTGCACCTCCGCCCCCGCCATTGTTGTGGTTATTTCCTCCTCCTCCACCATTGGCCAGTTTCCCTCTCCCACCCTCTGAACCAGCGGCGGCTATGACTATCCCTTCTCCTTTGATAGCACCATTGCTGGAAGTAGCCGCATATGCATAGTTCGGAGTAGATCCAAACACGCAGGTGCCACCATTTACACTGGGAGCGCCTCCGGTAAAGCCTAAACTGCTAAGGTTAATATCAGCATTCATGGTTACCGTGCCGCTGGCTTCGAATATGAGCACTCCACCTGTACCGCTAGCAGCATTCCATGGTTGTGCGGTGAGCGTGCCTACGATGTTCACATCTGAATATTGAGGTATACTGACTAATTGAACAAGACCGGCAGGAGTGTAACTTTTCAGCAGTGTATTTTTAAAATATATCTCAAGGCCTGAAATGCCAAGAATTTCGGCTATTTCATAGTTGCCGGCATTATTTATGGCAGTTATGTTTCCATATGTAGGACCATTCATTACATCAATAGTGGCGCCTTTCATCTGTATGATTAACACTCTGGCACCCGCTGAAAACCCGGCAACACTGTTTACCGTAACCGAATTGCAACCGGTATTAACAGCAGTAACTTTAGTGTAATTATTTATAACCCCCGATATTGAAACTTGAGCAAAGCAACGATGGTGCAGTAGTGAAAAAAATACAACTGCTAAAGGTAGTTTAATCAAATACCCAAAAGTTTTCATTTTCTGAGGTTTATACAATGTGTTAATCTACTGTTTACCTATAAATATTGATTTTTAAAAAAAAGTAAATGGTTAAACACAAAAAAATTTGTACTGATGAAAAAAAATGCTACATTGGCAATATGAAAAGCAGAAATTCAATGCACGCGCAAGTAGCTAAATGGGAAAAACTAATTCTTATGATTGGCGTTGCGCTGATTGTTCTGCTTACGAATTACTCTTTCATCATCACATATGGCAACGACCTAATAAGCTATGGACGTTGTGAGGAATTAACCGACTATTTAGATTTATCTGACCAAACAAAAGGAAATACAGACTATCCTTTGCCGGCACCATCAGAGCCACTATCAGATCCAGAAGGTGAAAGTTCTAAAGATTCTGATTCCAAGGAAGAAATTAATTTTAAATGCGACTTTAAGTCACAGTCTATTCTTTTTAGAATTATAGAGTACGACATCAGCATAAATTCGTATTCTAACTTCAGATCTTCCTTTCACAATCGCCACAGAATTCCATTGTTCGTGCTTCAGCACAGTTGGAAAAGTTTTTTAGGCTAGAATATCTTGCAAGAATACACTCTTATGTGTTAAACAGATCAGTTTGCTCTTTGAATCTCCACGACAGATTATTATCCCCAACTGTCCGGATCACTACAAGAAAATACGGATTTATAATTCGAGCAAAATATTCAATCATTACTTACAAAAATGAAACGTTTATTAATAAAATTTATGATGGCAACGGTTCTCTTGTTTGGCTGTCGCCACAAGAACCATCATAATGATTCAAACACAAAATATCAGGTATCCCTGCCGGTAATAAAAGACACGACTATATATCAAGACTATGTGTGTCAGATTCACTCCATTCAGCACATAGAGTTGAGAGCTCTTGAGAAAGGCTATCTTCAGAAGATATACGTAGACGAAGGACAATTGGTAAAAAAAGGACAATTACTATTTCATATCATGCCGGTAATATATCAGGCAGAAGTACAGAAGGCCGAAGCCGAAGTAAACTTTGCAGAGATAGAATATCAGAATACTAAAGCGCTGGCCGATAGCAAGGTGGTTTCAAAAAATGAATTGTCGCTGGCAAAAGCAAAGTTAGAAAAGGCCAGAGCAGAACTGGCATTAGCCAGAGCACATCTGGGATTTACAGAGATAAGGGCTCCTTTTCAAGGCATTGTCGGGCGTTTTAAAGATATACGCCTGGGTAGCCTTCTGGATGAAGGCGCTCTGCTCACTACCCTTTCGGACAACAGCAAAATGTGGGTGTATTTCAACGTACCCGAGACTGAATATCTGCAATTTGCCAAACATCATAAAACACCAGGATCTCTAAAAGTAAAACTTCAATTAGCCAACGGCGATCTATTCCCTGAAGATGGAATAGTAGAAACCATCGAAGCTGACTTTAATAATGAAACAGGGAATATTGCTTTCAGGGCTACCTTTAACAACCCCGAAGGTATACTCCGCAATGGTGAAACAGGAAACATACTGATGCCGGTACGACTTCAAAAAGCCTTGCTCATACCACAGAAAGCTACCTTTGAGATATTGGACAAAAAATATGTATTTGTTTTGGAAGAAGATATAGTCAAGGCCAAACAAATCGAAATAGAGTATGAAATGCCCCACATCTATTCGGTGAAAAGAGGGTTAAAAGCCAACGACAAGATTTTAATAGAGGGTTTGCGTAAGGTAAAAAGCGGGCAAAAAATCCATTATGAAATAGTGGATTTTCAAAAAATTCTTAATGAGCTCAACGAGCTCCATGCAGAGTAGAACTGTGTTTTACATCATAAAGAACAATAGAAATCATGTTTACAAAATTTATACAAAGGCCTGTATTGGCCATTTCTATATCGTTAGCCATAGTGTTTTTGGGCATCATAGCCATAAAAACACGTCCGATATCGCAGTTTCCGGATGTAGCTCCGCCTAGGGTAAATATATTTCTCGCCTATCCGGGCGCCAGCGCACAAGTATTGGTAGAATCTACACTCATACCACTCGAGCGCGCTATAAACGGTGTGCAAGGTATGCTTTACATGACCTCCAGCGCAGCCAGTGCGGGTGAAGCTACTATCCAGATTGTATTTGAGCCAGGCACAGACCCCAATGCAGCAGTAGTAAACGTCAAAACCAGAGTGGATGCCATCATGAACAACCTGCCTCCTCTGGTACAACGTGAGGGTATAATCATTACTCCTATTCAACCCAGCATGCTCATGTATGTAAACCTGTATAGTACCGATAAAAATGCGGATGAAAAATTTCTGTACAACTATGCCTATACTACGATTATTCCTGAGTTGCAGCGTATTCCCGGAATGGGGAGAGCACAAATTCTCGGAAGTCGCACTTATGCCATGCGTGTATGGCTAAAGCCCGACCGCATGCGTGCCTACAATGTATCTACTGAAGAGATAATGAAAGCGATGGAAGAACAAAGCATCATCGGCCGCCCCGGCCGGTTAGGGCAGGCTTCCGGAAAAAAAGCACAATCCCTCGAGTTTACCCTTATGTATAAAGGAAGGTTTAACAAGCCGGAAGAATATGAAAACATTATCGTGCGCGCTAACCCTGATGGTGAAATATTAAAACTCAAAGACGTTGCCGAAGTAGAGCTCGGCAGTCAGTTTTATGACATATATTCTAACAAAGACGGCTATCCTTCCGCTTCAATAGTTTTGAAACAAAACTTTGGCACCAACGCCAGTGAAGTGATACAACTTACCAAAGACAAACTGGAAGAGCTGAGAAAAGATTTTCCTCCAGGCATGGACTATGAAATCAATTACGACGTGTCAAAATTTGTAGACGCCGCTATAGATCAGGTGTTACATACGTTGATAGAAGCATTTATACTTGTGGCATTAGTGGTATTTATTTTTCTCGGCGACTGGCGGTCTACGCTTATTCCCATTATTGCTGTTCCGGTGTCGCTTATCGGAGCGTTCGTTTTTATGCAGATGTTTGGCCTTACCATAAACCTGATCACGCTTTTTGCATTAGTACTGGCCATAGGTATTGTGGTAGACGATGCCATAGTAGTGGTGGAAGCCGTGCATGCCAAAATGGAAGAGGAAAACCTCACACCTTATCAGGCTGTGTGCAGAGTGCTCGGCGAGATAAGCGGCGCCGTTATAGCTATTACTTTAATTATGACTTCCGTATTTGTTCCTATTGCCTTTATGGGTGGGCCGGTAGGCGTGTTCTATCGTCAGTTTTCCATTACTATAGCCAGCTCCATCATCTTATCAGGGATCATTGCACTTACACTCACTCCCGTACTTTGTGCCATGATATTGAAAAACCATCACGGATTACCACGAAAAAAGTCGCCGATAAATATGTTTTTGGACTGGTTCAACAAAACTTTTGACAAAGCCACCGGTAAGTATACAAAGCTCCTGCAATTGATAGTAAACCGTAGGCTGGTGACCTTTTTGGTATTGGCTATCTTCTCATTGGGCAGCATAGGTATCAACTCTATTCTTCCATCAGGTTTCATTCCGAATGAAGATCAGGGACAGATCTATGCCGTCATACAAACCCCTCCGGGAAGTACCTTAGAGCGTACTAATGAAGTTTCGCATCAGCTTCAAATCCTTGCTAAGGAAATTGAAGAGGTTGAGTCAGTAACCTCACTTGCCGGATACGAAATACTGACTGAAGGCCGTGGTTCTAATGCCGGCACCTGTCTTATAAATCTGAAAGACTGGAAACATCGCCACCGCAGCGTGAAAGAAGTGATAGAAGAGTTGGAAGAAAAAACCAAAAACATTGGCGCTGTAATTGAGTTTTTCGAACCTCCGGCTGTACCCGGCTATGGCTCTTCGGGAGGCTTTTCATTGCTGCTGCTGGATAAAAACAGCACTGTAGACTATCAGGCCTTCGACCGTGTAAATTCTGATTTTATGGAGGCTTTAAAAAAACGCAAAGAACTAACCGGATTATTTTCCTTTTATGCAGCCAATTATCCGCAGTATGAACTTATCATAGATAATGAACAAGCTATGCAGAAAGGAGTTTCCATAGGCAAGGCTATGGAAAATCTGAACATACTTATCGGTAGCACGTATGAACAGGGGTTTACACGTTTCAACACCTTTTTCAAAGTTTACACTCAAGCCGGCCCTCAATACCGAAAGTTGCCCTCGGATATACTGAATCTATATGTGAAAAACGATAGAAACGAAATGGTACCTTACTCCTCGTTCATGACTTTACGAAAAACACAAGGACCTAATGAGATTACTCGCTACAACTTATATACCTCATCCTGCATACGCGGAGTACCTGCACCAGGATATACTACAGGCAATGCTATTAAAGCCATACGTGAGGTGGCAGAGCAAACCCTGCCCAATGGATATGACATAGCCTGGGAGGGTCTCTCCTACGATGAAGCTAAAAGAGGAAACGATGCGTTGGTTATTTTTATCATTGTGCTGGTGTTCGTCTATCTCGTATTGGCTTCTCAATATGAAAGTTTCATCTTGCCTCTGGCTGTTCTGTTATCACTGCCTGTGGGTATTTTTGGTTCGTTCCTGTTACTGAAAGTTATGGGATTGGCCAACGATGTTTATGCTCAAATCGGGCTTATCATGTTGGTTGGCTTGCTGGGTAAAAACGCTGTGCTGATTGTTGAATTTGCTTTACAAAAAACCAAACAAGGCTCCTCAGTATTCAACGCTGCTATCGAAGGAGCTAAGGTGCGTTTCCGCCCCATACTCATGACTTCATTTGCTTTCATTGTTGGTCTCATACCTCTGGTACGTGCTACCGGTGCCGGTGCCGTAGGTAACCGTACTATAGGCTCGTCCGCATTGGGAGGTATGCTGCTGGGCACCCTGATAGGAGTGCTGATTGTGCCGGGACTATACTACATATTCGGAAGTTTGGCCCTTAAAGAAAAATTGATCAATGACAGTGATGTAGCCAGAAGCCACAATGCTGAAGCCTTAGCACCTCCACGTAAATCGCACGAACGTATGAACGTTTTATATAGAATCACAAAGTTTTTTAAAAAGAAATCACATAATACGTAAGTTTATGAAAAATACCATCTCAACAATCTTCTTCACAGGCGCTGTGCTATTGTTGATACCACAGAACAGTTGCCGGCCGCCACAAAATACCTTACGAATAGAAAACAAAAAAACTCCTGAAAAGTACTTTATGCAAAGCTATAGTTCAAATGCAGCACAATTGAGCTGGAGACAATATTTTGCAGATAAAAACCTGGAGGCTCTCATTGATAGTGCGCTCAGCAATAATCAGGAATTGAACATAATATTACAGGAAATAGAAATTTCTAAAAATGAGATCAAAGCACGCAAAGGTGAATATCTGCCATTTGTGCATGCTACGGGTGGAAGCGGCCTGGAAAAGCCAGGACACTATACGAAACAGGGAGTAGTAGAAAAGCAACTCGATGTATTGCCCGGGAAAAAGTTTCCCGAACCCTCCGGTGATTTTATGCTTGGAGCCAGTGCTACATGGGAAATAGATGTTTGGAAAAAACTACGCAACGCCAAATTTGCTGCTCAAAAAAGATTTCTTGCAACCACAGAAGGGAAAAATTTTATGGTTACCAAGCTGGTAGCAGAAATTGCCGATGCTTATTATGAACTCATGGCATTAGACAACCTTTTGAACATAATAGAAAAAAACATAGAAACTCAACAAAACGCATTGAAAGTGGTGAAACAACAGAAAGAATCGGCAAGAGTGACGCAACTGGCCATAAACCGCTTTGAGGCACAACTGCTCAATACGGAAAATCTAAAATACGCTGTGCGGCAAAAAATTACCGAAACTGAAAACCGCCTTAACTTGCTCTGCGGGCGCTTCCCATCTCCGATAAAGAGGTCGTCCGTTGATTTCCTTCAAATGCCCGTAGATTCTATTCAGGCAGGTTTGCCCTCTCAACTTCTTGAAAACAGGCCTGACATAAAGCAAGCCGAATATGAATTAGAAGCCGCAAAATTGGATGTGAAAGTCGCAAGGGCTAATTTTTTCCCTTCATTTACAATGAACGCCGGAAGCGGCTTTCAGGCTTTCAGTGCGATTTATTTGTTCAAACCGCAATCGGTTTTATACAATGCCGCCGGCGATGTTGTGGCACCGCTGATAAACCGAAATGCTATCAAAGCCGCCTATCGTAACGCTTCAGCCCGCCAAATACAGGCTGTCTACAACTACGAGCAAAAAATTATTAATGCTTATGCGGACGTGCTCAATCAATTAGCTAAAGTAGAAAACTATACCAATAGCTTTCAGACCAAGCAAAGGCAAGTAGAATTACTTATGGAGTCCATCTCTGTTGCCAATACTTTATTCAATTCAGCTCGTGCCGATTATGGTGAGGTACTTTTTACCCAGCGAGAAGCCTTAGAAGCAAAAATGGATTTGGTAGAAGTCAAGCTGAAACAAATGAATGCAAAAGTAAATCTCTATCGTGCTTTGGGCGGCGGATGGAGATAGCAGGTGTGTTTGCCGGGATGTTTGCATTAACCCATTTTATAAAATTCTCACAGAAATCCTGACAATAACGACTCTGTTGTATGAAATGAGATGATAGGGTTACTTTTTATGCCTTCTACATACACATGTGTAAGTTTGTAAGGCGCAGGCCATTGCACACACTTGCGCCAGCGATAGGAGCGGAAAGCCCGCAGCACGCTGAGGTTGTGTGCGGCAAGGTGCGAGGACTTGCAGCGGATAGCGCGGTCGCCGGCCTGATACGGATAGAAACGTAGATGTGTATTGACAAAAACGTATTTGAGCTTTCTGAATATCGCATTTGATGAGGCCGGCGAGGCGCCCCGATATTAAATTAAAATAATACGGATTTTGTATGTCATTTTTTACGATAGGTTCCTGTACTATCTCTATGTTTTTTTAATTTTAATTGTAAAACCCGTTTTGAAAACTTAAAAGCAAACATCTTCACCTGGGCTTTTGCCGCCTGAGAAAAATTTGTTTAGTATATGATTGTTACTTTTTGCCGGGCATGGTTTATATCATCACAGAAACCCTTTTATATTTTGCAGATTAGCATTTGGTGATTTATAATTACATTTGTAAGAATGTCTGTGTTACATGCATGCTTGTTAATCCTATTTTAAAAAAATTACTCAGGCAACGTATGAATCGTATTGAACGCATACGTAATGCGCCTTTTGAAGTCCAAGATCTCGTGTTTCAATATTTAATAAAAAATGGTAGGCAGACTGAGTGGGGAAAAAAATATGAATACGATAAAATCCGTAACCAGGAAGATTACCGAAAATTTGTACCGGTATCAAGCTACGAGGATATATTCCCATATATAGACCGCATGATGTGTGGCGAGCAGAATGTATTGTGGAACTCGCACATTACATGGTTCTCCAAATCGTCAGGAACTACAAATGCGAAAAGTAAATTTATACCTGTATCACGTGAGGCACTTCAAGATTGTCACTACCGGGGAGGCAAAGATTTGCTGGGAATATATTTTACCCACTATCCGGACAGCAACTTATTTGCCGGTAAAAGTTTGGGTATAGGGGGAAGCTATGAAGTAAACCCACGAAATAAAAATTCATATTACGGAGATATATCGGCCGTTATTATGTCCAATTTACCCAAGTGGGCCGAGTTTTCCAGAGTGCCCGGCATTCATATAGCACTGATGAGTGAGTGGGAGAGTAAGTTAGATAAAATGGCTGATGCCATAAAGAATCAGAATGTAACCAACATATCCGGAGTGCCTACATGGACCGTAGTACTTTTCGAAAAAATATTAGAGAAAACAGGAAAAAAAAATATGCTGGAAGTGTGGCCTCAGTTTGAAGTATTTTTTCATGGCGCTGTGGCCTTTCACCCATACAGAGAGTTATTTAAAAAGTTTTTCCCTTCTGAACGGGTTTGTTATTTTGAAACATACAACGCTTCAGAAGGTTTTTTTGCATTTCAGGATTTAGATAAATCGGATGAAATGTTGCTTATGCTTGACCATGGCGTATATTACGAATTCATACCTGTGGAAGAGTTTGAAAGCAAAACTCCCAAAACTCTCCGCCTCGATGAGGTAGAACTCAACAAAAACTATGCTCTGCTGATAAGCACCAACGCAGGACTGTGGCGCTACAAAATAGGAGATACCATACGCTTTACTTCTCTCTCTCCTTTCAGAATAAAAATAACAGGCCGCACCAAACACTACATAAATGCATTTGGCGAAGAAGTAGTAATTGAAAATGCAGAGTCAGCAATGACTATAGCATGTAAAAAAACAAATGCTATAATAAATAACTTTACTGCCGCTCCGATTTATTTTTCAGAAACCAACAAAGGAGCTCATGAATGGGTGGTTGAGTTTCAAACACCTCCTGAAAGCTTGGAAGAATTTGCATTAGCATTGGACGAAGCATTGAAACAGTTGAATTCAGACTATGAAGCCAAGCGTTACAAAGACCTTGCCCTGCAACGTCCCATAATACATGCTGTATCGGAGGGCACTTTCTATAAATGGCTTAAGAAAAAAGGAAAATTAGGAGGACAGAATAAAGTACCCCGATTGAGTAACTCAAGAGAGTTCGTAGAAGAAATATTGAGCATTGCTACTACATCAACATAAATTTAACAAAACTTTACTGCATGGCTTTTTTGTAAAATGGTTTTATTTTACTGATTTTTGAAACCTCATTGATTTGTGTAGAATAACAGGTGAAGGCAGCAACCATTTTTTACAACTTAAGGCAGCAAAAATATGGCAGATTGGTCATCATTGCGTGGACTATTTTTTCATGGTTCATTTTTAACCTGCTGTTGTTTACTTTGCTGATAAGAATAAATTTTCTGTGGCTCTTCGGAGGATTCCCCGCCACAGATATTCTGGAAGATCCCACAACAGATCAGGCTTCAGAAGTTTACTCTGCCGATGGCCAGATACTCGGAAAGTACTTTCGTGAAAACCGTAGTCCTGTGCCTTTTGAAAAAATCTCCCCGGTAGTCATCAAAGCTCTCATAGCCACGGAAGATACACGCTTTTACGAACATTCAGCTATAGATTTCAAAGCCTTCTTTGCTATATTCTACTACATGATAAAAGGCGACCAAAGAGGTTCCAGCACTATAAGCCAGCAATTGGCAAAAAATCTTTTTAAAACCAGAAAAGATAAAGGATTGCTGGGCAACATACCCCTTCTCAAAATCTTAATCGCCAAAGCCAAAGAGTGGATGTTGGCCGTTGAACTTGAAAGACGCTACACCAAAGATGAAATTATCGCCATGTATCTGAATACCGTAGATTTCGGAAGCAATGCTTTCGGCATAAAGGTTGCCTCTAAAACCTTTTTCAATACCACTCCCGATAGCCTCACTACGTCACAAGCCGCTGTGCTTATAGGTTTGCTCAAAGCACCTACATTATACAGCCCGAAGCTTAATCCTAAAAATTGTATCAAAAGGCGCAACCTTGTTTTTGATCTGATGGTTGAAAACAACAACCTGACGCCGAGTGAAGCATCAGAATTAAAAAAACTTCCTCTCGGCTTGAAATTCGCTTCAGAAGACCACAACGAAGGTTATGCCACTTATTTCAGAGGCGAACTGAGTAAGTTTCTGAATGAATGGTGCGAAAAAAACGGAAGAAATCTTTACTCAGACGGATTGAAAATTCATACTACCATAGATTCACGCATGCAGCAGTATGCCGAAGAAGCCGTGGCAGAACATATGTCTAAACTACAAAAGACTTTTTTTGATCACTGGAAAGGCAAAAATCCATGGCGATATGAAAACAACAAAGAAATTCCGGACTTCATTATGAGCCATGTAAAAAAACTGAGTTCATACAAAGCCCTTGTAGCGCAATATGGAGAGAACAGCCCTCAGGTAAAAAAATATCTCTATGAACCCCGCAGAATGAAAGTTTTCACCTGGCAAGGAGAAAAAGACACCACATTTAACCTGCTCGACTCCATGGCATATTACAAACACTATCTGCACTGCGGCTTCATGGCTATGGACCCGTTTACGGGCGAAATAAAAGCATGGGTAGGCGGCATAAACTACAAGTATTTTAAATACGACCACGTGAAACAAAGTAAAAGGCAACCCGGTTCTGCTTTCAAACCTTTTGTATACACAGCGGCCATTGCTAATGGCTATTCTCCTTGCTACCTCTTGCCCGATGTACCCATCACCTTCCGATACATGGAAGATGGAAAGGAAGTGGTATGGAGCCCCAAAAATGCCGATTGGATATTTACAGGAGATTCCATCACCTTGCGGCGTGCTATGGGAAAATCCGTAAACTCCGTGACGGCACACTTGATGAAATTAATAGGCCCCGAAGAAGTCATCAAATATGCCCGCAGGCTGGGAATTACCAGCCCTCTTAAACCTGTACCCTCTCTTGCGCTGGGCTCCAGCGATGTAAGCGTGTATGAAATGACGGGCGCTTATGCGGCATTCGTAAATAGCGGTGTATGGATAGAACCATTTTTCGTTACTCGCATCGAAGACCGAAATGGAAATATTCTTGCCGAGTTCAGGCCAAAAACCAAAGATGCCCTTAGTGAAGAGTTGGCTTATGTAATGGTACACATGCTGAAAGGGGGCACCGAGGAGCGCGGAGGCACTTCGCAGGCTTTGTTTCAATACGACATATTCAGCGGCAACGAAGTGGGAGGCAAAACGGGAACCACTTCCAATCACTCCGATGGTTGGTTTATCGGCATTACCAAAAGCCATGTGGCCGGAGTATGGGTTGGCGCTGAAGACCGCTGTGTACATTTCCGTACCTCACAGCTGGGCGAGGGTGCAAGAGTGGCTCTCCCCATTTTTGGCTTGTACATGGAAAAAATATACAAAGATACCTCTCTGGGAATAAAAAGAGGATTTTTTAAACGGCCTAAAAAATTGTCCATCAACATCAACTGCCCTTACAGACCTGAGCCCATAAGAGATACCATACCCATTCAGGAAGCCGACCCATTAGATTCCGAAACTGAAGAAGATATACAAAATGAGCCTTAAGAATATTTTGCAAAAGAATCGAACTCTTCCCCTTATACCTATTTTACTTTAACCCATTTTATTAGATGGAATCGCTGCGGAGAGATTTTCAAATATGTATTTCTAACGAATACATTCCAATAGAAAAAACAGTTACTTTTTCATCTGCAGATTCATGTGTTAAACGATTAAGCATTAGCGGAAAAGTGTGATGAAGTTTTTTTTCTGTTGGGCGCGCCCCTGCGGGGTCGGGCTGTCCGCCACTCCGCTATCGCTTCGGTGCTCCGCTGAAGCTCCGCACTGGC
>JANWYS010000077.1:2654-13842 GCA_025054875.1 Cytophagaceae bacterium | reverse complement strand
GAAGCGAGAGCGGAGTGGCGGACAGCCCGGCCCCGCAGGGGCGCGCCCTGCATAAAAAAAAATTTCGCCAGACTTTTTTACTCATGCGGAATCCGGATCGAAGTCATGAAACAAATTGTATCTTATGAATAAAATGGATTCATCCGGAACATATGGCAAAACCCCAAGCCGATAATTTATTGTATTCATGTGGTTTGTTATTTTTGAAACGATAGAGTGCAGGGTAAAAGTACATCCGGCATTTCCGGTTTAAGAATTCATTATAATTTTGACTTTAGTTTTACTTTTAATCATATGAAATTTTCTACCAAAGCTGTACATGCCGGAGTATCGCCGGATAAGGGCTACGGAGCCGTGATGACCCCCATTTACCAGACTTCTACTTTTGCACAACAATCGCCGGGGGTGCACCAGGGATATGAGTATGCACGCACGCACAACCCTACACGCACAGCCTTACAAAACTGCATTGCCGAACTTGAAAACGGACAATACGGCATATGTTTTTCTTCCGGCATGGCAGCTATAGATGCTGTATTGAAACTGCTGAAACCCGGCGATGAGGTGCTGTGTACACAAGATTTATATGGCGGCACTTATCGCATTTTCACCAAAGTGTATGCTGCGTATGGAATAAATTTTCATTTTGTAAATATGATGGCGAATGGAGAATGGCAAAAATTTATTAACGATAAAACAAAATTGATATGGATTGAAACACCCACCAATCCATTGTTGCACATTATAGACATTGCCCACGTTTGCAATTTTGCAAAAAACAAAAATATCTACGTAGCCATAGACAACACCTTTGCCAGTCCTTATTTACAGAGGCCTCTCACATTGGGAGCTGATATAGTAGTGCACTCTGCAACTAAATATCTGGGAGGGCATTCTGATGTAGTATTGGGTGCTGTAATTGTGAATGCAAAAGAAATTGCCGAGCGTTTATATTTTTTACAAAATGCCTGCGGCGCAGTGCCGGGTCCTCAGGATTGCTTTCTTGTTTTGCGCGGTATAAAAACACTACACTTACGTATGAAGGCGCATTGTGAAAACGCCTTGAAGATAGCCGAATGGTTGAGCGGCCACCATCGAGTGAAAACAATATACTATCCCGGATTAACTTCTCATGCAGGATATGAAACAGCGCAAAAGCAAATGCATATGCCTGGCGGAATGCTTTCTTTTGACCTCAAAGAAGATACCAAAGAAGCAGCTGTAAAAGTGCTGGAGCGGTTTAAGATATTCACTCTTGCTGAATCATTGGGTGGAGTGGAGTCGTTGTGTGGCCATCCGGCTACTATGACCCATGCCAGCATACCTAAAGAAGAACGCGAAAAAATAGGATTAAAAGATTCACTCATACGCCTTAGCGTTGGTATAGAAGATGCCGACGATCTGATAGAGGATTTGAAACAAGCTCTTGATACTTAACAATCCATTTCTTGTTCATTTACATCAGGATTTCTTTTCAGATATTTTTTTTAAAAAATGATATATCAGCCGCACTCCTACACCTGTGCCACCGGCTGTTTTGTAATGGTCTGAGGTATGTAGGAAAGCTGTTCCGGCAATGTCTATATGAATCCAGGGATATGAGATAAAATGGTTGAGAAACATACCCGCAGTTATAGCTCCGGCCTCTGCTTTTCCTACATTTTTTATATCTGCAATTTCTGATTTGATATACTCATCATATTCTTGCCATAAGGGAAATTCTACCAACCGCTCGTGGACTTCCATACCGGTTGATTCCAACATCTTTTTGGTATCATCTTCTGCAGTGCTCATGTATACAGAACCTTCTTTGCCTATAGCTCTGGCTGCAGCACCGGTGAGTGTAGCTATATCTATGACAAGTGTAGGATTGTAGCGTTGAGCATAAGACAAGGCATCGCCGAGAATGAGGCGGCCTTCGGCATCGGTGTTGAGCACTTCTACAGTGGTGCCGTTGTGCATGGTGATCACGTCGCCGGGCACTATGGCATTTCCATCGGGTCTGTTTTCAGTGGCAGGTACCAGACCTACCACATGAATGGGTAATTTGTTCATGGCAACAGCATATATAGTGCAAGCTACTGCCGCTGCTCCCGCCATATCGCACTTCATGTAGTCCATTGAATTTTCTGTGGGCTTGAGGCTAAGTCCTCCGGTGTCGTATACCACGCCTTTCCCCACCAACACATAAGGGCGTGCATTCACAGCATTGTCAGGCTTGTATTCCATCACAGTAAAAGTAGGAGGGTTAGGACTACCGGCATTTACTGCCAACAACCCACCCATTTTCAGTTCTTGAATTTTCGACTTGTTATATATTTCTACCCTAAAACCCGCCTCTTTGCCCATCTGCATGATTTCTTCGCTGAGTTGAGTAGCTGTCAGATATGAGAGTGGCTCATTCACAAGATTTCTGGCTGTATATACAGCTTTCACCAAGAGGTTAAGCTCCTGGACTTCATGCGAACGGATTTCATCAGATACAATAATGACTTCTTTAAGAGATGAATTTTTCTTTTCTGATTTATACTTTTCAAAAACATAAGAAGCCAGCATGATGCCCTCTGCCAGCATCAGCAAATCTTCTTTGTGAGTAGATGAGGTAACTTGTAAAGTAGTTATTTTTTCTTTTGCGCATGTATTGGCAATAGCTGCTCCCAATCGCCTTAACGATTCTTTATATTGATAAACATTAATGTTCTCCGGAACATTAACAAACAAATATGTGGAAGCATCGTTACGAACAAGATATACATCTTTTCTGTTGGAAAGTCCATTCACAATAGCTTCCCTATGAAAAGCTTGCAATACAGGCAGGTCGGGAAAGTTAGACTGACTTACCAAAATAGCTCCCGGTATTTGGGATTCAAAAGTTTTCTTCGCAATACAACTAATCATAGTCCATACCTCCGATAAATCTGCAAATTTCGAATTAGTTTTTTCTTTTTCTCCTGTATAAAATTATAGCTACGGCAAGGAGTAATAAAAATGGCCATAAACGGAATAGCAATATTAAGAAATCCAGAGCAATGCTCCATCCATCCGTCACAGCATTCCAGAGTTTGCTCCAAAACCGGTATTCAGGCTTTTTGGGTGTGTTGATGGTTTCATAAATTTCGAGTTGTATGGTGCTGTATCGTATTTGATGGTTCATAAGGTTGAGTAAGGCTTGTTTTGCTTCTAACTCTTCACGCACTTCTCCTAGTTTTGCTTCTACTGAGAGTATTTCTTCTATTGTGCGTGCTTGCTTCAATATATCGCGGTAACGCTGCTCTACTTCTTTTTTTGTTCTTATTCTGGCTTCTGTATCTACATATCTTTCTGTAACGTCTTCTACAGAAATGTTTTTATAATCAAGATATATGGATTGCTTTACTAATTCATCTATCAATACATCGAAATTTTCTGCCGGTACACGTATTTGGTAGTTTGTGTAAAGCACATCATTATTGGTACCTTCGTTAGATGAAGATAAATATGCGTTGTATTTTTTTATATTATCGAGTATTGCTGTGTTACTTTTTTTCAGACTTTGAACCTGAAATTTTACAGATGCGTTTTTTATGATTTTTTTTTCTTGTGCAGCTACTTTTAATTCTGTATTGTTTGCTGTAGCTACAAACTTGACACTCGCCATCTCATCAGATGAGGAACTCGAGGCTTCACTACTGGAAACACTTTCAGTTGTGTTTGAAGAATACTTATTATCAGAACAGGCCAGAAGGGTTATTGAAACAAATATGATTCGGATGAACTTCATAATTCTTTGGTAACAGCTCAATATAGCTTTTGTTAAAGTGAATATACAAGTAATAACTGCATGTTTGCAAGAAAGCAATATTATTTTAAAAATAGTCTGTAACAGAAAATTCTTTTCTTAGCTAAAAAAATTATGAATAGCCTTCCAAAAGATTTTATTGAATACATAAAAACGAGCAGAAAAGATGATGCGGATGATCTATTGGAAAGTTTGAACAATACATCCGTTACAAGCATCCGCATTCATCCTGAAAAAGGTATACATGATTTTAAACAAACGGAGCGAGTACCTTGGGCATCGAACGGATTTTATATAAATGAAAGGCCTTCATTTACATTAGATCCATTATTTCATGCGGGCAGCTATTATGTTCAAGAAGCAAGCTCTATGTTTTTAGAACAATTTTTTTTACAACATGTAAATGTAAACCAACCTCTCGTGGTGCTTGATTTATGTGCCGCTCCCGGTGGCAAAAGCACTCATATACTTTCATTAATTAGTGGGGAGAGCTTGTTAATTGCAAATGATGTGGTGAAAACAAGAGCCCACATATTGTCAGAAAACATACAAAAATGGGGCTCTGCCAATGCTATCGTGACTAACTCACCGGTAGAAGCATTTTCAAAAATGAGATCTATGGTTGATGTAGTGATTATAGATGCTCCATGTTCTGGCGAAGGCATGTTCAGAAAAGATATTAACGCACGAAATGAATGGAGTATAGCTCATGTAAAGGCTTGTAGCATGCGCCAAAAAAAAATTATACAGGAGGTATGGCCTTGCCTGAAGGAGGAAGGCATACTCATATACAGCACATGCACATTGAATGAGTTTGAAAACGAACAAAACATAGAGTGGTTAAAAGAAAACTTCCCCGTAACGCCTTTAACATTGTCTATTCCTGCACAATGGAATGTAGAGGAAGTCAATCATAATGATGTATATGCCTATCGCTTGCTTCCTCATAAAGTGAGAGGTGAAGGATTTTTTATAGCTGCTTTTAAAAGGTGCGAGGCTAACACCTTGTCAAAGAATTTTAACAGAAAAAATAAAATTCCTAGTCATCAAAAAAGCATGACAACAGATGTAAGCAATCTGGTAAATACGGAAGAACATTTTTTGTATTTCTATCAAGATAGCATATTTATGTTGCCTGAAACATTGAGACCTGAAGCTATGGAGGTAATGAGTAATGCTTATGTAATACATGCCGGATTGCATGTGTGTGAGGTAAAGAAAAAAAATATTATTCCATCTCATTCGCTGGCTCTGAGCCCGCTTTATGTACTCAACAGTTTTCCCGACTTAGAATTGGATAAGGAAAGCGCCATAGCATATCTGTCCAGAAAAGATTTTTTTCTGGTAGATGTGCCCGATGGTATTTACAGAGCCACCTACAAAGGTGTTGGATTAGGTTGGTTGAAAAAAATACAAAACAGATACAACAACTATTACCCATCTGAGTGGAGAATAAGAATACAAACTGAATGAGAGTGGCTATACCATTTTATTTTGTATAGCGTATTTCACTAATTCAACGGCGTTTTTTACCTGAAGTTTTTTCATCATGCGTGCGCGATGCACCTCTACGGTGCGTACGCTAAGATCTAGTTGCTCTGCTATCTCACGGCTGCTAAGGCCTTGAGCCAAATATTTGAGTATTATTTTTTCTTTTCTGGACAGTATGGATTTTTCGTTTTTATCTTCAGCAGACTTAACTAAGTTTTTAGTTTTTTGAATGTAACCATCCACAATGATGTTGGCTATGGAGGGGCTAAAATATTTCTCTCGTGTGTATATGGTTTTCAACGCTTTTTTTATTTCATCTTTAGATGAGTCTTTTAACAGGTAGCCGTATGCGCCCAACTCAATAGACTTCAGTATGTATTCACGGTTGTCGTACATGGACATGACCAAGGTTTTTGTAGCCGGAAAATGTTTTGCCATTACAGAGAGCAATTCCAATCCATTCATTCTTGGCATAGCAATGTCGAGTAAGAGTATATCTGGCGCCAGCTCTTGTATTTGCTTCAATGCCTGGTTACCGTCTTCAGCCTCTCCAATAACCACGATTTCAGGATCGTTATCAAAAAGCGCTATTAATCCTTTTCGAACTACGGTATGATCATCGGCCACAACTACACGTATGGTGCTCATGATTAATAAAAAATACGAATTGTAAATTTACACTTTTCAGCTCACAATACCAGATGTTACTTACTTTAAAGATTTATCACAGAAAATTATCTGTGAGTTATGCTCCAAAAACTTTATTGATGAAAATTTTGGAATTATATTGCTTTTGATACTTTAGGAAAATGGTAAAAAAGATAGACAAGTTCATACTGCAGGCTTTCTTCGGACCATTCATCATATCACTGCCGGTAGTTGTGTTTATTTTTTTGGTACAAACCATTATGAAATACATAGACGAACTGGTAGGCAAAGATATCGGGTTTGATAACTTTGCGAAAATACTAATATATTTTGGTCTTAGTTTCATCCCAATGTGTCTACCTCTGGGCATCATGATGGGGTCTCTGATTTCCTTCGGAAGCCTTGGCGAGCATAATGAACTTACTGCTATTAAAAGTGCTGGAATATCATTGCTCCGGATATTACGTCCGGTTTTCTTTCTGGTTGTTTTGCTTACTATTTTTTCTTTTTGGTTCAACAACTATGTGGTGCCGTGGGCTAACCTCAAAGCATTTAGCCTGCTCTACGACATTCGTCATAAAAAACCGTCATTAGACATCAAAGAGGGAGCTTTCTACAATGGGCTGCCCGGATATAGCATAAAGGTTGCCAAAAAGTTTAAAGACGGAAAATCTCTCAAAGGTATACTCATCTACGACCACACGCACGGCCGTGCCAATTGCGACCTTATAAGCGCTGACTCCGGCACTATGTATTCCTTTCACAACAATAAATGGCTGGCCATAGAGCTCTACAACGGCAACCGTTATTCGGAACAGATAGACCCACAATCTACCACTCTTTTTCCCAGAAAATACATCAAAACATCTTTTAAAAAAGCAAAAATCTGTTTCAGTCTCGCTTCTTTCGAAATGCAGCGTACCAATGAACAACTCTTCAAAAGTCACCGTATGATGCGTAACATAATAGAACTAAAACATGATATTGACTCAATAAGTCACGAAACCGATAGCACTTTGAAAAACATGCAACACTACCTCAAGACCAACTTCCTATACTCTACTTATACCGATGACCACCAACTCTCGAAAAATATAGCAACATCCCTAAATCCTGATTCCATATCACTAGATTCTTTGTATAAAAAAATAGATGAAGCCGATAAAACCAGAACCTTTTCCATAGCTCTGGATAAAGCAAGGACAGCTAAAGAAAATATTGAACGAGAATACAAAAAAATTGAAATGAACAGAAAAGAAGAGCGTATTTTTCAAACCGCTTTATACCTGAAATTTACACAACCTCTGGCATGCATAATATTTTTCCTTATAGGTGCACCTCTGGGAGCTATCATAAAAAAAGGAGGACTTGGCGTGCCTATGATCATCAGTGTGTTTTTTTTCATCCTCTACTATGTGCTCACAATGATGGGTGAAAAATGGACACGCGAATTTGTAACCCCTGCTTATTTCGGCATGACCTATGCTAACGTTATTTTAATACTCATAGGCTTGTTTTTTCTGAAACAAGCCAAAAACGATTCTAGAATTTTAGATAAAGATTTGTATTATATATTCATCCAAAGAGTAAAAAATTACCTTTATAAAAAACACCCTAAATCAACATAGATATGATGCGATTCGTACTCATTCTTGCCGTCGTTTTTTTTCATACTGCATGTATGAGAAACGTAAATATGCAGATATTGAAACCATCATTAGTAACTCTTCCACCTCACATCAAAACCTTAGTCATCATCAATCGCACTATACCCGAAAATGCTGATATTAATTTAATAGAGGGGGTCATTACTGCAGAAAGTATTCATGAAGACAGAGCAGCAGTGCATGAAGCCATAAACGGAGTGATTCAAATGATAAATGATTCTCCCCGATTCAAAATAGTTAAAGCTTCTGAAGAGCTGAAAGGTTCAGGGACGGGTAATGTATTTCCTGCACCTCTGGATTGGTCAGTTGTTCAGAAAATTTGCGACAAGTATAATGCTCAGGCATTAGTAGCCATAGAAACTTTTGACAGCGATTTTGTCGTAACTCATGAAGCTAAAGAAGATAAAAAAGTTAAAAATGACGATGGTACAACCACAACCGTCAAGCAATTTCATGCTCAAGCTGTAACTACCGTAAAAACAGGTTTCAGGACATACGATCTTACAAACAAAAACATTGCCGACCAGGGCTACTTCTCACACAATCGAACATGGAACACAAAGGGTTCTACTTTGCAAGAAGCTCTTATACAACTCATCAAAAAAAGTGAAGCAGTGAAAACTGTAAGTTACAACGCCGGCTCAGCTTATGCTACAAGAATAACCCCATACTATGAATGGGTATCTCGCAGTTATTACAAAAGTGGTAATCCTCATCTTGTTTCAGGTGCCCGAAAAGCTCGCGTAAACGACTGGCAAGGCGCCGAAGATGCGTGGATGAAAGCTCTGAACTCTTTTCACAAAAAAGTAAAGGGAAGAGCTGCCTACAACATCGCTCTCACCAAAGAGATACAAGGCGATTTGCAAGCTGCTAAAACATGGGCACAGCGCGCATACTCAGAGTTTGGTAATAAAAAAGCTGTTAAATATACATCCATACTTGATTGGAGAATTAATCAGCAAAACATCCTTAATCAGCAAATGAACAGTGATCAATAGCACACTATTACATATAAATTCACGTTTTTACATTACATACTTTTTTACCTTGTTGAAAGTGCAACTCAATAAATGCCCTGCAATATTCATTTTAACTTTCCCTTGGTTCGCCTTTGCTCAAAACGGTGGCAGAAGTGCTTTCGAATACATCAATATGCCCATCAGCGCTCACATTGCCGGTGTAGGCGGCATCAATACATCATTATATACAACAGATATTAATATGATAACCCAAAACCCCGCATTGTTGCACGATACGATGAATAAGCAACTCTCTGCATCATATATACCTTACTTCAGCACTATTAAAGCCTCTGCCCTTTCCTATGCTCAACGCATAGCTACTTCCGGAATGTGGGGCGGCAGTTTACTCTATGTAGATTATGGCACTATTCCCGAACGCGATGAAGGAGGAAACGACGTGGGAGAATTTAAACCCTATGAAATGGTTTTCACCATATCTAAATCTCACCGCATTGATGCATTCACTATGGGAGCTAATATTAAATATGCGTTATCAAAACTCTATCCCTTATACTCCGCGCATGCCTTGTTTTTCGATGCCGGCGGCATTTTTCGGCATCCTGAAAGAGACCTCACCGTTTCGCTTGTTGTAAAAAATGCAGGCTTTGCGTTTAAAAAATATCAAAAAGGAACTTCCATAGGAATACCTTTTGATGTGCAATCCGGACTGTCTTATAAGTTTGAACACATGCCCATGCGTATCTCCATAACTGCTCATCATCTTCACAGGCCGGACATTGTATATTTAGATACCGTCCGTAATCGTAAGGTGGATTTGGATGGTAACGTCACTGTGGAGAAAAAAAAAGTGATAGACCTTATAGGAACTCATTTTGTTGTCGGGCCTGAAATTATTTTTTCCAAAAATCTTCAATTTCGCTTTGGATACAACTACATGCGCCGATATGAAATGAGACTTCAGCAACGCTCGGCAGTTGCCGGCTTATCGTGGGGGTTTATGATCGCAATAAAATCCTTACGAATTGAATTTGCACGCGCCTACTATCATGTTGCACATGGGCGAAACTGGTTCACGTTAGCTTATCATCTGAACAGCTTAGTCCGCAAAACTAATGGTCAATTTTGAAATAAAATGTTTGAAAACACGATTACAAAATTATTCAACATCAAATATCCTATAATACAAGCCGGTATGGTATGGTGTAGTGGATGGAAGCTTGCATCGGCTGTAAGCAATGCAGGCGGCCTTGGTCTTCTCGGATCAGGCTCTATGTACCCCGAGCTGCTTCGAGAGCACATACAAAAATGCCGGAATGCAACCGACAAACCATTTGGCGTGAACGTGCCGTTGATATATCCTCATGCAGATGAAATTATACGTGTTATTGAACAGGAACGAGTTCCCATCGTGTTCACTTCAGCCGGCAATCCTGCTGTTTATACGGAAAGGTTGAAAAATAAAAACATAAAAGTAGTCCACGTTGTATCTAGTGTAAAATTTGCCTTGAAAGCCGAGCAAACCGGCGTAGATGCTGTTGTTGCTGAGGGGTTCGAAGCAGGAGGACACAATGGAAAAGAAGAAACCACCACTATGGTACTTTTGCCTTCTATTTGCGAAAAAGTGAAAATACCTGTGATCGCTGCAGGAGGCATAGGAAGTGGTAAAGCTATTGCAGCGGCTTTTGCGCTTGGCGCACAGGCTGTACAGGTGGGAAGCCTGTTTGCTGTAAGCCTAGAATCTTCCGCACACGAAAACTTCAAGAATGCCGTCATCCGTTCCGGTGAGGGCGATACCATACTTACTCTGAAGCAGATCACTCCCGTGCGCATGTTGAAAAACAAATTTTACGAATCTATAGCCGCTGCGGAAGCAAGAGCCGCTACCGTTGAAGAATTGAAAAATATTCTCGGCAAAGGCCGCTCCAGAAAAGGTATATTTGAAGGAGATACCGATGAAGGCGAGTTGGAAATAGGACAAGTGGCTATGAGTATACAAGAAATAAAGCCTGCCGCCCAAATCGTACATGAATTGTGGAGTGAATATCTTGACACTGTAAAAAAAATTTGTACACAACACTAAAGGCCTTACTGGAAGTGCGCTGGCCAACAGCTTTGGATACATGCATTAGAAACAATTTACTGAAATTTTGAAAATACTGTCCCAAAAAGTGTGTAAAGTGAGTTGTTTTTTGAAAGATTAATTAGATTAAAAACTAAAAAAAGTCGAAAGGTTATGCAACAACTACACTTTACACGAGAGCAAGTTATTAAAATTTTAGAAGATTATTCGATTCAAACCGGAATAGGTTTAGATGTGCCGTTCAGGCATTTTCCGAAAGGCACAGTTGTAGTTATACGTGGTGCATGTAGAGAGGAATGTATTGAAGCAAGTGCGTCCGAAAGATAGGGAAGAGGTAGCGACAAACTTCAGGCAAGTCTTTCGTACAGAGGATAGCAGTTATACTCAAGAACAGGCCAGGGTGGCATGGCAGCAGTTTACGGAAAAATGGGGGCGTTACTATGCAGGAATAAAGCGGATGCGCGATAAGGAACGGATGGAGTGGTATTTTACGTATTTGGCCTATCATTATCGCATCCGGAACATGTTGTATAGCACCAAC
>JANWYS010000077.1:0-2645 GCA_025054875.1 Cytophagaceae bacterium | reverse complement strand
TGGGGGCGTTACTATGCAGGAATAAAGCGGATGCGCGATAAGGAACGGATGGAGTGGTATTTTACGTATTTGGCCTATCATTATGGCATCCGGAACATGTTGTATAGTACCAACCGGATAGAGCGCTTGAACAGAGACTACAAGCGGGTTACGCGCATGCGGGGAGCATTGCCCAATCATGCAAATATGTAACAAATAAGAAAAAGTACTATGTTTGTAAAAAAAACAACTACACTTCATACACACTTTTTGGGATACTACCCTGAAAAATCCGGGTTTTATTAAATAATGATTAAACCCCTCGGACATTATAATTGATGAAGCCGGCGGGTAGTTTAATGTTTATGTTTTACTGTAAATAGTACAGACAACTTCGGTATTCAATTGCTTTTTTAAAAGTGAATGTCAGGAATGCTTAGTTGTATTTTAGTTTTTGATCTTTAAAAAATCCTCTACGTATGCTCTGAGTATTTCAGCTACACTCCAGGCTTGTGCTATGCAACCTTTGGGGTAGTGAGGCTTATCGCCATCAAAAATTTCGGAAATAGTGCCTATGCCGGCATCGGTGATGTGGTAATTTATGTTTTGTAGTATGCGTTCTACGTCATCTTGAGCGGCATCGCCTTGCAGGCGCATTTTTGCCGTGATGTACGGACCGAGTAACCACGCCCACACGGTACCTTGGTGGTAAGCGCCATCGCGTGACCACGGTGTGCCACCATAGTGGCCCTCGTAGCGGTAATGATCGGGGTTTAGCGAGCGCAAGCCGTAGGGAGTAAGTAAATGTTCCTCCACAATTTTCAGCACAGATAAAGAAATATCTCTGTCTAAAATTTCGTAAGGCAAGCTGAGAGCGATAAGTTGGTTAGGGCGAATATCTTCGTTGCGTTCATAAATATTTACATAGTCGTACAGATAGCCTTTGCCGGGGATAATAAAGGTTTCCTGGAATGATTTTTTTACTTTCTCGGCTTTGTCGAGATAGAGAATATTGTCGTGCGCATTTCCTTTGCGGCGAGCGAATTCTGCCATAATCATTAAAGCATTGTACCAAAGGGCATTTATTTCTACGGGTTTGCCCATTCTGGGAGTTACTACCCAATTCCCGATTTTGGCATCCATCCAGGTGAGTTGCACACCATACTCTCCGGCAAATAGAAGGCTATCCGATTCTACGTGAATGTCGTAGTGAGTTCCTGTTTCGTGCCAGCATATGGATTCAGTGAGCAAAGAGTATAATTCATTTGTCACAAAGTCCTCATCATGAGTATAATCTACGTATTTTTTCAATGCAACGAAAAACCACAGTGTAGCATCGGCGGTGTTGTATTCAGGAGTTTGCCCGTGGTCGGGGAAGCGATTGGGTATGATGCCTTTGTGCATGTAGCCGGCAAATGCCCGGAGTATTTTTTTTGCGTCATCATATTTTTTATTTATCAGGCATATACCGGGCAGGGCAATCATGGTATCGCGCCCCCAGTCTGAAAACCAATGATAGCCCGCCAATATAGTTTTTAGGTTATCTCCGCGTTTCACTACAAATTGGTCTGCGGCCAATGCAAGTGTTTGGGTGAAGTCGTTTTTTACAGGCAAGGCTTCGAAAAGAGTAATGCGGCGATTGTACTCGCTTTGAATGAGGGCATCGGTGTCAAGTTTGTTGCATTTTTCAGTAGATATAGCCAAGGTTATTTTTGAGCCCTCTTTCAATTTTACAATAAAATTGCCATACGAAAACAAATCTTCGGCAAAAGGGAGGCCTCTGTACTGCTCTTCTTTGTATTCAAAGTTAAGATACCACTCGGGTTTATATTTAAAAGAAGATCCTTTTATATGTAAATAAATGGGTGGCACCCCTTCGTAAGGATGCAGGCGAAGCATGCCTTTGCCAAACACTACGGAAGTATTGATAAAGCTATTAGCCTTGGATAGCCCATGATAGTCGCGTGCAGCTATGAAGGGCTGCAACTCAAAGTTAAATTCGCGGGTAGCTTTTTTGACTTCATAAGTTATCAATACAAGGTTTTGCTCATGAATAGCGACAATTGTTTTTACAAGCTCTATATGTTCGCCTATGTTGTAATGAAACTCAGGGAAAATATTTTTTTTAAACTTAGAAAAATACTTGAGTCCTTGATCGCAAATGGTATTCGGAAACTGATTTACCGATAAGTCATATTGATGTTTTTTGTCAATTACGATTTTTTCTTCAACCTTAGATACAAGAACCATGCGCCCCACTGGTGGATGGGTAGCTACTACAAACATACCATGATATCCGCGAGTATTAGCACAACAAATCGTGCTGCTTGCCCAACCTCCTAAACCGTTGGTTTCTATCCACTCTTTAGTAGTAGCTTTTTCAAAAGATTGTGTAATGTTTTTTTCAAAAAGTATTTCCATGTGTCAGTTAAGGTTCTTTTGTTAATAAACAATTTGTATGTGGAGTTCACAAATTACAAATTAAAGCTGATTAAAAAAATAGAATCATCATTACAGTGGCATAACTTCTTTTTTTAAAACATACCTAAATCACATCTGGATGTTTTTTTCTGTTGGGCGCGCCCCTGCGGGCCGGGCTGTCCGCCACTCCGCTCTCGCTGCGGTGCTCCGCTAAAGCTCCGCACTGGCCGTGCCGGCCATGGCTA
>JANWYS010000076.1 GCA_025054875.1 Cytophagaceae bacterium | reverse complement strand
GGTAAACCAGGCAGCTTTCCTCATCGGGAAAACGCTTTTGAAACTCGAAAATTGATAGACTTTTGAATCTTGCTTCCATTTAATTAACTATTTTATGCTAAAACTTAATAAAAACGTAATTAATTAAAAGCCTAATCCAGTATTCCCAAATTTTGCACTTCGAAGAGTGAAAGAACTTGTACCACTATTCAAGGCATCTAATAATTCCCTTTGCCTAGTTGTCCATACTGAGGCACTTGACAATTTACATTCCGCCGTGTCAGGTGTTATCACCTGACACCCATCGTACCTAACGCCTATGATTTTATATCTTTACGGAAAGATATAAAATGGAAACGGAACATCCTGAATTTTTTACGGCTACCATTTTAGAATGGAAGCAGCTATTAAAGCCTGACAAATACAAAAAAAATCATAACCGAAAGTTTGAGGTTCCTGGTAAAGGAAAACAGGGTACATGTCTTTGGCTTTGTTATTATGCCGAATCATATACATATACTATGGCAAATGCAGCAGAGAATAAGCCGGGCAGATGTACAGCGTGACTTCTTAAAATATACAGCACAGCAAATTAAATTTGATTTGGAAAAACATCATCCGCAGGTGTTGGAAAAATTCCGGGTTCATGTTAAAGACAGAAAGTACCAGATATGGGAACACAGGCCTCTTTCAGTAGACCTTTTTACGAAAGAGGTGTTGTTACAAAAACTGGATTATATACGCAATAACCCTATACAAGAAAAATGGAGGCTAAGTGATACTCCGGAAAATTATTTTTATTCAAGCGCGAAATTTTATATCTGCAATGAAGATGATTGGGGATTTATTACGCCTTGTATTTAACTGTGGTGAGTTGTTTTAACTGTTGTGGGTGTCAGATGATAACACCTGACACGGCGAAAAATTTGTATAACCTTGTTGTAATAAACTTAAACCTAAATTTACACATTAGCGGGAAAATGTGGCGAAATTGTTTTTTTATTTAGGGCGCGCCCAACATAAAAAAACATTTCATCCTTCTTTGCTGCTGATGCGGAATTCGGGTGAATGTCTTATCTTTATGTGATATAAAAAATTTCTCGCTGATTTTGCGTATATTTACCGTATATGTGTAAGAGCAATTAAATTTCATTAATGATAAACATTACGTTTTATGGAAACACCTCACAAGTTGATTAATATATATACCGAATCTAATCCGAACCCTAACTCCATGAAGTTTTGCGTAGACTTCATGCTATCGCCTGATTCGGTAGACTATCCTACAGCGGCCAGTGCGTCTAACTGCCCTCTTGCTTTGGATCTCTTTCGCTTTAGTTTTGTTAAGCGCGTATTCATATCTTCTAATTTTATTACCATCACTAAAGCTGAAGACATAGAGTGGGAAGAGATAATTCCTATGTTGAAGGCGTTGATAAAAGGATATTTGGAAGAGGGTAGGCCATTGTTCACAGAACCACATAAAAATGAGAGTTTACAAATACATGCAGACGATCCTGAAGTGGTTCAGAAAATAAAACTCATGCTGGAAGAATACATCAGACCGGCAGTGGAGCAGGATGGTGGAGCTATAACATACAAGTCGTTTTCGGATGGTATAGTCACGGTACAGTTGCAAGGCTCATGTAGCGGATGCCCTTCTTCAACACTCACATTGAAAGCAGGTATAGAAAATCTTTTGAAGAAGATGGTGCCTGAAGTAAAAGAGGTAGTGGCAGAAAGTGTGTAAGCGCTACATTTTTTCCAATTCAAGCACCATATCTTCCTGTTCTACCATAGCGCCTTCCGGTATGTGAATGGCTTTTACTTTTCCATTGATGCTTGAGGTGATGGTAGTTTCCATCTTCATGGCCTCTATGATAAACAGAGGGGTATTTTCTTTTACATAGTCGCCAGGCTTTACGAGCAGTGCGGCAAGCTTACCTTGAAGGGGTGCTCCTATCTCTACGTCGCGCTCTGCTTTTTTGTATCTGGGCTTTTCTACTTTGGCTCTTAAGTCTTTTACCTGCACGCGACGGGTTTGTCCATTTAGTTCAAACATTACATTGCGCATGCCGTTTTCATCAGCTTCTGAGCAGTAGAGCATTTTCACGATTATTTTTTTCCCCGAACCTATTTTGATGATGATTTCTTCATTGTTCTTTAGCCCATAGAAAAACGCCGGCGTGGGTATGTTGGAAACATCGCCAAACTGCTCTCTGTGCAGATAAAAGGCTTCAAACACCTTCGGGTACATTTTGTAAGATAGGAAATCAAGAAAATTGTAGTGATTGCCAAATTTATCCTGAAACTCTTTAAACTCTGCATCGAAGTCTATCGGCTCTAAGTATGCGTTTGGGCGGTCGGTGTAGGGCTCTTCATCTTTAAGGATGATTTTTTGCAACTCGCGTGGGAAGCCACCATAAGGCTGGCCAAGTTCTCCTTTAAAAAAGCCTTTGACCGATTCAGGAAAAGACAATGTGTGACCTTTCTCAAGAATATCTTTTTCGGTAAGGTTGTTGGAAGTCATAAACAAAGCCATGTCGCCAACGACTTTTGAACTGGGTGTTACTTTTACAATGTCGCCGAACAGTTTATTCACTATGGCATAGTTTTTCTTAATGGTTTGGAATTTGTCTCCCAGCCCGAGAGATTCAGCTTGTGGCCTAAGGTTTGAATATTGCCCGCCGGGTATTTCATTGTCGTACACCTCGGCGGTACCGGCCTTAAGATCGGATTCAAAAGGATAATAATATTCTCTTACATCTTCCCAGTAGTTGGAGTATTGATTCAAGGCATTAAGGTCAATTTTCAATTCGCGTTTATGGCCTTTCAGCATGGCTACTATAGAATTGAAGTTGGGTTGAGAGGTAAGGCCTGACATGGCGCCGATGGCTACGTCTATGATGTCCACTCCTGCATCTATGGCTTTCATGTAGCAAGCGGCTTGTATGGAAGAGGTATCGTGTGTGTGCAAATGTATGGGGGCAGATACCACTTTTTTTAATTCCTTAATGAGTACTTCTGCAGCGTAAGGTTTGAGCAAGCCGGCCATATCTTTAATGGCAATAATGTGGGCGCCGAGGTCTTCAAACTGACGGGCTAAATCGAGGTAATATTGGAGCGTATATTTTTTGTTTTCAGGGTTGAGTATATCGCCCGTATAACAAATGGCTGCTTCAGCTATACCACCTGTGCGCTCACGTACGGCTTTTATACTTACTTTTGTGGCTTCTACCCAGTTGAGCGAGTCAAAAATGCGAAACACATCTATACCATTTTTCCAAGCTTCTTCAATAAAGCGTTCTATAAGGTTGTCCGGATAAGCTTTATAACCAACCGCATTGGAACCTCGAATGAGCATTTGTAACAATATGTTCGGTATTCGCTCTCTCAGTAATTTAAGACGAATCCAAGGGCACTCGTGCAAAAAGCGCATAGCTACATCAAAAGTCGCTCCCCCCCATACTTCCATGGAAAATACATTTGGAAAGTTTTTTGAAAAACTTTCGGCTACCTTGATCATATCGAGTGTGCGAACGCGTGTAGCCAACAACGATTGGTGAGCGTCTCTGAATGTGGTGTCGGTGTATTGAATGCTGGTACAAGATTTTAGCCAATTTACCAACCCTTCCGGGCCTTTGGAGTCTAATATTTGTTTGGTGCCGTCGGCGGCAGGCGTAAATTTGTCATAATCCGGAATCACCGGTTTGCGAAACACTTTACGGGGGTCTACATATTTCACATCCGGATTGCCATTTACCGTAATATGAGCTAAGAATAAAAGGTTTTTTGTGGCGCGATCTTCACGCCGTGCTATCTGGAAGAGTTCAGGATGTTCTTCTATAAATTTTACAGTGGCGCCGCCTTTCAGAAATACCGGATGGGTGATTACATTTTCCAAAAAACCAATGTTTGTTTTCACACCGCGTATTCTGAATTCGCGTAAAGTACGGTGTAGTCGGTCGCTTGCGCCTTTCAGCGTACGTCCCCATGCGGTGACTTTGACGAGCATCGAATCAAAAAACGGTGATATTTTCATTCCTGAATAGCAACTTCCCTCGTCCAGGCGTATTCCAAAGCCTCCGGCATTGCGGTAAGCGATAATCGTACCATAGTCCGGCTTAAAATTATTTAGTGGATCTTCGGTAGTCACGCGGCATTGTATGGCATAACCGTTGCAAGTAATGTCTTCCTGTTTGTTGATATAAATCTGAGGGTCCGACAATTTGTGACCTTTCGCAATTAATATTTGCGAGCGCACGATATCTATGCCGGTAACTTCTTCCGTTATCGTATGCTCTACTTGTATGCGGGGATTAACTTCAATAAAATATATGTTTTCTTTTTCATCTACCAGAAATTCTATCGTGCCCACGTTGTTATAGTTTACCATGCGGGCTATAGATAGGGCATATTCATAAATTTTATTTTTTGTTTCAGCTTTTAAAGAAGGACAGGGAGCCACCTCCACTACTTTTTGAAAGCGTCGCTGCACGGAGCAGTCGCGTTCAAAGAGATGAACAATGTTTCCATAGTTGTCTCCCATGATTTGCACTTCTATGTGCTTGGGGTTTTCGATAAATTTTTCCAGAAATACCGTGTCGTCGCCAAAAGCTTTTTTGGCCTCTGCACGTGCTTCAATAAAGGCACGTTCGAGAAAGGGTTCATCTTTCACCACACGCATGCCTCGGCCTCCGCCGCCAGCTGCAGCTTTTATCACCACAGGGTATCCTATACGTTTAGCTTCTTTTTTGGCTATATCAATATTTATCAAAGGCTCCTGGCTGTCTTCTATGAGGGGTACTTTGGATTTCCGCGCAACTGCCTTTGCAGCTACTTTATCGCCCAGCTGCTCCATCACTTCAGGATCCGGCCCTATGAATATGATGCCTTCTTCGCGACAACGACGCGCAAAATCTACATTTTCCGACAGAAATCCATAGCCGGGATGTATGGCATCTGCCTGGTTACGTTTGGCAATGTGTATGATGCGCTCTATATCCAGATAAGGCTTAAGCGGTTCATCATCTTTACCCACCTGGTATGCTTCATCAGCTTTGTAGCGATGCAGCGAATAGCGATCTTCATAAGTATATATGGCTATCGTGCGTATTCTCAATTCTGAAGCTGCCCTCAATATACGCACAGCAATTTCTCCTCTGTTGGCTACCAGTATTTTCTCAATTTTTTTCAACGGCGCATCCATGGGTAAAAGCAATTATTCTGTTGTCACAATAATGCGTAAAAGCTAAAATTAAAATCAAAACGTTAAAGATAAAAAAAATGTACACCTCACAGGCTTTCACAAAAAGATTTTTTTCAAAAAAAATCATAAATTCAGTTATGATAAAATATGGTTTTGTTTTCGCCTTTATCTGTTTTGTTTTTTTAACCTGTGAATCTATGAAATCCCTCACATCATACCGATATGTGGATGGCAGCGGCAATACGTACAATGTATTTGTGGGGAAAGATGAACCCATGTACGAATTAGAATATGTTCCCATAAAGCCGGAGCACAGTTCCAGCGGAATATACAGTGGAGGTGATTACCTGAAAAAAAACATAACCTCCGCTCAATTTGACATGTTATCAGAAAAGATTAAAAAAGCAGAAAATAACAAAAAAGCCCATATAGCAGATAGGGTGATGATGTCGGGGATGGTTGTAATACAAAAAGGAAACCTTGAAAGAAAATTTATCCTAAACCCTTCAAGCAGCGAAAAAACCGAGTTGGAAAACTTGCTGAAAAAAATTGTGAACTCAGAGTAATTTCAAATCTTTACAAACTTCAAAATATCATGACAGATTATCTCAAGCATACGTTATTTCATTTTATGCTATGGACAATCTACTTTCGTAATGTTTTTATGCATTGTATCAGAAAACAAAGTTTTCAATTTTTATAAACTACCACTTGTTTGCTTATACGGTTTAAAGTTCATTTTGAAAGCTTAGTAAAATGGGATAGAAGTTTTTTACGAGCGTTGCATGATTAATTCTTCAATCACACGAGGATAATGCATATGCTCCAATGCCTGAACTTTTAGGGCAACTGTTTCGGGGGTATCAGTTTTGGTTATATCACATTCAGCCTGGAAAATAATCTTTCCTTCATCATAAGCTAAGTCGGCATAGTGAATTGTGATGCCTGTTTTCGATTCTCCGGCAGCTACGACAGCCTCATGCACCTTCATGCCATACATACCCTTGCCACCATACTTTGGCAGCAAGGACGGATGTATGTTTACGATTCTGTCCGGATAGTTGTAAATAAGATATTCCGGTACAAGCCATAGAAAACCTGCCAGTATTATCCACTCTACATTATATTCTCTCAACACATCTAATACGGAGCCATTTTGATAGAAATCTTCTTTAGTAAATACATGCGTGGGGACACCTCTGTTGCGGGCTCTTTGCAACGCATAGCAATCAGGTTTGTTTGCCATTAAAACCGCTACACGAATTGCTGCATGCCGGGCAAAGTGTTCCATTATTTTTTCTGCATTGCTACCGGAACCCGAACAAAAAATTGCTATATTGACAAGTTTGGATGACATAAAAATTTATTTTAAAACGGTATGCAATTATACAATCACTTGTCTGCTTTGCAAGTTATCTGTAAGGCAATATTTTTTCTAAAACATACCTTTTCAAAAATCATGGTTCATACAATTTTATTTTTTCATACAGCATGCAACTGACTTTCTACGGAGCAACTCAACAAGTTACCGGCAGTATGTTCTTGCTGGAGATAAACCATTACCGCATGCTCATAGATTGTGGCAGTGACCTTGAAAATCAGCAGATAAACAACAGTAGCTTTCCTTTTGCACCTCATGAAATTGATATAGTACTGCTTACACATGCACACATAGACCATAGCGGGCAGCTGCCTGAACTGCTCAAACAAGGATACAGAGGACAGATTTTGTGCACTGCGCCAACAATGGAGCTTGCAGGCATCTTACTGCAAGACAAGCTTTCGCTGGAATCTAAAAAAATAAACCGGCTCAAAAACAGAACCTATCGCTATGCCCACCGGACTGCAGAAATTATGGCAAGAGCAGATAACCTTTTGAAAAATACTATGGAGCGTTTCGTGCCTATATCTTATAATAAACCTTTTGCTATCCGGGACGACATCCTAGTCACTTTCATACCTTCGGGGCATTTGCTCGGAGCAGCCTCCATCTATATTCAAACTTTCGAAAACGGCACAGAAAAAACCATCCTCTTTTCAGGTGATGTAGGTAGAAAAAATTATCCTCTGCTTTGCAATCCACAACCTGTGCCTCCTGCTCAATACCTGGTATGTGAATCTACTTATGGCGCTCAGACACATGAACATATTGAAGCTGCGGAAGATTACTTGAAGAGAATAATCTACGAAACCTGCGTACAGATACCCGGCAGGCTCATTATACCTGCGTTTAGCATAGGCCGCATACAGTCTCTGCTCTTTACACTCCATAAGCTGCACCTTCAAGGGCAATTGCCCCGCATTAAAATATTTACCGATAGTCCCATGGCCGAAATGTGTGCAAAGCTTTATGAAAAATACTTGCACTTGTTGAACAGTGAGGCTCAACATATATACAATCAAAGACATTCTTTGTTCGATTTTGAAAATATGTTTTACATTCAGACGCCACAAAGCAGCCGGCTTATTTCCAATTATCATGAACCCTGCATCATACTATCGTCTTCCGGCATGATAGCAGGGGGAAGAGTAATGCATCATATCAGTAAAAATATCCGCAACGCTTATTCAACTATTCTTATTGTCGGCTACTGTGCTGAAGGTACTATAGGAGAAAAACTTTGTTCAGGAACAAAATATATACGCATTGACAAAAAGACTTACCCCGTAGAGGCACGCATGGAAAAAACGGATATATACAGCGCACATGCAGATAAACATGAACTGATGGAGTTTATAAAACAACAATCGCCGGGCAGCTTGAAGAAAATATTTTTAGTGCACGGAGATATGAAAAATATAAACGCATTCAGGAAAACAATTTTAGAAAACGGTTACAGCAACGTAGAGACTCCACTTCCATACACCAGCTATACACTATAGCTTGTTTAAAGCCTCATTGAGAATGGTGTTCATATTCTTAAATCTCTCCCGTACGTCGTTCAGAAAATTTGTATTGGTTATAATCTTATTGATGTCTTCCTCTTTGCCGATATCCATCTCACTTATTTTGTATGTTTGTTCATACATTCCCTTTTCAAACTTTAAAATGTATTTATTGTTCCAGTAAAACACTGTGATTTTCATATCAAGTTCCGATACTTCCGATATCGTACGCATGAGGCAGTGAGTTAGAAATACGTCTTAATTAACGAAAAAAAAATATAATGGTTTGAAATATAAGACAAATCTTTTTGAGGTAGCTGAGGCATCAGAACTGCATGCGGAAACCAAAAATCCGGTATTAGACAAAAAGCAAAGTTTTATTGAACTGTTCATCCACTTTCGGGCATGTGTAGCAGATTTTCAGAGTGTATCAAAAAAGGTTTGGCCGAGTTTGTTTTGTAATTAATAATATTGTACCTTTGCACCCTATTTAAAATGGTTGAATTATGAATCCGATCATAAAATTTGTAGAGAGTTCGTTCCGCGAAGCAAAAACCGGAATACCCAACTTTAAAGCCGGAGATACCGTAAATGTTCATGTTAAAATAAAAGAAGGGAACAAGGAGAGAATACAAAATTTTCAAGGAGTAGTAATTCAACGAAAAAATACCAACACCAACGGCGAGACATTTACTGTAAGAAAAATCTCATCCGGTATAGCTGTTGAGAGAATATTTCCAATACTATCTCCTAGTATTGATAAAATAGAAGTAGTCCGCAAAGGTTCTGTAAGAAGAGCCAGATTGTATTATCTGCGTCACAAAGAAGGTAAGGGAGCTCGCATAAAAGAAAATAAAAAAGCAGAATCCACTTCTGCTCAAGAATAGTTTCCTGGCTGCAGGGCTTATCATTTTTTATCCCTTAATTTGAAGAATCGCGTGGGGTTGTGTATTTTTTGATGCGATCATTTATAGCTGACAATTCATTTAGAATTGTATTCTGACATCTGTTTGCATACAATCGCTCAAAGAGATTTGAAGTATATATTAAACCATTATATCTCATTTTATACATTAGAGCTGTTATCGTCAGATCCTCTGTAAGATATTTCTAATGCATAGTATCTGCTAATGCATTCATCCGAGCGACTTTTATCACATTACAAGTTCAAAGTTTTTTCTATTGCATAAAATGTGTTAAATGAAAGAAACGGGATAAATAGCTTTAAAAAAAAGAAGGTGTGCTACCCACACACCTTCTTCAATGACTTTGGTGGAATTAATGTTTAATTGCAGTTCATGGTACCAAATCCATCCACTTCTTCTATGTCTTCAGGAGATAGCTCTTCATTTTCATCACTCACGTCAACTGAAAAGTATTTACCTGAAAATCCGATGCTACCACCATTCACATTAAGCAGACCTTTGCTTGACAGATAAAAGTGTTTTTTAACAAAATCTATTACATATGCAAATCCTTTATCTTTAAGTGATCTTGAATCCGGTTCGTCTTCCACTGTGTCAATATTTTCTAGCCAATTCACCACTTCATACGAACCGGATGCAGGGCTATCATACACTATGTACAAAGCATATCCTCTGAAATATGTTTCAAAGAAATCTTCGTCCGGTTCTTCCTCATTATTTTGCATTTCCTCTGCCCATTTTTGCAGATCTCCGCTTATTCCTATGATCATTGACACGCCTTCGAAGCCCATGCCAAAAAGGTCCAAGCCTGATTCATTTGATGAATCTTTTGCAGAAAGACATAGCGTATAGTTGATACTTAAATTAGTGCTTCCGGCCACAACGGTTCCACCGCCTCCTGATTCAGAGAAGGCTGAAGCTTTTACTGCAATGTATGAACCATCACTGCTCTCTACATATTCATATACTCCATCGCTTGTAGAGAAGGTGTAACCCGGATCAGGATTTGCAAAACTATACTCGCCTGTGCGCAGGTTGATTCTCAATTGCTTTCCTTTTCCGCCAACTATTCTCAATTCAGGAATTTTTTTGAGCAATTGCTCAACCTTTTCTTCCTTGCTCAACGTTTTGGATTTTCTGCCTGGGGCAACATCTTTCTCTTTTTTACATGATGTCATTAGCATGATCGCTAATGACATCATATACACTAAATAATTTTTTCTCATAGCTTATACCTAAATTAGTTTGAATGACAATTTAATGAGAAAATTTTTAGAATACAAATCCAAGACGGATTCTTCCATTAACTACCGGTCCTAAATTGAATTCACCACCTTGTTTCTCAGGAGCTGGCTCTTCATATGTGGTGTTGTTGAATTCTGCCTGTGCTTTAGCCTCTTCGTCAGTAACTTTTATTGCGGAATTTTTTATCATAGAAAATCCAAAGCCAAGTTCACCTCCCATGTACAATTTGGAAGTAAAGTACCAATCAAAACCGGCCAGAGCATTTAATCCTACTCTAAAATATCCGCCTTCGTTTTTGGTTGTTTTGGTATAAACCTGAGGCGTGGGGTCCGGGTCATTTGAAAAAATGTTCTGAGATTCCTCTTTCAAGCTAGTAGTTTTAATTCCAAGGTCTAGCTCACCGGCAACGAAAGGAGACAACTTGCTGGTTCCGGCAAAATGTTTTTCATAACCGGGACGTATGCTGAACTCGAATGACGATTCTTTGTCTTTAAGTTCCAAGTCATCATCACTGTTTACATTTTCATCGTTTTTGTTTGCTTGTTGTGTTATGTCTGTTTTGCTTTTAAAGCCGATAAAAGTAGTGAGCCTTATGGCTGAGTTGTCGGATGTAAACTTACGGAAGCGGATTCCCGATATGCTGAAAGGTGTGCCACTTAGCGGCGCAAACTGAAGCTCCAATGTTTTATCGCCGGCAGCTTGCTTGTCTTGAGATAAAACAGGATAGCTTGCTAACAAAGCAAGTAGAGTAGCTAATAGTGTTGTTCTTTTTTTCATAGGTTTTAAATTTTAGGTTTTAAATTAAGTTTAAAATTTTGAGCACAATGATAGTATGTTTTGAACAAACCACCAAAACTGCAATCAATTTTATAATGTTTTGTTCTCCCATAGATGTTTATCTCATTGGAGAACATCTCATTAAAAAGTTTGTTAACTTATCTGACTTGTGCGAAAAACATGTATTATATTGAATCTGATCATAATCCTGCATAAAATGAGCTTATTATAATCATTGATATGTAACATATAAACTGAACACTATTGTAATGTTTTGCAGATGTATCTACATACACTATATTTGTCGGATACTGAACAGAACTTTAAGTGCCTAAACTTTCAGAGCAGGAATTGGTGGCAAAGTTAAAAGCCAAAGATAGAGAAGGCTTCGAATATCTCTATGATAATTACTCTTCGGCTTTGTTTGGCATATTATTGCGTATAGTGCGATCGGAACAACTCGCAGAGGAACTCCTTCAGGATGTGTTTCTGAAAATATGGAACAACATTTCCGAATATGATACAAAAAAATCACGTTTATTCACATGGATGCTTACCATAGCCAGAAATTTAGCCATAGATAAAACACGCACAGCAGAATATAAGCATCTCGTCCAATCTGACAATATTTATGATTACGTATATCTGGAAGAAAGAGATAATGCCTTGTACAAGGAAGTAGAGTATATAGGATTAAAAGACATACTGAACCATCTGCCAGAACAACAAAGAAAATTGATAGATCTTATGTATTTTCAGGGGTATTCTCAATCGGATATTTCCGAAGAGTTAAATTTGCCGTTGGGTACTGTAAAAACAAGAGTACGAGCGGCTATGAATACATTGAGGAAATTATTACAATCAAAAAATCAAAATTGAATATACAAGAATACATATCGTCCGGCATATTGGAGCTTTACGTACTGGGCAAATTAAGCGAGCAAGAAAGCAGGGAAGTAGAAGCACTTGCAGCTAAACATGCTGAGGTTAGAAAAGAACTGGAAAATATTTTCATTACCATGGAGCAATATGCCACATTACATGCCGTAACACCGCATTCACAACTGAAAGGAAAAATTTTTTCAAAAATAACTTCATACGAAAATGAACACCGCCTCGATGCTCAGATGAAACAACTTACCACATACAAATATACTGCCATTGCAGCATCTGTATTGGCATTGGTATTTATGGGGTTCACCCTGCTTTATTATTCGAGATGGAACCATGCCAAACAAAAAGTAATAACCCTTGAGGCAGATAAACGAATGTTAGCCCAAGTGAATACCATACATCAAAATACGCTGAACCGGAACAAGGAAATGATGGCAATGCTACAAGATACCAATACTACATACATCCGCCTGAAAGGTAAAGGTAAATCTTCTTCGGTATATACCAACCTTTGGTGGAATAAAACTACCGGACAATTATACGTGGGCTCTTATCTTATGCCTGAGGTGCCTGAAGATAAGTGGTATCAGCTTTGGGCTATTGTAGACGGCAAACCTCAGGATGCAGGCATGCTCTGTGAGCCTAAACAATATGAGTTGTGCCCCATGAAATCCTTTAAAAAAGCCAGCGCTTTTGCTATTACCATTGAAAACAAGGAAGGTAGTCCTACACCTACATTAGAAAATTTGGTAGCAATACACACGCTATGATTTTTTTATCATCATCCATCCTACATGCTACTGCCTTTCGTAAACATGTTATGACTATATACCATTATTTGCAATAGAAGTCGCTACTGATGAATGTATGGGCAGATACACTGGCACAAATGCTATGCATTAGAAATATATCACAGAAGATCTTACAATAATGGCTCTATCGCTTAAAGTTGGTTAAGTGATAAAGGCACGATTCGAACAACGAAGATTGAATCGTCGTTTTTTTATCATAAAACAAATTTTTACATAGTGCGTATTAAGTTATAAAATGTATTTTTATGAAATTATCCATATCCACTAAAGCTCCGGGCCATATCAATAAAGAACAAGCTAAAGCAGATACCGAACGCTATACCGATGGTATAAGAGAATTACAAAAAAAATTTTACGCGCAAGCCAAATACAGTATGCTCATCATTATTCAGGGGCTCGATGCATCAGGAAAAGATGGCCTGATAAGCGATGTATTTAAAGGAGTAAATCCGTTGGGATGCACGGTAAAAGCTTTCAAGGCTCCCACCAAAGAGGAACTTGCTCACGACTTTTTGTGGCGCATACACAAGCATACTCCGGAAAAAGGAATGATACAAATCTTTAATCGTTCGCATTATGAAGACGTTCTCATCACACGTGTAGAAAAATGGATTGATGACGAAACAGCAAGAAAAAGATTTCAGGATATAAATAACTTTGAACAGTTGCTGATGAACAATAATACGGTCATACTCAAATTTTATCTCCACATATCTCCCGAAGAGCAACACAAGAGGCTGATGGAGCGCAAAACCAATCCGGAAAAATTCTGGAAGCATAACGATGGTGATTGGGAAACTCGAAAAAAATTTGATGACTACATGAAAATGTACGAAGACGTATTTGCTCACTGCAACCATCCGGAGTGGACCATAGTACCGAGCGACCAGAATTGGTACAAGGAATACATCGTTGCAAAAAAAATATACGAATCTTTAGAATCTCTGAAGCCGGAATATCCGCGCTGAACGAGCAACCCTTCACACATTATCAGCTATATTTGAAGATGAGTGCCTGAACCTAACTTTTGTTAGTCATCCAGACACTAAATGACAAAACAAACAAATAGTTAATCTGTATTCCGCATCAGAAAAAGTGTAGAGAATTTTTTGTTTTGGGCGCGCCCCTGCGGGGCCGGGCTGTCCGCCACTCCGCTGTCGCTTCGGTGCTCCGCTAAAGCTCCGCACTGGC
>JANWYS010000075.1 GCA_025054875.1 Cytophagaceae bacterium | reverse complement strand
AAATTCTGACAGATACTGTCCCCCAAAAGTGTGTAAAGTGTAGTAGTTTTATGGTTAAATGATAATTTCCTAAAACAAGTAACACCCCTCCTTTTGTGTACTTTTTAAGACAATATCGGGGAAATTTAAGTTTTACTTGTTTATATTGGGCGTAAAGTTCTATATTTGCGTCCCTTCACTCATTTTTGGGGAATTAGCTCAGTTGGCTAGAGCGCTACGCTGGCAGCGTAGAGGTCATCGGTTCGAATCCGATATTCTCCACTGTAGTATACTCACCCTTTGCTTACCCAAGCATTTCCGGCTATGATAAATCTCCATGGCTTCAAAGCATACTCCTGAGCATAGTCTACACCTATTCTTGGCCTGGAAATAACTTTAACAGGTTTAGAGGAATATTCTTCTATCCATATCGTATCGCCACATAGGTCAATGGCATTATGATCTTTAGTGATACCAAGAGCTTTACTTACACTGCCCGGCCCGGTGGTAAGCTTAGTATGAGGTTCTGTAAGGTTTCGTCTTTTTAGCATTAGTTCTATACCATGCACAGGTTCGACAGAGCGGATGAGCACGGCGTGGGGTATGTTTTCTTTATTGGTAATAATATTGAATAAGTGATGCATTCCATAACATAGATATACATATGCGATACCTCCTTCGTTGAAAAAAACTTCTGTGCGAGAGGTGCGTTTGTTGTTGTATGCGTGAGAAGCTTTGTCTTCAGGAGCTTTGTAGGCTTCCGTTTCGGTGATGATGCCGGAAGTGATACTTCCGTTTATTTGAGTCACCAACAATTTGCCCAACAATTCGCGGGCAATGGTAATGACATTGTTTCGGATATAAAAACTTTTAGGTAGCTTGCTCATGCGTTATTCTCTGCTAAGCGTGCTTCTACTTCAAATTTGTTTTTGTGATATCCATGTTTTATCCATTCTAAAAGGTATAGAAAAGTAAACGTAACGAAACCATATTTTTTAAATTGTTCTATGTGTTTCATTTCATGGGCAAGCCATTTTTTATCTTGTAAAAAGGCATGCTTAGATACTCCGCTTAAATGAATGGTATCGCCCAATACCATGGCAATATCCGGACATCTCATATACCAGCGTGCAATATGAGCATAGCGAGAGTTTTCTTTAATTTTCATGGCTATTCATTCATTACATGTGGTTACCAACCTTGCAACATTCGGGCAAATCGTTATGAGCAGTTGTGTCCATTTCGATTTTTTGTGTGCCATGCCCGGCTCCTGCTAATGCTTTATGTATATCTATTTCGGCGATTTGGGTAGAATCGTATTCCACGGAAATTAATTTTGTATCTGTATTCCATTCAGCAGCCCATACGCCTTTGAGCTCCATGGCGGTAGCTTCAATTCTTTCTTTACACATGCCGCAGTTGCCACGCACGTAAAATTCAGCCTTTTTGCCCTGCTTAGGGCTAAGTTGACACGAGACCAAGCATGCAATGGTTGTTATGACACATGCAACTTTCCCAAATGCTTTCATGCCTTTGATTTTTAATTCGCTTTGCTAATATATGGCTTCTTCTTATCATCTTCAACAAAGTAGTTATAGATTCTGTTTTTTGTGATGCTGATGTATATATTTCCGGGTTTATAATTTTTATCTTTTATTTGCATGCACTAAAAAAAGAAAAATGCGCTTAGATCAGGAAGATAAGGAAGGCGGCAAGGAGATGTCCTTTCTGGAACACCTTGAAGAGCTGCGCATACGGCTAATCCGTTCTTTTATTGCAGTGGCTGTTTTCACGATTGTCGCTTTTGTCTACATGGATGTGTTATTTGAATCGGTAATATTAGCACCCTCTCGTACTGACTTTTGGACATACAAGATGTTGTGCAAGATTAGCGAGAATACTTGTGTTGAAAACATTGATATTCGTTTTCAGAATCGAGTGCTTACCGGGCAATTTATGATGCATATAGTATCTTCACTTGTATTGGGTTTGATTGTAGCTTTTCCGTACGTGTTTATGCAGCTATGGAAATTTGTTAAACCTGCTTTGAGCAGAAAAGAAAGACGGTCGGTGCGAGGCACGGTATTTTTTGTGGCTTTGCTTTTTTTTCTTGGAGTGTTGTTTGGATATTATGTGTTGTCGCCACTTTCAATAAACTTTTTGGCTAACTATAGCATCCATAAAGACATACCCAACATAATTGACATTACCAACTATGTAACTACCGTAGCCATGATGGTGCTGGCCTGTGGCATTGTGTTTCAGCTACCGATAGTCATACTGTTGCTTACGAAAGTCGGTATACTATCTTCCTCAATAATGAAACGTTATAGAAGGCACGCCGTTGTCATTCTTTTAATTTTTGCTGCCATACTTACTCCCTCTCCCGATCTCTTCAGTCAATTAATCGTGGCTATGCCAATGTATTTATTGTTTGAACTCAGTATATTGCTTGCCGTGCGCACCGAGCGTAAGGAGCAACAAAGAAATTAACTTATAGATTTTGTTATTGCACTTGAAATACGTACATTTGCAGCCCTAAAACATTCAGATCATGAAAAGGACGTATCAACCTTCGAATAGAAAAAGAAGAAACAAGCACGGTTTCCGTGAGCGCATGTCTACACCAAATGGAAGAAGGGTACTTTCCGCAAGGAGAAGAAGAGGCCGTAAAAAGCTAACCGTATCCAGCGAGCGAGGTCATAAGGCGTAGTTGTTGAAGCGGTATCTGTAATTACTATCTATAATTTCAGATATTTTGTAGCTGTTTTTTCCCATCCCTTTTCCAGCCACTTTGGTGCGTCAAAGCGGTATCCTAAGTCGAAGTAAATGGCTCCGTATGTTATGTTAATTTTTGCTCCTTCTACTCTCATGGCGTTTGAATCGCCGCTTGAGCGTATGCCTATGTAAAATCTTTCTGCGTTGAATCCAATAGCAATATTGCCTTCAGTAAACACATTCACATTGCCTCTCCACAAGCTTCTTCCATGGTCAATATGTTCATAATGGTATCGTAAATAATTACACATTAAAAACCAGGAAAAGGCAAAGTAGGCTCTTTTAAAAATGACCAGGTTTAACCCATAGCCGCCTCCACTTTTTGCTACTAATGCATTGAGCCGATATACTCCATAGAAATCAGGGAAATAATTTTTCTTCAACGTTGAAACCAGCGAAGAGTCTGCCATGAGTTTTACATAAGTAATGTTTGTTTTCAGCATGAAGCCATGGTTGGTTTTCATTTGGCGATTGGTATAGGTAAGCGGAGCTGTGTACGAATACCTTCTGCAACGCGGATTATATATTAACCCAACTCCATAGTGTTTATACTTGATGTCGGGTCTTTTGAAAAAGATAATGCTATCAGATAAGTCTTTGTTGTAAATACGCGGATTACTATCATAATATCCTATGTAGCGGCGATAATCGGCAGAGAGAATGTACGGGTTCATTTTTACTTTTGCTTTGAGGACATACGCCATAGACTTTCCCTTGGTGGCAATCTTATTTGTATCTAAAGGAACATTGAACCCATAACTTATGCTTAAGGCTTTGTAATCCACTCCAAATCCGAGAGAACCCGAGAAGTTGCCTTCATAATATGAGCTATATTTCAGCAATGTGTCGGTAAGTGGAGATATGTTTATACGCATAACGGGTGTGAGCGTATACATGCTTAGCGTCACATATTTTGGATATATCCGCACATAATTGCTGTCTAATTCATATTTTTTTGGCTTACTCTCTTTTTTCTGTGCCACAAGCTGAAGTACAAAACCAATAAAAAGTACCACAAAAAGCGGCACAGTTTTTTTTGATATTGCACAAATGCAGGTATTCAATGTATGCAATTCCTATACACTTGAGGTTTCTACCGAAGCGTGTATTTTCTTTATAAGGCCTTGCAAGACTTTACCGGGGCCGCATTCGTAAAACTGTGTAGCTCCGTGGTTTATCATATTTTGAACACTTTGTGTCCACAGCACCGGTGCGGTAAGCTGGGCTATCAGATTTTTCTTTATTTCATCTGTTTCTACACTTGGTGCGGCATTTACGTTTTGAAACACCGGACATACAGGCCGATTAAATGTTGTAGATTGAATTGCTTCCGCCAGCTCTATACGAGCCGGTTCCATAAAAGGTGAATGGAATGCTCCACTCACCGACAAGGGAAGTGCACGCTTAGCTCCGGCTTCTTTCATTTTGGCACACGCCAGTTCTATGCCTTTAATGCTTCCGGATATTACCAACTGTCCGGGGCAGTTATAATTTGCCGCTACAACTATTTCTTCTTTTATAGATGCGCATATTTCTTCCACTTTACTGTCTTCCAGCCCTAATATGGCCGCCATTGTTGAGGGAGCTTTCTCACAAGCCTTTTGCATAGCCAGGGCGCGTTTGTAAACGAGTTTTAAACCATCTTCAAAAGACAATGCACCATTTGCCACCAACGCTGAAAACTCTCCCAGCGAGTGCCCGGCTACCATATCTGGTTTTATATCCTCTGTGGTAAGCGCTAATATTACGGAATGCAAAAAAATGGCAGGCTGAGTTACTTTCGTTTGTTTAAGGTCTTCATCATTACCCTCAAACATGATTTTAGTAATTTCAAATCCTAAAATTTTATTAGCTTCGTCAAATAACTTTTGTGCCTTTGCAGAGCGCTCATACAGGTCTTTTCCCATACCGGCAAACTGAGCACCTTGCCCCGGAAATACATATGCTTTCATGTTTAATAATTTTGCTGCAATACTAAAAAGAATAAACCTATCGTCAAAAATTGAATTTCTAAATATTGTATATTTTACAAATTCTTTCGTTAATTAAATTATGATAACCCTCGCACTTTTAATTGCCAACACCGTGGCATCAATCTATGCATGGAATAATGAAGACATAATGAACAAGTGGATTTTTAATCCTTACAAGATTTATCACAACAGGCAATATTATCGCTTCATAACCTCCGCCTTTATTCATGCTGATTGGATACACCTCATTTTTAATCTGATTACACTGTATTCATTCGGACGGGCTTTAGAGTATTACTACATGTACTTCAAGGGTGAAGAAGGTATGATTTTTTACATCATGATATACTTGCTGGCTATTCCGGTTTCAAAATTAGTAACCTACTACAAATACAAAGAAAAATCTGGATTCAACTCTCTTGGAGCATCCGGTGCTGTATCTGCGGTTTTGTTTTCTTGTATAGTGCTCAATCCGTTTGGCGGAATTGGTTTTTTATTTTTACCTTTCGATGTTCCCGGCTTCATTTTCGGTGCGATTTATTTAATATACTCTCACTATTACTCCTCACGCAATGTAGACAATGTAAACCATGATGCACACCTGTATGGTGCTCTTTTTGGTATTGTATTCACTGCGATTGTTTTTCCTTTTTCAATTCCTTCTTTTTGGGCTCAACTGTCGCAGTGGAGCTTGTTTTGACTCTTTTCACCTTGCGGCAAGATCTTACAGGTCACACTTTGTTACTTTTCAAGTCATAAATTGGGAGTTGCCTTCATGTAACCTTTAGCGACTATGAACTCCGTTTTGAAACTTCATTTGAAGTGAACCAAACAAATGCTTTCGAATGACAATTTTGGGATAATAAAAATAGTAATGACATTTAGTTTTAAAAGTATAAATGACGAAACACAATACCATGTCTGTTAAACTCTACGGCAGGAAAAGGTATTTTAAACGTGTTGGCAACAGATAGTAATATTTTCAAAAATTTATTTTTTACAGGTATTCTTTCAAAATCAACATCTAACGAAACATACCATTGACGATAGGCTTGCAAGCCCGTACTGTCAAAGTTTTGTGCGGTGCGTGCGTATATCATATTTTCCGCTCCATACCCTAAAGATATGTTAAGCCATGCAGGAATTTTATTTTTCTTCGGCATAAAAGATTTCATGTTTGCCGACAACCAATATGTTTGTCCATTATAATCTTTGAAAAATTCTTCTGCCAGAGATCCACCCAGTACCTTTGGACGTTGCCGGGCAAAAGGCGTGCGGTGAAAAGAAATTTTAACATTCAGCCGCGATTCATCCCAAAGCATGTATTGAGCGAACGCTAATCCACCACCGGCAGCATTGGCTAAGAAATCACCGTAAGAAGCTCCGTAAGAAGGTGAAAAGCCATCAAAAATCTCTATAGGAGCCTGAAACAAAAAGCCGGCAAGGCTTCCGTAAATAATAGATTTTTTCCGGGAAACTCCTGACCAGCCCAGCAAGGAAATAGCTGTTTTACTTTCCTGAAATGCTGTAGCCATATGCCCGTATTTATCCATTTGCAACCATTGATCGTTGTCGTTGAAAAAGTGAAATCGCGTTTTGGGTTCGCCTTTATACCACACAGTACCTAAGCCAATCATTGCTGCGGTATAGGCGACTCCGGTAGTGGCACACATTGAGATAAATCTTTTTTTTATTATTCGTGAAGTATCTATAGTATGCTGTGCATGGCACAATCTGAACATACAGATTAAGCATATGTGCATCATTAAAATAGTTCGGATAGCTGAGGTAAAAACAGGGTTCATTTCAAAACATTAAAAGCTTCTTTTGCCCGCATTACAGCTTCTCTGTGTTCAACTATTGGCTTGGGATAAGCAGAAGTACCGTATTCAGGCAACCATTTTTTTACGTAAACAAAATCCGGGTCAAATTTTTTCTGTTGTGCTACCGGGTTAAATATGCGGAAATAAGGCTGCGCATCAGCACCTGTACCAGCACACCATTGCCAATTCCCGTTGTTGGAAGCCAATTCAAAGTCTAAAAGTTTTTCTGCAAAGTAAGCTTCACCCCATCGCCAATCAATCAGCAGGTGTTTGGTGAGGAAACTGGCTACTACCATTCGAACACGATTGTGCATGTATCCTGTACTGTTCAATTCGCGCATACCTGCATCTACCAAAGGGTATCCGGTTGTGCCCTCACACCAACGTTTGAACTGAGCTTCATCCTGCCTCCACGATATGCGTTCAAATTTGGATTGAAAAGGCCTATCAACCACATGAGGAACATGATACAACAATTGTATGAAAAACTCCCGCCATATCAATTCGCTGAGCCATGTATGATTCAAGGAGAGTGCTTTCCTTGCCTTTTCTCTGATGCTGATGGTGCCAAAACGAAAATGAATGCCAAGATGTGACGTGGCATCTAATGACGGTATGTCACGCTTATGATCATATTCCTTAATAATTTTTTGTGATATGGTGAGCGGAGGAAACTTTACGGAGGATGCTTTAAAACCAATTTGTTCAAGAGATGGAATATCGTAAGGAGAAGTTACTAATAAGTTATGAATATATTTGTTTACCGGATATTCTTTAAGATAAAAATCTGTGAGCGACGCCAGCCATTTTTTTTTATAGGGTGTATACACTTTGTAAAAAGATCCATTATCGCTCAGGACTTCATTTTTTTCAAAAATTACATGGTCTTTGTAGGTATGGAAAGATATACCATGTGAGGCAAGAAGATGTTGAACTTCTTCATCTCTCTTTATAGCATAGGGTTCATAATCGTGATTGGTAAAAACTTTGGCAATGTTGTACTCAGAAATCAGCTCGTGAAATATCTGCACAGGCTTTCCTGTTTTAATCAGTAAAGAGGAACGATGTTGAATTAATTGTTTATGCAACGCACAAACGGATTGATATATGAAAGTGACACGGGCATCGTGCTTGTCTGAGAGCGCATTCAGTATGTTAGTATCAAAAATAAAGATGCACAATACCGGATATCCGCTTTTTAAGGCATGGTATAATCCGGCATTGTCGTGCAACCTCAGGTCGCGTCGAAACCAGAATAAAGAAATTTTTTCAGGGATCTTCATCTTCTCTTTTAGGAATTAACTGAGGGGATTCTTGTTTCTTCTCTTCCGGCTTGTTTTGTTTTTTGCCAGATTGAATCAGTTCAGATAAAGAGTTAAAACTTTGAGTGTGAATGAGACTAAAACCGGCAGATGTGCTGGTGTTGTTCAGGCTGGTAAGTAGACTATTGTTGTTTATTTTGTTGAAGAGCTTCATGCGAAATCTGCCATCTTCGCTTATGAGATATTCTACCGTCCATTCGCCGGCAATATTGCTGATGTTGGCTTGAGAAGAATTTTGAACGTTTTGAAAATTACCATCTCTGGTTATACGCAACCTTCCATCAAGTGTGGTATAGGCAAGTCGCATGCGAAAAGTATTGAGTGCATCGCGGTCAAAATTTTTTAAGTTTACATCTATTTGCAAGTTTTCATCTACTTGCGAAAGGAAGTGGCTAAGTTGATTGGAGAAAACCTCACTCACACTGTTAGTATTAGAGCTGCCGGCACCACTAAAACTATTGGGCGCAGAGAGGCGGCCAAGCATGATAACGCTGAATACTTGCCGGTTTAGCTCCTGATCATTATTTTTTACAGTAGTTAAAAACTCGGTAACAATAGTGGATAGGCCAGGATTGGATGGTGGCCTGGGTATTTGTATGTCCAGGCTGATTTCTGGCGAGAGCAGATTTCCCTTGAGGCCGAGTAAGACATCTACCTCGTAGCTCCGCTGTGCATCAGGGCTGTTGCGTAGTATGCTATCTTGAATTAATGGTTTTAAAGAAGAGGGCTGCGTGTATTTGGCTTTGATGTCGAGCAGGCCGGTGTAGGGGTCGCCGCTCCATTGAATCGTACTGTTTTTAAGAATGTTAAATTCTTTACTAATAAGTCCTGCCATCGTAAAGTTATACGCTCCGCTATGGATGGTGTAGTTTCCGTACATGTTAAAATCGCCCCGTGTATCAATGTTGAGTTTTAAATTGCCCTGCCCTCTTGCTCGTATAATATCGCCCGATACTTTGTCAAAAATGATTTCGGTGTATGCATCAGGAGTGATTTCCATATTAAAGTTCATAAGTATTCCCGAGAGATCAATGCTATCTTTGTTTTTTTTCTGATGGCCATGTTTTTTGAATACTATATAGTCTTGTTGAGTTATTGTATTGGGGCTGTTGACAGGTATGAATATGCGGGTATCTTTCTCAGATTTTGCATCAATGTTGATTTCAAGATTTTCAAAAGGACCTAGTATACTCAGATTTCCTGTCATTTTAGCATCGCCATAGAAAAGAGAATTATCTTTCTCAGTGGTTTGCAACACGGAAAAGTTTTTCATAGCACCATCAAGGTCTACAACAAATTTTGAGAAGCCGTCATGATAAAGCCCTCCGGAGAGAATAATGTAATCTCCATCCTTATCTACAAGTCTCATTTTTTTGACCCTTATGTTGTCTTTCGAAAAATAAATTTTGTCGCTAAAAGAATAGCTCGTGCCGAGGTAGTCTATTTTTATCTTCCCGTGTTTTATGAGAATCTCACCAGTCATATCAATATCATTTAATCGTCCGGTAATTTGAAGATTTCCCACAGCTTTTCCTTGAATGTTGCTGGCTACTCCTTTAAAAAGTGGAGCTATCAGGCTTAAATCTGCATTGTCTAAATTGGCTGTGAGCTGCACTTGCTCCTTGTCTGAATGAGAAGTATTAAATATTCTTCCATATGTTTTAATTACCTGTACGCCGTCTCTCTCTACATTTATCGTCAGGTCAAGTTCTTCTTTAAGGGGGTTCCATTTGGTAGTTCCATTTACATCTCCTATTTTGATTTGCTCGAAATAAAGATCTTTGGCAGATATGTATCCTGTTACATCGGGACTGGAAAATATATTTTTGATCTTGATTGCGCCATCAAGAATACCGCTCAGTTTAACAGGCATTACACTGTTAAGTCCGGCAAGTTCAAGGCTTTTTATAGTAAAGAGAGCTTCTTTATTTTGACGTTCTGATATGGCGCCAATTACACTAATATATTGGTCGTTATTGCTTATTCTTAAATTATGAAAACTGATTTCGCTTTCATTCAAATATACCCTGGCGGAGTCTTTGATATTCCATTTTTTGTCGAGTATGTTGATGTAGGATTGTTTAAAGGTAATGAGTTTTTGTTCTTTGAGAAAAGATAGAATTCCGGAAAGAACAATATGATTGTTGCTTTTAAATTCTTTTACTGAACAAGAAAAATCAATATCCAGGTCGTCCCATACAGCATCGAATACGAAATTTTCAGTTTGTCGTATGCTGTTTAGATTTTGTTTTTTTGAGTTAACATATAAACTAGCCAGCACATTTGAACTATCGCTGACTTTTGAAGTAGAAAGGTCAATCGTGGTATTGTAGATTTCGTTTCCTTTGTACACTATGCTGTCTATGTAAGTGTTCAGGTTTATTATTTTGGTATATCCGCTTGAATAGCTACCGGTGATTAGGGTTTTACTAGAGATATATACATCTGGTATATACATGGAAAGAAGATGATTGACATTTTTGAGATAGAGAGAAAACTCCGCTGTTTGTTTTTGTTCGGAGATAACTTTTTTCTTTCGGTAATATTCCTGAATTTCTTTAGCGTTCTGCTTGAAGTAGAGTGCATATTCTTTGCTAAGAATTTCAAAATCCGAAGCTATTCGGGTGAAGGTAAAATCGCCTTCTGCCCTGAAATCGAGTATGTCAGAATCAACAGTTATGATGTGTTGGTTTCCCTCCCGTTGGCTTTCAGCATAGAGAGATTTAAGAAAAAAGTATTTGTGGTCGTAAGTGAAAAAAGTGTTCCTTAAGAAAATCTTTCCGACGATTTTATCAGGATCAGTGCCTGTAAAAGAGACGTCGAAATCTGATATTAATTTACTGTCGGCAGGGCTTATATTCAGGGCGTGCAAATTAGCTCTTGTTATATTAGCTTTCAGGTCAAATACTTCTTCCCCTTCTTTTGTAAAATCTATTTTACCTCGTGCATGAAAGATAAGATTTGTATCGCGCACAGTAAGGTCACCGTTAAACATACGTTTACTTAGAGTTGCCTTAGTCACTATATTTGAATATTGATATTTATGTATTCCGATCTTTGTGATTTTAGCATCCAGGTTAATTTTAGCATCATCTTTTGTGAAGCCTTCGCCTTCTACTGTACCGGTCATATCTATTTTTTGTAGCAGAGGGTTTTCAAAAAGAGTTCCTATATCCAGATTTTCAGTGATTACCTCGCCGCTATAATGAGGTTTATTGCTATGTTCATCCAGTTTAAAGTTAACGTCTGTTTTGAAATTACCGAATGGAGTATTGAAGGAACCGTTAGCTACAAAATCATTCAGTAATCCTACAAACTCTCCTTTGCCCTGTATAAGTTTCAGCTTGCTTATCAGTTCGTAAGATTGCTTGTTCAGATATTGAGCCAGGTCGTACGTATATACATTCATTTTTTTAAACTCTACTTCTATAAAAGTTTGTTCTATTTGTGGTAAACCGATGAAATGCATATGACCAGAGATGTGGCTAGATTTGCCGAAATGCAAGTCGAGATGGTTAATCATAAATCTTGAAATAGTGCCTGAAAAGTCGCCGGATATATGCAAGTAATCATTTATGTGCCTCACAAAAGGAGCAAAATGTGCTACATCTTTAGAATGTATGTGGCTGTCTTTGAAATGGGCATTTAGAATAACTTTATCAGTAAAGTCACTCATGTCGGCATAGCTGGAGAAACGCATCTCAAAAAAGTCTCTTATTCGCGTGTCTCCTATTTGAAGGTTTAAGTTATGAAATTCCAGGCTGTTGTCAGTGAGAACGAATTTAGTGTCGAGGTCATCAACAACTATGTGCGACTCGCGTAATCTGGTTTTTAAATTATGAATATCTATGGCTACGGTGTCGCGTATTACTTTGAATTCATCTACCGTTGCATATATGCTGTCGAATATCATATCGCCATGATTAAACTGCCCTTTTATGGAGGAATAGGCATGGTCGCGGTAACTGAACAGCATGTTTTTCAGCGTGATTTTATTTATGACAAAAGGGACCGGTTTTCTCAGGCTATCTTTGGGAGCATCGGAGGTTGTGAGCTCTTGTATTTTTTTGGCAAAAGCATCTATGTTTAAGTAATCTTTTTTATCATACTTTATTAAGTTTACTTGCCCATTTATCAGACTGACATTATCTATGTTTATTTTTTGTCTAAGCAGGGATAGGATAGTGTAGTCTAATTCTATTTTTTGTATAGATATCATGTCGTTGTTTTCAGGATCCTTGAGACAAATGTTTTCAACAGAAATTTTATCGAACCAATCAACAGATACAGATCCTATGAATATATTGAACCCGGTCAATTGATAGGCATATTCGGTAGCAGCACGAACTATTTTTTTCTGAACGGGAGGATATTGAACAGCCAATATCAGTGCGGCAAGCAAAGTAAACAAAGATACCAGACTAATCATCATAAATTTGATGAGTCGTTTTAGTACCTTTGTAAACTTTTTTGTAACCGTTTTCAAAATTGAAATGACTTATATATTGGGCATCGAAACATCATGCGATGAAACGGCCGCTGCTGTTATGTATAACGGGCACCTCCTCTCAAACGTTATTGCCACGCAGAAAGTGCATGAGCAATATGGAGGAGTAGTACCGGAGCTTGCTTCCCGGGCTCACCAACAAAACATTGTTCCGGTGGTAGCACAAGCCTTATCTATAGCAAATATAAGTAAATATCAAGTAAATGCTGTTGCCTTTACACAAGGCCCGGGGTTGCTGGGGTCTTTGCTGGTGGGCAGTTCTTTTGCGAAAGCTTTTGCATTAGCTTATAATATACCATTGATTGCTGTAAATCACATGGAAGCGCACGTGCATGCTCATTTTATTGAAGAGCCCAAACCGGAATTTCCTTTTATATGCCTCACCGTAAGCGGAGGACACACAGAAATTCTTTTAATGAAAGATTATTTCGATAAAGAATTGTTAGGCACAACGCTGGACGATGCGGTAGGTGAAGCCTTTGATAAAGCAGCTAAAATCCTGGGTTTGCCCTATCCGGGAGGGCCTATGATTGACAAGTTGAGTAAAACCGGTAATCCGCTGAAATATAAATTTCCGGTTTCGCAAGTTGATGGACTAAATTTTTCATTTAGCGGAATTAAAACATCTATCTTGTACTTCGTTCGAGATAATCTGAAAACTTATGCGAATTTTATTCAAGATAATATAGCCGACCTGTGTGCAAGCATTCAACACACATTGGTGAAAATGCTGACAGATAAATTATTAGTTGCAGTAAATAAAACAGGTGTAAATCGTGTAGCCATAGCCGGTGGGGTATCGGCCAATACATATCTGCGAGATACTTTGCAACAGATGAGTAAAATACATGGATGGGAAATATTTATACCGAAATTTGAATATTGTACCGACAACGCAGCAATGATTGCAATGAGCGGATATTTGAAATATAGAACAGGACAATTTTCATCGCAAGAAGTAGTAGCGCAACCTTCCATATAACAACACAATGAAGACCAAAGAGGAACATAAAGCAATAAACATAAAAAATAAAAAAGCTTTTTTTGAATATACATTTCTGGACGAATATGTTGCCGGAATAGCTTTGACCGGCACAGAGATAAAATCTATACGCGCAGGCAATGTAAGCTTGCAGGATGCATATTGCATTTTTTTAGATGATGAGCTCTACGTTAAAAACATGAACATTGCTGTATACAAACAAGGAACTCACTACAATCACAATCCAATGCGGGACAGAAAACTTTTGCTGAAAAAAAATGAATTAAAAAAATTAAAATCCAAAGTGAGTGAGAAAGGATTGACGATAGTCGTGAAAAAAATTTTTATAAACAATCGTGGGTTGGCAAAAATGGAAATTGCTCTGGCAAAGGGGAAAAAACTTCATGACAAGAGAGAGCAAATAAAAAACAGAGATATTGAGAGAGAAACAAAAGAATATTTTTAATCCTAAAGTAGCATCACACGCATTCACTTTATTTCAAAAATAAATCAGGTATGTATTTTTTGCATCAGCTTCCTGACGTAAAGTTCACGTACTACAAACATTTTACTGAAGTTTTGATAACAGCGGCTTTATTGTATAAAACAGGAAAAGGTTTTAAGCAAAATTCTTTGTTAAAGGCTTCTCATGAAGTTCATCCATCAAAACATCAACAGAGATTACCCGAAAGTTAATTTTTAATCCATCTCACACAATTAGCGGAAAAGTGTGGCGAAGTTTTTTATATAGGGCGCGCCCCTTTGGGGCCGGGCTGTCCGCCACTCCGCTGTCGCTGCGGTGCTTCGCTAAAGCTCCGCACTGGCCTTGCAGGCCATGGCT
>JANWYS010000074.1 GCA_025054875.1 Cytophagaceae bacterium | reverse complement strand
CTTCAGAGGCGCATTTGATAACCTATACGGAAACGCAGGAAACCCTCTTGGGGAAGTAGATTCATCAAGCATTAAAGGGATTCGTTTTGTGCTTAATCCTGGGTTTGCAAGCTTTCCCAAAGCCGGAGGGGCATACAAAAATCCATACAATGCGGCTTTTGGGGCAAACGGAACATCCTCTTTTTACATAGATTATATTTACATTGGCGCTGCTCCTACGTCATTTACCACAGCAGAAAGCAATCTTGTATCATCCATGATGTATCCGAACCCTGCCAATGACAAAGTAAATATACAACTTATTTTAAACTCTGTTTCTGATGTGAAAATCAATATTACCGACCTCACAGGTAAAGAATTATTATCTTCCACAGAAACCAACGTTAGTGAGCTTAACGCCTCGCTTGATGTGAGCAGCCTACATACCGGCACTTACATGGTGAATTATATAGTGAATGGCATGATGGCTAAGTCTGAACTACTGCTAAAATAAAAAGAAAAATAATTAACAATGTATTACAGAGCCCGGCAGGGCTCTTTTTTTACCCATTTAGCTCATTTTAACTCGGATTTTTCAGTTGAATATAAACCCAAAATTGTCATTCGTAAGCGTTGTTTGGTATACTTCAAATGAAGTTTCCAAGCGGAGTCCAATGTCAATAAAGGTGTTAGGAAAGCAACTCACAAATTATGCTTTGAAAAGTATCTAAGAGAGAACTGTAAGATTTTCTTACCACAAACCGTGCTTCATTGTGACCTTAAAACAGATATATAATCTTTCATTATCAGCACTTTGTAATCTAAATTTTCTAACGACGGCCATTAGAAAATTTAGGCTAATGACAATTTGGGGTTTAACTTAAGTAAGTTATGTTGTTTGTGAATTAAACTTTAGTGTCACTGTTCAACAATAAGACAACAACACTTTACACTACCTCCACCCTTTATGTATTGCGACATGGGAGTTTCCAACACCGTATAGCCTAATTGTTTTAAACCACTTTTCAGCGATTCGCTTATGCCGGAGCTTACAACAATGTTTCTGTTGTGCACAATTATGTTGCAACCCAGCACGGCATTATCTTGTTCATTAGTATATAGCAAGGTAGAGAAATTTTGTTCTAAAATTTTAAGTGCATAGTCTGTAAACGCACTTGGGTTGATAATTGCAATGCTCTCCGAGATAGGTGCAAAGCATGTGTCCAAATGATAGAAATAGGGATCAGTAAGTTGCAAAGGAATGATAGAGGTTGCCAGAATACTTTCCAGTTCTATCTTGGCTTCAAACATAGTACGTTTACCAAAGCCCATATAAAGCTGGTTTCCGGCACGCAGCAAGTCACCTTCGCCTTCGAAAAAAATATATTTTGCAAATTGCTTAGTCTGGAATCCTAATGATTTAAAATAAGAAGTAGCTATAATTTCTTCTCCGCGTCGCTGAGAATGCTTGAAGTTTGCTTCGATGAAAACATCATCATGAACGAATCCATAGTTAGCAGTATACACCATGTCGGGATAATTTTTGTCGGGTTGTATTTCCATTATTTCAATGCCTGCACTTTTAAGTGTTTGTTTTAGTAAGGCATATTCGTACAGTACAGTTTCACTATCTGCATCATTCGCCACATTCATCCATGGGTTGATTTCATATTCTATTCTAAAAAATGTAGGGGGGCATAACAATACCTTCATATCTATTGCAACATAAAAGGATATTCGAAATGAACAGGGGGACAGAGATTGTGCTTTATGGTTCGAGGCGATACCCAATGTATCATATTGAAAATTGAACCGGCTTTATCGTTGGTGCCCGATGCCCTGGATCCTCCAAAGGGTTGCTGATTCACAATAGCACCTGTAGGTTTGTCATTGAGATACAAGTTTCCAGCAGCGTATCTGAGTTTATCGGATAGTTGAGCAAGCGCAGTCTCATCTTGACACATTATGGCGCCGGTGAGTGCATAGGGAGAGGTATTGTCAATAAGATGAACAACATCGTCCAGTTCATCATCGTTGTAAATGTATATACTTAACACCGGACCGAATATTTCTTCTTCCATAATTACGTGTTTAGGATTGCTGACAATAAAAACAGTGGGCTCGATAAAGTATCCTTTGGATTTATCGTGCTGTCCTCCGAAAAAGAGTTTCACAGAAGGATCTTTTTTAGCATTTTCTATATAGCGGACAATGCGGTCAAACGCTTTTTCATCAATAACGGCGTTCATGAAATTTGAAAAATCCTCGGGAGTTCCGATTTTAATTTTTTTCAAATCTTCAAGTAAAATCGTGGCCAGGTCGTTCCATAAAGATTTGGGGAGATAAGCACGCGAAGCTGCCGAACATTTTTGCCCTTGATACTCGAAGGCGCCACGTATGAGAGCTGTACAAAGCTGTCTTAAATCTGCGCTTGGGTGTGCGAGCACAAAGTCTTTACCTCCGGCCTCACCCACTATTTTAGGATATGACTTATACAGATGGAGGTTTTGTCCTATGGTCTGCCACAAATGACGGAACACCGCAGTGCTGCCTGTAAAATGCAGGCCTGCAAAATCGCGATGTTTGAACACCACTTCACCTGCCACAGGCCCATCAACATAAATCAGGTTGATAACACCCGGCGGTAATCCTGCTTCTAAGAAAATCTTCATGAGTACATTGGCTGAGTATATCTGATTGTAATTAGGTTTCCAAACTACGGTATTGCCCAGCATTGCCGGCGCACTGGGAAGGTTACCGGCTATGGCTGTAAAGTTGAAGGGGGTAATAGCAAATACAAAACCTTCCAATGGACGATAGTCCATACTGTTTTTTATCTCCTTTGTACTGGCCGGTTGTATGGAATAAATGTCGAGCATAAATTTCACATTAAATCGCAAAAAGTCGCTCATTTCACAGGCAGCATCCAGTTCAGCCTGATGTATGTTTTTGCCTTGTCCAAGCATTGTGGCGGCATTTATGGTTGCCCGGTACTTGCCGGAAATCAAGTCTGCTGCTTTTAAAAAAATTTCTGCACGTTTCTCTACCGGAGTTTTTTCCCATTGAGGTTTTGCCCTCAAGCATGCTTCAATCGCTTCGACTACATGAGGTCTGTCGCCTTCATTAAAGTGACCGAGCAGAAAAGCGTGTTCATGCGGAGGAGAAATGTTAATTTTTTTTGTAGTGAAAATTTCTTTTTCCCCTATGTACATGGGTATGTCTACCTGCGACGATTTTAACTTTTTAATTGTATCCAGTACCTCTGTACGCTCCTCTGATCCGGGTGCGTAGTCTTTTACAGGTTCGTTTTGTGGGTTGTAGTTATTAAGATTCATAACGTAATGTACCATTTTATTTTTTTTAATGCTGTCGGATCAATACCACGTATATTATCTAAAGCTTCCAAAGAGTTGAAAGTTCCGTGCTGATGCCTATAACTATCAAGTATCTTTGCATACGTCTTGCCAATGTACGGATGTTGCGACAATTCTTCATAGGTTGCCGTGTTGATATTAATTTTTTTGGGAATAAAGTTTTGTTCTATGTAAGTTTCGTTTATTAAAGAAGATAAAGCTACGCTATCCATACCAAATATCTCTTTGAATTGTTCTTCAGAAACAAAACCGCCAAGTTTATCGCGATATTTTACGATACGCGCAGCCCGTTTGCTTCCTATGCCTCTCAACTTTATCAATGCATTAGTATCAGCGGTATTTATGTTGATGCTTAATACTGAAGAGTTAGGCTTGGTATTAAAGCTATCATAAGCATGTTGAGACCTTTCGGGTTGCATAGTATGAGGTATGTAAAGGAAAGGTTCTGTTTTTTCATAGAGCGTCGTAGTCATGCCATATATTTTAAGAAGATCCTTTTTTTGATAAAATTTACCGCCTTTTTGTATGTATTTGTTTATTCTTTCGGCTAAATATCTTGGAAGCCCAAGTTGCATCCATTGCTCAACAGTAGCATTGTTGGGATTGATGACAGTGCGATGAAATACAGGAGCCGTATTTTTTTTCTTGTGGTCCAAGTTTGGGTATTCTGCAAAATCAGATTCGTTTTGGCTGGCCGAATCGTAATAGGTTTGTAACAACGTGCTCAATGAGTCAAGTTTTGACAGGTCTGATGAAGACACGGTAAACTCTTTATAAGAGAGTAGTTCGTACAGATAGGGCAAAAAAAGTAAAAAACATGTACATGTAGATATCAGCATGAAGGCATTCACCTCTTTTTGAGAAAACTCAAAATATTCTTTTATGTAATAGCTGATTTTCTTTATCCATCGCATAGTTTTTTCAACGTTGCTATGTAGAATCCATCGTATCCCGACTCTGACGGGAATATGGTAGTTTCATTGAGTAGTTCAAAATTATTTTTTTGTTGCGTAAGGAAATTTCGTATCTGATGCTGGTTTTCCGAAGCCATAATGCTGCATGTAGAGTATACCATAACTCCGCCCGGCTTTAACATGTTGTGGTAGTTATTGAGAATATATTGTTGCATCTGTTGCACACGTGCTATAAAATCGGGAGAGAGTTTCCATTTGGCGTCAGGATTTCTTTTCAGCACGCCAATGCCGCTGCAAGGTACATCCAGCAGTAACCTGTCTGCGGAGTGATACAGTCGTTTTATGGTTTTCGACGATTCGATGAGACGGGTTTCTACTATAGAGGTTCCGGCACGCCTGGCGCGATGTTGGAGATTTTTTAATTTCCACTCTTCGGTATCGAGAGCAATTATTTTTCCTTTGTTATGCATAAGGCATGCGGCATGGAGAGTTTTTCCTCCCGCACCGGCACAAGCATCTATCAGTCTCATTCCCGGTTCTAACTTCAAAGCAGGCGCTACTAATTGAGAGGATGCATCCTGTATTTCAAAATATCCTTCTTTGAAACAATTACTTTGAAAAATATTTCTCCTTTCATTCAGTTGTACGGCATCGGGATACTCATTTAAAGGAAAAGCTTTTATTTGTTCTTCCCCAAGCTTACTGACAAGTTCATCGCGTTTTATTTTTAATGTATTAACTCGCAGCACTACATGCGCTTCGCCGTTGAGTGCTTGTAGCTCAGTATTCCATTTGTTGCCTAATTGTTGTTCCGCCCATTCGTCCAACCAATCCGGAATGGACTCACGTATTTTTCTTTGGGTGTTGAGAGCAGATATTTTGGATGCAATATTCACTTCAACAATATCTTTAAATTCCGGCCACGAAGGCAATTTGAAACCATTCATCTGAAGGTAGATGCCGGCAATCGAGTATAGATGGCATGCCTTTACATCTCTTAGTTCAAGTACTTCATACAATAGTCTCCACCAACGCACAATGTCGTATGTGGTTTCAGCAATAAAAGCGCGGTCTCTTGCTCCCCATTTTCTGTTAGATTTCAAAATTTTCTCTAACACTTTATCGGCATATTGATTTTTGAGCATGATTTGATCTAATGCTAAAACGGTGGCCTCGATTAAATTTTTGTGCAATATGGATTGCCTGTTTTTCAAGTGTATGAATGTAGTACAATGAAAAGTGTTTAAAAATAGCACGTAAAAACTAATATTATTGAGAGGTTTACACCAAAAAAATTAATTTTGAAAAAAAAGTAAAGCATGTCCGCTCAAGGAATATTGATGATCATTATCGGGTTAGTAGTGTTTAATTTTATAATAGAATCACTGCTCGAGCTAATAAATTTGAGGCATCAACCTCAATTGCTTCCTGATGAGTTAAAAGGAATATCTAATGAATACACATTTAGTAAAGCCCAACTGTATCATGCGGTAAATACAAATTTTGCTCTTTTCAGGTCTCTGATAACTACGGTTGTGGTAATTGCAGTGTTCTATTCAGGGATGTTGGGAGAAATAGCTATGTTTACATCGGACATTGATGCACACAAGTATGTGCAATATTTAATTTTTCTTGCCATTGTGTTTGGGGGTTCAAACTTGTTCAGCCTTCCATTCTCCTTGTATCAAACCTTTGTGATTGAAAAAAAATTTGGCTTTAACAAAACTACTGTTCCTTTATTTATCAGCGACAGGATAAAGTCATTCATCATTACAGCAGTGATTGGAAGCATTATTTTGTTGGTTTTTTTCTTCGCATTGGATTGGTTGGGAGAAAATTTCTGGTGGATATTTTGGCTGTTTATGAGTTTGTTTATGTTGGTAGCTACTGTATTTTTTTCATCATGGATACTTCCTCTGTTTAACAAATTAGTTCCTCTGGAAGAGGGTGAGTTGAAGACAGCTATCACAGAATATACAACTAAAGTAAATTTTCCGTTGGAAAATATTTATGTGATGGATGGTTCAAAGCGCTCATCTAAGTCAAATGCTTTTTTTACGGGCATGGGTAGGAAGAAAAAAATTGTGCTCTACGATACACTCATAAAAAATCACACCACAGAAGAGTTGGTGGCCATATTGGCACACGAGGTAGGGCATTACAAAAAAAAACATATTCTGAAAGGGTACATAGTATCAATCATACAAACGGGTGTGATTTTATTCGTGTTATCCCGATTCATTTTTAGTAAAGAACTATCCATAGCGCTTGGGGCAAAAGATTATTTTTTACCGCTCAATATAATCTCTCTTGGGGTTTTATTTTCTCCGTTGTCTATGATGATAGGCATAGTTATGAATGCATGGTCAAGAAAGAACGAATATGAGGCAGACCGCTATGCTTCGAACACCTATGGAGGCGTACACCTTGCAAAAAGTTTGATAAAATTATCATCAGACAATTTGGTCAACCTTACACCACATCCATGGTATGTGTTTGTACATTATTCTCACCCGCCGATTATTGACAGAATCAAATTATTAAGAAAACTTTAACAAAAATGAATGAAGGCGAGAGAGAAGTAGCACATATATTTGGCCATCGTATACGTGTTCGTGTCTGTGGCATTTGTGTACAGGATAACCATTTGCTGTTGGTGCAACACCGCTTCATCGGAAGCAAAGGCTTGCTGTGGGCGCCTCCCGGCGGTGGTATGAACTATGGCGAATCTGCGGAAGAGTGTTTGATGCGTGAATTTAAAGAAGAAACCGGATTAGAAGTAAAGCCCGAGAAGTTCCTTTTCGTCAATGAATTTATAGAACCTCCTTTGCATGCGGTAGAACTTTTTTTTAAAGTAGTGATTATTGGTGGAAATTTGATTGTGGGCAAAGACCCGGAAATGAAAAAAAACATGCAAATGATTGAAGATGTCAAGTACATGAATTTTGACCAGATTCGCCTGATAGACAAAATGTATTTTCATGCCTTGCTCAGAAGAGTGAATTCTTTGGAAGAACTCTTAGCACTGAGAGGATATATCATTTGTGGATAAGTTTTTTTTAATAGTGAACCATTTGATTTAAGGTTAAAAAATCAAACCACTATATTTGCCTATCGCAAGAGGGGCTTAGGTTAATTTACTTGCATAACAGAAGTGGAAATTAATTCATTCATGTCAGAAAAACAGCATTATCGTTTAGTAAAAAAAATAAAAGACGATTTATTTAATGTAGACGACATTTCTACCTACAATTTGTATCTGCAAATAAGCCATCAACTATTCAGATTTTGTATAACAGATTCTGAAAAAAACAGATGCCTGCATCTGGAAGATTATCGGATATCAGGAATAACGCATCCCGATCAACTCATACAACAATTAGAGAAGCTCTACGATGAGCATCACCTGCTCAAAGCAGGATTCTGGAAGTCTATACGGCTGGCCGTAAAAAACGTAAACTTTTCGTTGGTGCCCAATTCTCTTTTTGATAAAAATTTTTTGCGGGAGTATGTTTCCATCAATTCTCCCCAAAGCAACACTACAGAAGAAGGATATTATTATTATGCCCAAAAAAGTACGGATGCGGTAAATATTTTTTCGGCAGATAAGAAAATAATTGATTGGTTCTGTAAAGTGTATCCTTCAAAAAACATCAGGGTAGTGCATTATACGAGTTCGCTAATAGAAGGCGTAATGATGAGCGCTAACGGAGCAGAACAGAGACAAATGTTTTTGCAGGTGGAGCAAAACTACCTCACTATAATCGTAAAACATAATAAGACGCTAGAGTTTTGTAATACGTTTTATTTCTACACGGCAGAAGACTTCATTTATTTTGTGATGTTTGTATTTGACCAACTACAACTTTCGCAAGAAGAAACTGAAGTGGTAGTATGGGGCGAAATCACGCATGACTCCTTGGCCTATAACAAACTGGTCAAATACATAAGAAATGTTTCCCTCGGTGAGAAGCCCTCAGCACTGAAGTTTGGATATACCTTTGATGAAATCATGGATCATAATTTTTTTGATTTGTATTCCATGCACCTGTGCGAATAGAAGCATTTTTTCCTATATTGAACAGACTTTAAAAAATAATATACATGAAAAACGTGCTATTATTGCACTGTGTATGTCTGTCACTTCTTATTTTTGCGGCCTGCAGCAACTCTGCCGATAAATCTACTGCCGCACACAAAAAGAATGAGGAAGATTCTACACAAAAAGATTCTGAACAACCTCTGAGAAAAGAAGATAACACAGATAACGCCTGCAATCCCCGTCTTTGTGAGCTTATCAGCATAAACAATAAGGCTTCACAAAGGCAAATGGATTCGATGATAACTTTCATGCAAGGTTCATTAAATTGTTACTGCATATTTGAAGGCACGAGAAAAAAATTTGGCGCTCACTTACCAGTAGTGAAAGAATTTGTACGCAATAAATACCGTACCTATTCATACGCTCTGACGCCCTTGCAAATAGCTTGCCAAAACAACGATATGGGGTTAGTAAAAAAAATGTTAGAGAAAGGAGCAGAAGCCAACCTTACACAAACCTCATACATGCGACCTATGCTCATTGCACTTCGAAATAAAAACACCAAAATGTTGGAATTGCTGGCACGTTATAAAGGTTCATTAGAGAACTGTTACATAGACGTAAAATCTATGACCTTGCCTGAATTGAAGCTGGCAAAAAAATATGGCGCTGACTTCAACATAAAAGATGATTTTTTTATGGTGCCTCCCATACAAGAAGCTATCGGATACAGTGAGAGAAAGTATATGCTGGAGAGTGGCGCTAACCCGAACGATATTAATAAAGACGGCCAAACACTTTTACATCATCTGGTGTTTTACGGAGATGCCCGAGATATACATCTGGCTTTGATATACAAAGCCGACTTATATATTAAAGACAAAAGAGGATTTACTCCTCTGCATCTGGCGGCCACATCAGCTTTTTCAGATAAATTAGCTTTATTGCTGCCCATGTACGATTTAAAAAAAGCTGATATCACCATTGATGAGTTGATAAAAATTTCCCGGCAATATGAATCCAAAGCATGTGTTGAATATTTGGAAAAAAACAGATACAAGTACATAAAGCCGATATAGAAAATGCAAATGAAAAAAATTGCCATATTCCCCGGCTCGTTTGATCCTTTCACCAAAGGACATTACGACATCGTAAACAGAGCTTCGAAACTTTTTGATGAATTAATAATCGGTATAGGAACAAATTCTTCCAAGCAGAGGTATTTTGAATCGGCATTTATGGCTTCTAAAATTGAAGAAGCCTTTAAAGATAATTCAAAGATAAAGGTCAAAATATATGAAGGCCTTACGGCAGAGTTTGCAAGGGCTTTAGGTGCACGGTACCTTGTCCGTGGTTTACGCAATACTACCGATTTTGAATATGAAAATACCATATCTCAAGCCAACAAATACCAGTGGGATGAACTGGAAACGGTGTTTCTTATCACAGATCCATCGTTGGCTTTTATTAGTTCTTCAATAGTGAGGGAGTTACATAAGTTTGGCGTAGATGTGAGTAACTTCTTACCTTATCGAATTTAAGGGTTGAGAGGAATAGTACTCTTTAAAAACTTCTTGTATGGAAAGGTAAGAATTTTTAAGACATTTCATCACGTTTTCCTTGGTTTGCCATTTTACTTCCTCTATGAATTCCTCAAGTTGTGGTTTCATATTACTATCGTCAGCACAATCCATCACATACCAATTGGTTTTTTTAAGAATGCGTTTATCCTTGCGAATGTATGTATGCCACGTAGAGCAAAGTTTCTCACGCACATCTACGCGTATATTGCACTCTTCCTCTACCTCTCTCTTTGCGCCTTTCAGAGGGTCTTCTCCCTTGTTGAGTTTGCCTTTGGGAAGGTCCCATTTTTTCAGGCGATATATCATGAGTATCTTGTCTCCTTTTCTTACCAGGCCCCCGGAGGCTTTAATAATTTTGAATTGATCTTTGATAAACTCTTTTACCACTTTTACATCACGCACAGCAAAAGAAAGCGATTTTAATTTTTTCAACTTTTTAAATTCCAGCAGGCGCAGCACGCGTTCGATTTGCAAAGTAGTAGCATTTTGCACCAGTACATCACCAATCAAGCGCTTGGACGTGATTTCGTCTTCACCTGTAAGAACGGTATCAAAACCATCTTTAACTTCATACCCTAAAAACGGCACTATAGATACCGGTCTATCGTTGATAAATATTTTCATTGTATGCCGCTACAGGATTTTAATTTTTCATATTTTGCAAATACACTAAATATTGAACAAAATTTCAATAAAACTGATTCGATGTGGACAAATTATTTGATTCGTATGTTTAGGTTAATAAATGAACATGACTAACGAGATAGCAAAGCTCCTACTTCAAATAGATGCGGTAAAGTTTAATCCGGAGCGTCCATACAAATGGGCATCCGGTTGGTTATCTCCAATTTATTGCGACAATCGCCTCACCTTATCATATCCGCATGTACGAACAAGCATAAAAAATAGATTGTTGGAACGTATAAAAGAAAAATTTCCATCGGTAGAGGTCATTGCAGGAGTGGCCACAGCCGGCATACCTCAGGCGGCTTTACTGGCTGATGCTTTGGGTATAAGCATGGTATATGTGCGGCCAAAGCCCAAAGATCATGGTATGGAAAATCTGATTGAAGGTAAAACAGAGCCCGGTAAGAAAGTAGTAGTGGTGGAAGATCTCATCTCCACCGGAAGCAGTTCTCTGAAAGCCGTGGAAGCTCTCAGAAATTCCGGATTTGACGTAATAGGAATGCTGGCCATATTTACTTATGAGTTTGATGTAGCACATCAAAGTTTTTTAAGTCATAAACTTTCTTTGGAAACACTTTGTACGTACAGCCAGTTGATATCAGAAGCTGTTCAATGTGGTAAAGTTGATGTGAAGCACTTACAAACCCTGGAGGCATGGCGTGCCGCACCGGATCAATGGGGAAAATAAAACATGCGATGCTTTCTATCGCATGCACCAAACCTTAAGTTTATCTATCCATAATTTTCTTTTAAATCCTGTACTATCGGGAGTAGTACAAGGTCTCTCATAAGGCTGTCCAAGGCGTAAGTAGTACTTGGTGAATGTAGAACTAGACATCCCCCACTTTAATAAAAACTGCTTACGCCCATTGTTTTTTTTGACTCTTACTGTTGATTTGGATATGAAGTGATACACCCGGCTTTGCGATATACCTTTAAAATCACGTACACCGGCTTGCCATAATTTCATCATAAAGTCCGGATCGCTGTACATACCCGGTGAAAACTCTGTACTCAAGCCTCCTATCATGTCCCACAATTTTTTTTCTACTACAAGAGGATACCACATAGAGCCCGTCCAATCACGATGAGGAAGTGCAGAATATTCAGCTAAAAACTTTTCTTCCTGAAAATTTTCCGGCGACTCTCCGTAGTTGTAAGGACATATAACACAAGAGTTGCCACTTTTACGACGCTCTATCATAGTGCCACTCAGACACCAATATATGGAAGTTTGTTTTCTTATTTCTTCATACAAATGTTTGTCCCATTCCGGGGCCACATACATATCGTCATCCATAAGCACTATGTAGCGGCATTTTGCCAGGCTGTAAGCAAGGTTGAAACCAAAACATACCCCGGTATTTTCCTTACTTACAGAGTGAGAAATTTTTAATGAATCTAAAAGATGTTTGCTTTGCTCATCGCCTTCATTAAGATGCACACATACCTGATGAACATATGCAGAATTTTTTTCTATACTCTCTAAAACCAATTTTAAATGGTTATAATTCTTCCACGAAGGTATTAATATACTAAACAAGGAGCCTTCAGAACATGGGTACTCGTAAAAATTTACCGGACAAGATAAAGTAAACATATTTTAATCAGGTTTATGCCAAGATAAGAATTAACTTGTACATTTGAATTTAAATTCATAATCAAGTATGATTAACTGTAGAGGAATGGATGAAGCACCGCTCATGGATACCGCAGAAGGTATAGTCCTTTTCCATCCGCATATTCCTGCGAGAGCAAAAGAAAATGTAAACAAGGTGCTTTCCGGTCGTTGGATAGGACAGGGTCCGTTGGTAGATGAGTTTGAAAAAAGATTTGGCAGTTTGTTTGGGAGTGAACATCACAAGGCATTAGCCGTAGGCTCGGGCACGGATGCGTTGCATTTATCCTATATTTTGGCAGGTATAAAAGAAGGTGATGAGGTGATAACTCCTGTGTTTACCTGCACAGCAACAAACATACCATTGCTTTATATTAAGGCAAACGTTGTGTTTGCAGATGTAGACCCAAAAACGATGAACATAAATACAAAGCATGTGAGGCAGTTGGTAAGCGAAAAAACCAAAGCGATAGTATGTGTACACTATGGGGGGTTGCCTTGCGACATGGAAGAGCTACATAATATAGCAAGAGAATACAACATACCCATCATAGAAGATGCAGCCCATGCAGTGGGAGCCACTTACAAGGGAAAAAAAATAGGCTCCATATCTCCTTATACCATGTATTCTTTTCAGGCTATAAAACACATCACCACCGGCGATGGTGGCCTGCTCATGCTCCCGGAAGAACAATATGAAAAAGCTAAACGCCTGCGTTGGTTTGGCATAGACCGAACGGCAAAGCAAATGGGAGTATGGGAAAACGATATAACTGAAATAGGCTACAAATACCAAATGACCGATATAGCTGCTTCCATGGCTCTTGCAGCATTAGAAGAACTCGATGAAACATTGAGTTACCGCAGAAAATTATTTAACATATACGAAAAAAATTTAACCAACATACCCGGACTAACCTTTGTAGGAGGAGGCTATACCGACCGGGAACATGCTGCATGGATGTGTACCATACAAGTAGAAAAAAGAAAAGACCTTTCGAGAAAGTTACGTGAAAATAAAATCGAATCGGCACAAGTACATTATCGAAACGACCGCTACTCTATATTCGGGGGGCGGCAAGAGGGCAAATATCCCCATATGGATGCCATAGAAGATAAGTATTTAGTCTTGCCTTTGCATACCAAAGTCCATGAACAGGATGTATACAAAATTTGCAATGTCATTAAATCAGGATGGTAAGCCTGATCTGTGATTTTTACACGAATTCTGCTCATAAACCTATAGACGTGCTATATGGATAACCGATTTTGGATAGTTCCCTCTGGTTTGCATCATTCTTTCGCCCATTCTATATATTCAGAAAAAATTTTCTGTCTCATATCCTTGTGGCAATAGTTGATCACAAAATGAAGATGCATGTGATGAAATGTAGGGCGCGCCCCTTTGGGGCCGGGCTGTCCGCCACTCCGCTCTCGCTTCGGTGCTCCGCTGAAGCTCCGCACTGGCCGTGCCGGCCATGGCTCCCATCCCTCGCGCAAAGTCCTCTCGAACTTTTTCAGGTTAATAAGAGAATGTGAACTTCCCAAGAAGCCTCCAAAAGGGACTGAACGATCTGTATGGGTTTCTTTTTTGTGGAGCCTTCAGCGGAACAAAAAAAGCGAGCCGCGATGGCCTAGCCGCCGTCTCCTAAAGGGCGGTGGTTTGCCCCAAACTAACTAAAGAAATGTAGAAATATGTCTCAAAAAACCATAAGGAGTTGACGCTAAAATGTTATCGCACTTCAAAAAAAACCTACTCCTCTACATTAGTAAATGCTTAAGTATGACCAATAATATGCCAAAAGCGAAATCCAAGTTAATTTTACTTAAAGCATTTTAAAAAAATCAAATTAGGCATTTAAGCGATAATCATTTTATATGTTCTCGGCGGGTGTGCTATCATTCTTCTCATCAGGTTCTCGAAGATGCCCTCTTTCATCAAGTGCCTGTTGTAGCGGTAACAGTACTCGTCCAGGTAGTGTTGAACAAGCTCGGCGTGGCCGTGTATTCCCCTGAGCCATCCTTTCAGACCCATGAT
>JANWYS010000073.1 GCA_025054875.1 Cytophagaceae bacterium | reverse complement strand
TGGACGAGTACTGTTACCGCTACAACAGGCACTTGATGAAAGAGGGCATCTTCGAGAACCTGATGAGAAGAATGATAACACACCCGCCGAGAACATATAAAATGATTATCGCTTAAATGCCTAATTCAAAAAACAAATTAGCCAGCCTTAAACTTACACAAAAATTATTACTCATTATGCTGACCATTCCGACGGTCTTGGTCGCCTCTTTGCTGTACTATACGCTGCTGCAACTTTCCGATATAAAAAATTATCCGAAAGTACAATTAGCCAAGTCTACATCTGCATCTGTCATAGATAAGATAGATACAAATTTTTCAGATCGTTTAAGCGAGGTTAAAATGTTGTCTTCTTTGCCTATTGCCATATCTGCTCTGCAAGATTCACATCATACGCAACAGCTCGTAGAGTATATGAACAAAGTGTGTCAGTATAAAGGCTATTATGAACTTTTTATGTTATGTGACTTGGATGGAAACGTAATTGCTACAAACACCACAGACAAAAACGGTAACAAAATAAACGCTGAATTGCTTTTGGGAAAAAACATGAAAGACAAAGAGTGGTTTGGCAGTTGCATGGCTACAGGAGGTCCTTATGGAGGCGCATATTTTTCAGAACTTACAGTAGACGAATATATAAAACAACTTTATCCGCAGTCAAGCGGATTGGGAATGGATGTAGCTGCACCGGTAAAAAATGTCGATGGTAAAACCATAGGAGTATGGCGGAGCCGGGCAAGTTGGAATTATATAACTCAGCAAATACGTAAAGAATCAGAAAATACGTTGCTCTGTGATGAACCCGGCGCTCATATTTTGATATTTGACGCAACCGGCCGGCTCATTGATGGACGTGATGAAAGCGAGATATTAAAACTTAAAATTGGAAAAAATAATTTGCTCAAGTCAAAACCTTTCGATTACATGGGCAAAAAAATTAATGCCGACAACATGTTGTATGGATGGGCACAATCTAAGGGAATCAGCAAATATTCAGGTCATCAATGGAAGGTTCTCACAGTGATTCCTAAAGTAAAGTTGACCTCTTCTACCATATTATCAGAATCCGGCTGGATAAAATTATTTTCTTTTTCTCTTACATTCCTCGGTATGGCTATTCTGTTTTCATTACTTTTTGTAAAAAAGTTATCTAAGAGAATAAAAAAACTCACCAAACAAGTATTGAAAATAGCGAAAGGCAATCCGGGTGAAATAACTTTAGAACCCTCGGGCGATGAATTGGCTGATATAAACAACGCTGTGTATAAAGTGAGTGAAGCCTACAAAACTACTTCACGTTTTGCTGAAGAAATCGGAAAAGGCAATCTCCGGGCAACCTTCCAAACGCTTGGTAAAAACGACATGTTAGGGCAGGCATTACTGCAAATGAAAGAAAACTTGATTGAACTGAAGGCACAAGAAGAAAAACAACAATGGGCATCAGCCGGCATGGCTCAGCTCAACGAGTTGCTCTATCAGACTACAGAAAAAGACAAAGGAAACCATATATTACGTTTTCTTTGCAATTATTGTTCCTTACAACAAGGAGCAATGTATTTAGTGGAAGAAAAAGATGGAAGCAAAACACTTGAATTAATAGGAAAATATTCGCTCTCGCGACAGCGTATCGAAGCGAAAACTCTTTCATGGAACGAGGGATTGCTCGGACAGGCCATCCGGGATGGTTGTACTATAGAAGTGAGTGAATTGCCTGAAAATTATTCTTTCATATTATCAGGATTGGGCAAAGCTAAACCGGGAGCTCTGCTCATCATACCTCTCAAAGCAGGCAACGTGATTGTGGGTGCCATGGAGTTTATCTCTTTCTGCAAAGCAAATGACTCGGTAAAACATTTTTTAGAAAAATCTGCTCAATATATAGCACTTACCTTGCAAAACATGAAGAGCAGAAAAAATAGCGAACACCTGTTCAAATGCTACCTTGAGTTGAAAGAAAGACTTGAAGCAAAAGACCGTCACATACTATCTATCGAACAGGAACTCGCAGTTATGAAACATACATTACAACATAGCGAAAAAGAATGGTCAGAAAGAATACTGACTACAAAACAAATATATGAAGAACGAATACAACCACTAGAAAAAGAACTTTCTTTTGATGATTGAGCAACAAATACATTTATGATCACACAAAAAACTTTACCATTCTTTTGTTACAATTTTTTATTGATTCAAAAAAGACTATATGTTGGTCAATATGATGTACCATTAAACTAGAAAACTTTAGGATTATTTTTCAAGCATTGAGCTTTAACGGAGAAACTCAACTACACCTTTCCTATTTATTCCCGACTTCAGGGATAGCTTGTTTACAGTAAACAATCAGGATATGCAGTTTTTTTCTCTCAAAAAAAAATACTAAACTTGAGTTTTATTTTTTATAACAGTGATTTGTGTATGAAAAGAATTGCAGTGTTTACTTCTGGAGGCGATGCACCTGGTATGAATGCCTGCATTCGTGCAGTTGTACGAGCCGGTCACTACTACGGACTGGAAGTATATGGCATTATTCGCGGATATGAAGGCATGATCAATGGAGATATTATGGAAATGGATGATCGCTCGGTGAGCAACATCATTCAAAAAGGTGGCACCATACTCAAATCTGCACGAAGCGAAAATTTTCGCACTGAAGAGGGAAGAAAAAAAGCATACAACAATCTCAGAAAATATAACATTGATGGCCTGGTAGCCATAGGCGGAAACGGCACTTTCACAGGAGCTCTTAAATTTTATGAAGAATATGGTGTGCCTTGCGTAGGTTGCCCTGGCACCATAGATAACGACTTGTATGGAACCGACTTTACCATAGGTTACGATACTGCCGTAAACACTTGCCTTGCAGCCATTGACCGCATACGCGACACTGCCGATGCTCACGAACGTGCATTTTTCATTGAAGTAATGGGGCGGGATACCGGCTACATAGCTATACGCTCAGCTATAGGAGGCGGAGCAGAAATGGCCATAATGCCGGAGAAAAAAAACAGCATTAAAGAAATAATAGAAAAGTTTAAATTCGGAGTCAGCAACTCCAAATCTTCACATATCGTTATTGTAGCCGAAGGAGAAAAACCCGGCAGAGCTAACGAAATTGCCGAACAAGTAAAAAAAGAAGTGCCCGAACTCGATATAAAAGTAACCATTTTGGGGCACGTACAACGAGGGGGCGCACCTACTGCCGCTGACAGAGTGCTTGCCAGCCGCCTCGGCCTGGGTGCTGTTGAGGGTTTGCTAAAGGGAAAAACTAATGTAATGGTAGGTGTGGTAAATCGCACTCTCGTATATACAGATTTCAAAGACACTATAACCAAAAAGAAACTCATCAACAATGAACTTCCCAGACTGATTGAAATACTCAATGGCAGAAAATATAAAAACGAAGACCGCCTAAGTATTTTGAAATAAGCAATACCAACATGACTTGGGAAGAATATTGCCACAAAAAAAAAATAGATTCTGATAAATTTAAGCTCAACGAACCTTTGTCGTGGGAATTGTATAAAAACTTATTTGAGCAACTTCATCCCAACAGTTTTACTGAACAAAAAAAATTTTTGCTGAACCGCTGGCGTAGAAAATACCATCTTCAAAACACTGAAAGCACTGACAAAAAGAACCCCGCATAACGAATGCACATAAGCATCAAGGGAAATTCAGATACTGTCCCCAAAAGTGTGTAAAGTGAGTAGTTTTTTGAAAGATTAATTAGAGTAAACCCACAAAGCTACATTTCTGTTGTTAGGGTATAGCTATGATGCGAAAGGTCTATGGAACATAAAGTACCAAAATATGAGACAGAAAAATTTAAATGGGAAGTCTAAATGGGAATTTCGCTACGGCCACGCCTCCATTCCCATTCATGCAAGCATGTAACTAATGGAAAAAGTATTATGTTTGTAAAAAAATAACTACACTTCATACACACTTTTAGCGATACTACTATTTTTTTTCCACTTAAGCATATAGCAAGTCTTTGTGCTGTCTGAAATTTTAAATCGTTCGTCTATTCTGAGCCCTACCACCCAGGCAATATCTCCGCCGGATTCCAACACATACACAGAGTTTTTTTCGCTTAGCGGCATCCTTAGGTCAATAAGAAAATCGCTGATTTTTTTTTTACCCTTCATTCCCAAGGGATAAAAATAATCCCCTTTCTTCCAGGGACGCAGTATCAAAGGAAAATTAAGCTTGTCTCTATCCAACATCGCCACTTCTTTCTTTCTTATCAACTCAAATTTGTCGTCAATCGTACTTACACAAGCATTTATTACGAAATGCTCTGATCTTACCTCTTTAAATTCTTCTTGCATGATGAAAACAGCACAACTATCTTCTTTTCTTTCTTTCACAATAAACCTGTTCCTGTCTATAATCAGCAAATGAGAAGCAGAATAATAACAAGTTCCTGACGTATGATGCGTATTTACCATATCTTTTGCCTGATGATAATTAAATCCGAAGGGCAACAATAAACGGAACAACAAATATACCGGCTCTGCTTGTTGCAGCAACTTATCGCTATCTATATACCAATGTTCTTCTTCGGTATATAGAATCTCTTGTTTTATCTCACCCACTTTTTGCTCGAGCAAATTTTCTTCGGCCGATATTTTTTCTGCTGTAGTTGATATGGTTTGCTCTATATTGGCATTTATTTTTTTTATCCATGGTATTATCTGGTTTCGAATCAGATTGCGTTGATATTTGTTTTCCAGATTTGAGCTGTCTTCGCGCCATTGCAAACCGTTAGCTATTGCATAGGTTATAATATCCTCCTTAGTTGCAAACAATAAAGGTCGTATCACCGAACCTATACGCGCACGTATACCATGCAGTCCTGATATTCCTGTGCCTTTTATGAGGTTTAGAAACATTGTTTCCAATACATCATTAGCATGATGGGCGGTAGCAATATAATCGTAACCTTCTTGTTTTCTTATCTCTTCAAACCATGCGTAGCGCAGTTCACGTGCCGCCATTTGAATAGAAATTTTTTTTTCTGCGGAATAACTTTTTGTGTCAAAATGCTTTACAAACAATTTCACTCCCCATTTTTGGCAAAGTTCACGTACAAAACTTTCATCTCCATCAGACTCTTCGCCTCGTAAACCAAAATTGCAATGAGCTACATCGAACGTATATTTTTTTTTATACAATACATCGCATAGCACCACAGAGTCTATGCCGCCACTCACTGCTACCAGAATTTTATCTTTTGCCCTGAATAAACTCTTTTCGGTATTATATTTGTCAAATTCTTCAAGCATGTTCAAAGATACGCAGGTGTATATTTTCATAAAAATTATTTTCCTACACACTCTCACACTCATATGCTGCAGCTTATGTTTGTATTCGTACGCTCAAAGCCTGCCTTCACAGCCTTCAAATGAAGAACGCATACAACTACAACATGCCGATAAGCTCATCGGGTATTCTTTGAAAGGTGAAGATGTACAAAAACTCATAGGCAATGTAGTGTTCAGGCAAAACAATAACGTCATGTATTGTGACTCTGCCATACAGTATTCCGACAGAAACTATGTCGAAGCATATGGAAATGTTCGCTTCACACAAGGCGACACCATTACTCTTACAGGGAAAAAACTGACATACGATGGAGCAACCCAATGTGCAATGGTAAGCCAAAACGTAGTGTTGCAAGACCGAAAAATGACCCTTAAAACCAATGCCCTCAATTACGACTCTCGAAACAAATTAGCATCTTACCAAACCGGAGGCGAAATAACAGATGCCGACAATCAACTTACCAGTAAAAAAGGCTACTACAACACACAAAGCAAAATATTCTGGTTTAAAAAAGATGTAGTGCTCGTGAACAAAAAAGAAAATTTTACTCTTACTTCCGATACTTTAGAGTATAACAGCCTGACCAAAATAGCCACGTTCAGGGGCCCTACACAAGTAGTTAAGAAAAACGATGTGCTTCATACTACTCACGGTGAGTACGACACGAAAAACGCACGCCACCGCCATACCGGACGAGCTAAAATCATATCCGGCCACTATGAACTGGAAGCGGATAATTTATATTATGACGAAATCACCAACACAGGAATAGCAAAAAGCAATGTTAAACTTACTTCCACGAAAGATAGCGTAGTCATTGAAGGAGACAAAGCCAATTATTGGGGCAAAATGGGTTTGGTCAAAATAACCGGAAGACCCGTGATGAAAAGTAAAATGCAAAAAGATACCTTGTACCTGGTAGCCGATACGCTTGTTTCCATTGACAAAAAAGACGAAACCGACACTACCAAATCTATACGCCGCTTACTCGCATACCAACACGTAAAAATTTTCAAAGAAAACCTTCAGGCAAAATGCGATTCCCTGGCTTATGAAGTGAATGATTCTACTCTTTTCCTGTTCTCCAACCCGGTCATGTGGAGTGGTAAAAATCAAATATTTGCAGACTCTATAAACATTCAAATAGCCAATAAAAAAATATATTGCATGAATGCTAACGTAAATTCCTTTATAATATCCGAAGATACTGCCCATAATTACAATCAGGTAAAAGGCCGTAAAATGACAGCATACTTTAAAGACGATAAAATAAAAACCGTATATGTAGATGGCAACGGCGAAACCATATATCATGCTTTGGATGAAAAGAAAAGAAATCGCCTCATCGGCCTGAACCGTACCGAATGCAGCAATATGACCATTTCTTTTGACTCAGGCAGTGTACGAAAAATTCTATTTTTGAAAAGACCTTCTGCTAAATTTATTCCTCCACATGAGATAAATGCCGACAACAAGCAACTCAAAGGGTTTATGTTGCATTATGCCGACCGCCCCAAAAAAAATGATGTCATTGTTGAGCGCTCTGCCCAATAACACTTCAACCTATGAGAAAACTTAAACTCGACGAATTGAACCGACTTTCTACGGAAGCCTTCAGGCAAGCTCCTAAACATCCTGTTTGCCTCATGTTGGACAATATTCGAAGCCTTCACAACGTGGGTTCCGCATTCAGAAGTGCTGATGCTTTTCTGGCAGAAAAAATATTACTTTGCGGCATTACCGGAACACCTCCTAATCGTGAACTGCACAAAACCGCACTTGGTGCCGAAGATGCTGTGCAGTGGCAATACTTTAAAAACTCCAACGAAGCTATTTTACAACTCAAACAAGACCATTACAAAATAATTTCTATTGAGCATACCAACCAGTCGTTACCGCTTCAAAACTTCGTTCCACAGAAAGAGAATAAATATTGTTTTGTGTTTGGCAACGAAGTCTTTGGCGTTAGCGACGAAATACTTCTGCACTCAGATATGTGCCTGGAAATTCCTCAGTTCGGCACCAAGCACTCTTTAAATGTTTCGGTTGCTATCGGTATAGTGCTTTGGAATTATGTTGCGAAATTAAAATATCATTCATAACTCCATGAAATTTCTCATGACATTTGCGTTTCTGGCGCTACAGGTCTATTTTGTGTAATAAAAAATTTTCGATTCACAAAGTTATGGATGTCACTAATGAGGAAATCTTTGTTCCAGCATGTTGTAAACGTTAAGTATTGTAAACATCTCATTGAGGATCTTATAACAACGGAACTACTTTCTATAAGCCATTGCCAGTAATATTAATTTCACTGCGTTGATTCAAAAAAATAAAGCCGAGATTACTCGCGGCTTTATTTCAACAAAGGTTAAATACCATTGAAATCTTACTTCAATCAGTACATCTGATATTGAGTGGTAGTCTGCTGACCTATTACAACAGTGATTTTATACGCATTCGATGTGCAGTCGTTCACTTTTATGGGAGGCTCTGTTTGAGTGGGCGAATTCATTTTATATCCTGCCTCTACCTGAAAATAAACAGGGCTTATATTGGGCACTTCTGCATGAGCTTTTGCTTCTCCCGTTTTCAGCACATAAGGCCCTGCCCAGGTATTGCCACAATTACTCCATCTCAGAGGGGTGATGATTTCAGTTTGATAAGGGAAATTATGTTCATAGGTATTGCCTGTTTCTGCTATGATTTTACCATTTATGGTAGTGTCACCATTGGCTTCAAAAGTCAAGCCTGCCCATCCTCCTGTAGAACTCCACGTACGACGTTGATAATAATTTCTAGGGCGAGTAACTTCATCGTTAAAGGTTACGTTAAACGAACCTCTTAATTTATGCACTATGGTGACAGAACTGTTTACTATAGGCATCCACACATAGCCGCCGGAAACATTGGTTACATAGATGGTTCCGTTTAGCGCTACCGTTTGGCCATTTGCTCTTACTTCTACTTTGTAATTTATGAAAGTGATTTTGTATACAGCTCCGGTATCGCTAAACTTATTTCCATTTATCAATTCAAACTTTACATCTCCGCTTTTGTATTCATATCCACAAGGTGTCTGGCTTCCATACTTAATTACATAGACTTTTTTACCTTGAGCATTAGTTGTGTTAGAGTCTATTTTCACTACACCACAAGGAAGATTGTATGAAGCCACGCGATATCCGGCTCCTCCGCCGATTTTGTTATTTATCACATCGTTTACGTCTTCAATGGCCTCGTCAGCTTCGTTAGATCCGGCCTGATCGCTGGGCTTTGATTTCTCTGTGGGAGTAGGGTCTTTGTCTTTTTTGCAAGAAACAAATGTTATCAGAGAGATCGTTAAGGCTGCTAAAATGATGTGTTGTGTTTTCATAGAAATGTGCTTTTTTATGTTTTTTTGATTGCATCAAAAAGTATTCCACAGTCAGATTTAAGGTTTATATGTTTACATAATTTTGTTTAATCTACTTAATTTTGCAAAAAAAACTTTTATGAATTCTAAAATCACTATAGTTGTCACAAGCCTGATGTGTGGGTTTGCAGGCGCATATGTGCATGGTCTGTTATTCCCATCTTCCAAAACGTACTATGTGTCTACTACCGATAAGACACACATGGATTTGGTAAATCTGACTAAACATTTAGACAACAAGACAAGCCAGGATTTTGTACTGGCCTCCTCAATAGCTACTTCCAGCGTTGTATACATTACCACGATTTCACAAACAGAATATGATCCGTTCAACTGGTTTGACTTTTACTTTGGCGGCAGCCAGCAGGTACAAGGCTCCGGGTCGGGAGTAATTTACAGCCCTGATGGTTACATCATTACAAACAATCATGTCATAGATAAGTCTGAAAAAATAGAAGTGGTGCATGAAAAGCGTACTTACAAGGCTAAAGTAGTGGGTAGAGATCCTTCCACGGATCTCGCTATACTTAAAATAGACGCACAAAACCTGCCTGCTATTCCTTTAGGAAGTTCTAAAGACCTGAAGATAGGCGAGTGGGTACTTGCGGTTGGAAATCCATTTAACCTCACTTCTACCGTCACGGCAGGAATAGTGAGTGCTAAGGGGCGCCACATCAATGTTGTGAACAGTCGCTTTCCGATTGAATCGTTCATACAAACCGATGCCGCTATAAATCCCGGCAACAGTGGTGGTGCTTTGGTAAATATAAAAGGAGAACTCGTGGGAATAAATACGGCCATTCTCTCCAAAACCGGATCCTACAGCGGTTATGGCTTTGCTGTGCCTGTAGACATAGTAAAAAAAATTGCCAAAGACATCATCAAATATGGTGAAGTGCAAAAAGCATTTTTTGGTGCCGAAGTAAGCGACCTGAACGCTTCCTATCAGGAAAAATATAAACTAGATGACCTTAATGGTGTAATCATTACATACTTACAAAAAGATGGAGCAGCCGACAATATTGGACTTTCGCAGGGCGATATTATTTTGAAAATAAATGACCAGACCATTACCAGCAAAAGTATGTTTGATGAGTACATCTCATACTTTTCTCCCGGCGATAAAATAAAAGTCCTCTACAAACGCGACAATAAAATTCAGGAAGCTGTGCTCACCCTTACCAACCGTGAGGGAACTACCGACATTCTGAAACGTGAATTATATACCTCAGAATCGTTGGGAGCAGATTTTGAGGCTGTATCGAAAGTTGAAAAAGATAAACTCAAAATAAGCAACGGTGTGCGCATCGTAAACGTTCGCAGTGGCCTTATCAGAAGGTTGGGGCTCTCTGAAGGATTCATCATCACTTCCATAAACAGGGTGCCCGTTTCTAAACCCGAAGAAGTAGTAGACATCCTGGAGAAAATAAAAGGAAGAGTGACTATAGAGGGTATTACTAACAACGGACAGCGCGGCTACTATTCTTATTACTTCTGATCCGACTTTGATTTTACAACTATATACAAGCAAGATGAACTACATTTTTTTAAGCGTTGATTCGGCCATTTCTTAGTTGCAGCAGATGGCAGGTATACCATTTGAGTTTTATTTTACCTACTTTAGCGGCTTAATTTCAGAGAAGAAAAATTATGATTAGAGTTGGTATAGTTGGCAGTGCCGGTTACACGGGAGGAGAACTCATACGCTTGTTGGTATATCATCCGCATGTTGAGATTGTATTTGCACATAGCTCAAGTAATGCAGGAAATCATGTATCGCAAGTGCACACCGATCTTGTGGGCATCACCGATTTAAAATTTACTCATGAACTGTCTGATAACATTGATGTACTCTTCATGTGTGTAGGCCATGGCGATGCCATAAAGTTTATTCAGTCTCATGCGGAATATTTTTCCGGAGCAAAATTTAAAATCATAGACCTCAGTCAGGATTTTCGCCTTGTTGAAAAAAACAAAACCTATCAACTGCCTATTGACTCTACCGCATTCATATACGGCCTGCCGGAGTTGCAGCGCGAAGCTATAAGAAAGGCTCACTACATAGCCAATCCCGGATGTTTTGCTACCTGTATTCAACTCGGGCTGTATCCACTGGCAAAAGAGAAATTAATCAAAAGTGATGTACATGTTTCGGCCATTACCGGCTCCACAGGTGCAGGACAAGCTCTTTCTGCATCCTCTCATTTTAGCTGGCGCAACAACAACATCTCTGTCTACAAGGTTTTTACTCATCAGCACCTCAAAGAAATACATCAAAGCCTTCGCCAACTTCAACCCAATTTAACTTCTCATATTCAGTTTATTCCTTTTCGCGGAAACTTTACGCGCGGAATTTACGCCACATTGTATACCGAATATAATGGCAGTATAGAAGAGGCTTATCAACTGTATGAAAACTATTATTCAACTCATCCGTTCACCCATATCACCAAAAATAATCCTGACCTGAAGCAAGTAGTGAATACAAACAACTCCATCATCTATCTTGAAAAACATGAAAACATACTGTTCATCGTCAGCATTACCGACAACTTGCTGAAAGGTGCTTCCGGACAAGCTGTTCAAAACATGAACCTCATGTTTGGCATAGATGAAACTTCCGGATTAAAACTCAAAGCCGCAGCTTTCTGAAATCTATTCTATATGCAAATCATTAACCCTTAAATAGATACTATGAAATTGTTTGATGTATATCCTCTGATACCCATAGAGCCTGTAAGAGCTGAAGGTTCGTATCTGTGGGACAAGCAAGGTACACGATACCTGGATTTGTATGGTGGCCATGCTGTAATATCCATTGGCCATACTCATCCGCATTATGTTCAGAAAATATCCGACCAACTTTCAAAAATTGCCTTCTATTCTAACTCTGTAATCATATCCCTACAACAGGAACTGGCCGATAAATTAGGACGCATGTGCGGGCATAGCGACTATCAGCTTTTTCTCTGCAATTCCGGAGCAGAAGCTAATGAAAATGCTATGAAATTAGCCTCTTTTCATACCGGGAAAAAAAATATTGTAGCATTCAAAAAAGCTTTTCATGGCCGCACTTCACTGGCAGTAGCTGCTACTGACAATCCCTCTATAGTTGCCCCAGTGAATGAAACTTCCAACATTCACTTCCTGCCTTTTAACGATGAAGAGGCCTTGGAGCAATATTTTCTCAAAAATGGAAATACAATATGTGCTGTCATCATTGAAGGTATACAGGGCGTGGGAGGAGTTCATGTGGCGCGCCCGGATTTTCTGAAAAACATTCGCAACCTGTGTGACCACTATGGAGCGTTGTACATTGCAGATTCCGTGCAATGTGGATATGGACGAAGCGGCAAGTTTTACTCGCACGATTATGCAAATGTCTCTGCTGACATTTATACTATGGCGAAGGGCATGGGCAATGGATTTCCCGTAGCCGGCATTGCCATAGCCCCTCACATAAAGCCTAAACACGGTATGCTGGGTACTACATTTGGCGGTAATCACCTTGCCTGCGCGGCAGCTATTGCGGTGTTGGAAGTTATTGAAAAAGAAAATTTGATGGCCAACGCTCTCAGCATGGGTAATTTGCTTATTGGCCAATTGCAAAAAATCTCCGGCGTAAAGGAAGTAAGAGGCCGCGGGCTTATGGTAGGTATTGAACTGGAAATTCCGTGCAACGACATCCGCAATATTCTTTTGAACGAATTCAAAATATTCACGGGATCTTCATCCGACAAAAACACCATTCGCATACTGCCTGCGTTAAATGTAGGTTCGTCAGAGATGGAGTACTTTTTGAATGCACTTCAGCAAGTGCTGAGCATTAAAACATCTGCATAGCAATTGTATGCAGAGGGTTGTTGCGGTTTCATCTTATCAAAAAAATAATTAACTTTGCGCTCTCCAATCCTGACCTCGTAGCTCAGCTGGATAGAGCAACTGCCTTCTAAGCAGTAGGTCGCTGGTTCGAATCCAGCCGGGGTCACTTTAACCCAACAAGCTCAATATTATAATCCCATCAGCATGTTTGATGCTGCAAGATAATCTTAAATAAAGCACACAATATCATACACTCATTGAGTAAAGGCGCTCTTCAATACACTGTGTTTTCAGCTGGTAACACTTGTTTCTCTCATAGATGACTCCCTACTGTGTACTTCCACCATTTTATGGTGTCTTACCCGCATCTGTAATGTCTTTAACAAATGCTGTAATACTTTTCAGAAAACATCTCATAGAAAAACATCATGGCATTTTTTACAAGCATTTTCTCTTAGTTTTACCTATCAAAAATGATTCACTACACGCATATTCTCAGTTTATTTCATATTTTTGCTTTTAACACTATGCATAACCAAAGATGAAAGAACGCATAAGTCTTTTTTTTAAAGTAGCATTTGATGTTTTCAGTTTAAGCTCAACCAGAATAACTGCGAGAAACACTCTGATTGCCGGCGTATATTATATTTCGATTGAATATTTGGAAAAATATCATTTGACTATCGAAATACATGTGCCTACTTACATTTTTTATTTACTCGGATATGTATTGGTAATGTTACTGTATTATACGGTAAATACCGCTTACTATCGCTGGTACGAAGCACGTAAATGCTGGAGCTATTTAGGCACACATGCAAAAAACTTTGCCATAAAACTGAGCGCTGTGTTAGAGCCTAATGACTCGGAAAACCGAAATTTCTTTGGCTCCATGATAGTGAATCACGTATATGCACTAAAAGCAGACCTCAGATATACCACGGTTAAAAAAAATGAGATTATAGAAGTAGAGCCGGGGTTGTATGAGATTGTAAAAAACGATCAAGACCCTCCTAACTACATCATCGGACGTATAGAAGCTCGTTTAAACGAACTACTCAAGCAAGGCAAGTTAGCTACTTATCAGTTTGTAAATTTGAATAAATACATCTCAGAGGCTATTGAACTGGTAGGACAATGCCGTGGTATAAGAAAAGTTCCTTCGCCGAGATCCTATAAATTTCATTTGCGTACATTTTTATTTCTCTTTGCTGTGATATTACCATTCGGATTTATTCACGAGCATGACTGGCTCATGATACTGGTCATGATTGTGATATATGGAGCATATGAAGGTTGTATCATTATCAGCGAAGAGGTAGATGAACCTTTTGGTGAAGATGAATACGATATACCCATGGAAGATATCTGCTACTCCATAAAAAAACACGTAAAGCAAGCGCTGCGATTCGAACTTGTAGAGCCCACTAATAAGATGGCCTCTTAGGTAATGTGTTGTATCTTTTCATACCATTACACCAAATTGATTTGCATGGGAAATTAAACTATATTAAAAACGATTGAAGTTCTCAATTTGTATATTGTTAACTGCATTACAGCGCATAATGCTCACCTGCAGAAATTTTATTTTCTCATATTTTGCCTCTTCATGACGAGGCTTTATTGATGTTCAATCTTAAATTTCTTTTCCAAAACATATTGATATAAAGAATATTCTTCGAAAGTATTCACCGGGTGCCATGCTGAGGAAGATATGTAGAGAATTCATGGCTTAACATGGTGCTCCCAAAGTCACAGGAACAGGTAAATCAGTATGTACACTATGGTTCAACTTG
>JANWYS010000072.1 GCA_025054875.1 Cytophagaceae bacterium | reverse complement strand
GCACACCCGCCGAGAACATATAAAATGATTATCGCTTAAATGCCTAATTCTATAAGTTTATTATACTTTGAATTATGTTAGTTGCTGGTATACCAATAGAGTTTATTTTGTTTGGAATTATGTTACTGGGCATAGCTTTTTTCGGGCATAATTCCATGTACATAGCTATAGCCGGCCTGATAAGTATACTTACGGTGAAGTTGTTGTTTTCCGAAGAATTTAATTTTATAGATCACATTTCACATGAATGGCACATATTGTTGAACCTGGCGGGTTTATTGTTGGGATTTGCGATACTTACGGAATATTTCATAGAATCCAAACTTCCAGATGTGATGCCCGACTACCTGCCGGACGATTGGCGTGGAGGCTTCATGTTGTTGGTTATAGTTGCTTTAATTTCTTGCTTTTTAGACAACATTGCAGGTGCAATGATTGGAGCAGCCATTGCTGTGAGAGTGTTTAACAATAAACTGCACATTGGGTACATAGCATCATTAGTAGCTGCCAGCAATGCCGGAGGTGCGGGAAGTGTGCTAGGTTCTACTACCACTACCATGATGTGGATAGCGGGCATCCCTATTGAAACTTTTTTTAAGGCCTACATAGGTTCAGTTGTAGCTATCGCCATAAGCGGAGTTATTGCATCATTCCAGCAAGACCGTTACAATCGCATACAAAAAGACAGCACTCCGGGTGTAGTGGTGAAATGGAATAAAATTGTAGTAGTGTTATGTATACTCATAGGCGCAATAACCTGCAACGTGCTGTTTGATTCGCCTGCTTTGGGAGTATGGATAGTAATTATATTGGCTTCATTTTTTGTACAGACCAATTGGAAAGAGTTGAAAAAAGCTGTACCCGGAACATTGTTTTTGGTAGCTCTTGTATTTTCAGCCTCTCTGATGCCGGTGCAGTATCTGCCTGCACCTTCGTGGCAATCTACCTTCACCTTCGGATGGATATCGTCCGTTTTTGACAACATACCTTTGATAAAAATTACAATAGATCAGAAAGGCTACGACTGGGGTTTATTGGCTTATGCCGTGGCATATGGAGGCTCCATTACATGGTTTGGTTCTTCGGCAGGCGTGGCCGTATGCAACGAGATACCGGAAGCCAAATCTACCATACGATGGTTACTGGGAGGATGGCATGTGGCGTTGGCCTACATAGCAGGATTTTTTGCACTACTTTGGATTGGGGGATGGAAAGTTGGGGCTTGAGGATTGATTTAATATACATTACATGTAGCCTTTCTCTCTCATCCAATCATCATTGTATATTTTTCTCAAATATCTTGTGCCATGATCGGGTAGGATAACCACCATGAGGTCATTCTCTGTAAGATGCTTTTGAGCATATTCCAAAGCTCCGTATACGGCCGCTCCGGACGACCAACCAACAAACAATCCTTCCTCTCTGCATAGCCTTCTTGTCATCAACGCCGCATCTTTGTCGGTTACTTTTACAAACGTGTCAATCAAATCGAAATCTACATTTTGCGGAAGCATGTCCTCCCCTATCCCCTCGATGCCATAAGGATATATTTCATTCTTGTCAAATATTCCGGTTTCTTTATATTTTTTGAAAACAGACCCATAGGTATCGATTCCGATGGTTTTTATATTGGGATTTTTTTCCTTCAAAAATTTCGACACTCCGCATATGGTGCCTCCCGTACCCACACCGGCAGCAAAGTGTGTAATTTTTTGCTCGGTATCCTCCCATATTTCGGGACCGGTAGTTTCATAATGAGCCTGAGTGTTAGACAAATTATGATATTGATTGGGATGAAAAGAATTAGGGGTTTCTCTGTGTATTCTTGCTGCCACAGAATAGTAGGAACGTGGGTCATCGGCATCCACAAAAGCAGGACATATGATTACTTCTGCTCCGAGTGCACGAAGCACATCGGCTTTTTCTCTGGACATTTTGTCATTCATCGTAAATATACATTTGTAACCTTTGGAAATGGCCACCAAAGCAAGCCCTACACCGGTATTTCCGGAAGTGCATTCTATAATAGTTCCTCCGGGTTTGAGCAATCCCTTTCTCTCAGCGTCTTCTATCATTTTTACAGCTATCCTGTCTTTAACTGAATGGCCGGGATTAAAATACTCTACCTTAGCAACTATTGTACCCTTTATGCCCGCTGCTACTTTATTCAACCGTACACATGGTGTGCCGCCAATTCTCTCTGTAATGGATGTTAAAATCATATGGTTTCCGATGGGTTATGGGTTTTAATTAACTTGTTTAAAATCGTCTACATAACAGAAGACGTTAATCGTATCGCTTAAAATCACGAATTTTATTAATCAAATGTTAAGATGAAAAATTTCTATTCTAAACAAATCATATGTTGGTAATTTATGTGGAATGAAATTTTTAAAAATGAAAATAAATAAATAAATTTAATCAAAATGTGTGTATGATGCTTTCCGGTTTTGAAAAAAAAATTCTGACAGGTTTCATCTTAGCTTGCCTTTTTATATTACCATCCTTTTTATTTAACAATAAAACGTTGCTTTTTTCCCAGAAAGAGATGTATGGAATATTTTCATGCAAGATTAATGGTAAACCTTTTTTAATTGACACAGCAAAAGGAAGCATGAGAAAAATAACGGGAGGCGAAAAGCAACTTACCCTCAACAATAACCGATTCGTAAAATTTGTATTTCTTAATCCCCGTCCTGGGTACATAGATCTGCAAAAGGCAAGTAAAAGAGAAGCTTATATACGTTATGAAGATCCGGCTACCAATATGATTTGCGTACCCGAAAGGGGCTACGTGAAAATACAATCCTTAGATGAAACCAATAAACTCGTATCTGGTGAGTTTGAAATGGATTTTACGCTTAGAGTACCCGGAAAAACTACGCAAGTAAAAGTTACTGAAGGAAAGTTTATCAATGTGCCTTTGGTGTTCAAATAATTTATCATTTGGGGATATTTAGGCTTTGTTATTGTTTTACCATAAATACTTTAACCATTCATTTATTTTAAAAAATAAAATGAAAAAATTGAGTTCTAAGCGTAAAAAGTAGTTTTTATTCATGAGTTAATTTCACTACAAAAACTAATTTGAAAAAGAAAATTTTATAATTTTTTAGTACAAAGATGTATATACACATACCACGTAAGTGAGGCTGTGTATGAATACTATATCCATAACAATTTTGACTTTATTACTACTTATCGTACCATCAATTCGTGTTAACCTGTTGTATGCTCAATGTCATGGCAATTTGGTGTGGAATGACGAGTTTAATGGAACGAGTTTAGACATGACGAAATGGACTTACGACATAGGAAACGGATGCCCCTCTTTGTGCGGGTGGGGTAATAATGAACGTCAATATTATACCAACTCCCCGACAAATGTATCAGTAGGAGGCGGATATTTGAACATTACAGCATTATATAGTCCTAATCACCTTGGAAGCGGAGCAGATTTTACATCGGGTAGAATACATACCAGAGACAAATTTAGTCGCACATATGGCCGATTTGAAGCCCGTATCAGACTTCCGGTAGGTGTAGGCTCATGGCCTGCTTTTTGGATGCTTCCTCAACCTCCCAATCCATATGGTGGATGGCCTACCAGCGGTGAGATAGACATTATGGAATACAGAGGAGATATAACTAATCAAGTAGACGGCACTGTGCATTACGGCAGTGCCTGGCCGGCAAACCAATGGGATGGCAATCAATATGTGTTACCTGTATCTGCCGGTAATTTTAACAACGACTTCCACATTTTCGCCGTAGAGTGGTCGCCAGGGCAAATACGATGGTATATGGACCAAGTATTGTTCAAAACAGAAACGCAAACTCCCAACACATTGAATCCGCCTTCAAACCATGCCGTAAACTGGCCATGGAATCAACCTTTTTATATTATCTTAAATTATGCTCTTGGCGGATGGTACTCCGGCAATCCCACGACTGCCGCTATTCTGGCCGGAACCACATTTCCTCAAACTATGCAAGTAGACTACGTACGTGTATATGACATGGCTGCTTTACCCTTTACACAACAACCTTTCAACGGTACTCCGGTCAACATTACAAGTACCATACAGGCAGAACATTATGATATAGGATGCAACGGAGACGCATGGTTTGATACCGATGCAGTAAACAATGGCGGAAGGTTTCGTAACGAAACTCCTGATATAGAGGCATGCACCGATGCCGGAGCTGGCTTTAATATTGGCTGGATAGAAGCCACAGAATGGCTTGAATATACCGTAAATATACCTAATTCAGGAGTGTATAACTTGTCGTTCAGAATCGCAAGCCCTAATACAACAGGAGCTTTTCGAATAGAAGTGGATGGTACGAATGTGACGGGTACCATCAACGTCCCTTCCACCGGAGGATGGACCAACTGGCAAACCATCACACGAACGGGAATATCGCTTACAGCGGGTACGCGAATACTCAGATTCTATGTTATCAATGGTGGTTTCAACTTTAACTACTTTGGCGGCAGTCTGGTCTCGCTACCTGTAAGCGTCTTCGATTTCAAAGCCACTTATAAAAACCATTGTAATCAGATTGAATTATTCTATTTGCCGGATCCAAACCTTACTTCCATACAACTTGAAAAGTCTTCAGATATGACAATATGGGAGATTGCCGATGTGATGAGCGTTACACAATCTCCCGAATCGAGCATGAAAAAATATTACTATGAAGATTGTAGTTCAATACTAAATAAAATCTCTTATTACAGAATTCGCTTTGAATATACAGATGAACCACCGGACTACACTCATATCATTTCTGTGCACTCAGGCATGACCAGCATAAACATATACCCCAATCCTGCAAGTCAGTATATGATCATAGAGGGAATTTCTGAAAAAAGCAACGTACATATTTCTACCGTGTCAGGAGTACGAATACGCACATACGAAGCATCTGCCGATGTAATGATACCGGTTCATGATTGGCCGACGGGATTATATTTCATACAAATAGAAACTCCAGACGATATTGTAAATAAATTGATTTACAAAAAATGATATCGCTAATTGCTTACATAATCTTCCAGATATTTGTAAGCAGGCATGAGTTGGCCATCTTTGGCAATAGTAGCATTGTAAATACATTCGGAGCACTCTTTACCGAAAAGTTCCGGAAATACATTGTCAATAAGCATTTGTCCGAAAGCCTCAGAAGCATCTACAGGGAGCTCTCCGGGTAAGTTTTCTATAGCCATCACGGTAATATTTCTCGGGTCAGAAAAAGGGGGCTCTACTTCATGACTTTTCGGATTGTAATCATAAATGGGGTCGTAAATGGTGGTGGGTTTAATTGTGCATGGTATAGAACCATTAAAATCGCAGGTTACATCTCCAACAAATTTTATCTTAAATTCATCATGGTTCATATCCTGATGAGTAAATAGCTTCGGAGCAAGCGGATGCCAGAATGCTCCGGCTATAAGTATATCTGCTTTTGTAGCATACGGGAAAAATACCGATTTGTACTCCTGTGGATACGCATGAAAATGTGGCGTTGAAAAGGCCCTGCCCTCTTTGTGCACATGATAGTCTGATGAAGCTAATGAGGTATATACCGGATAGGAATAATCTGTATTTAGAAAATCATGAGGAGATATTTTTTTTATACCTGCAATATCCAGAAGCTCCTGTATGCCTTTACCCACGCGCCCTGTACCCGTAGTTACAATTTTAACAGGAGGGAGTTGTATTTTTTTTAATTCCTTTTTTACTTCATCATAGCCACTGGTTTTGTATGCCGGTTTCAGTTGATAGAGATTATATTTTCTTCCGTAATGCAGTAGAGAATTGTATGCCCCCACTATCCCTGCAAAATGCCCAAAAGCAATAAGGCGATTTCCCTGCGGGTCTTTTATACACTCATAATCTATCATTTCTATTTTTTTTTCAAGAATAGCCTGAAGCAATTTTTTGTTTTGTGGTTGTTTCTTTATCGTATGAGTAAAGAAAAGATATTTTTTTTGGGGAATGAGCAAATGCTCGGCTATTTCTTTTATACCCATAAGTATATCACAGTGCGAAAGATCTTCCTGCAGAGGTATTCCGGCTTTTTTATATTGACTGTTAGGAATGCATCTCGTATCGCTGGGTTGAACGATAAATTGTATGTGCGGATAAAGTTTCATCAAGTGCACACATTGTTCAGGCAGAAGTGGCACCCGCCAATCTACCGGTATTTTACTCTCTCTCACAATTCCGATTTGTACTTTTTTTTTCATGGATAAAAATTATTTTACAGGCATAAGGAGTCCTCTGTGCAAACTCAGATTGTTTTTCAAACCGAAATATTTTTCAGTTATATTGTAGCTTGCAATAGCTACAATCGTTCCCAACCACATACCTGCATAGGTATCTATCAAAAAATGTTGCATGAGATAAACCCTGGAAAACGATACCATCAGAGCAATAAGAAACAGCACTGCACCGATTTTTTTATTGCGCATACAGAGGGCTGTGCACAATGTAAGGCAAGCTGCTTGCGCCGTGTGTCCTGAAGGAAAGGAATAATTACTGTGAAGTTCTACCCCTTCCACAATATAAATACTATAGTTTTGCTGAGCAAAAAAAGAGGCCGGCCTGACCATGTGGCTGAACAACCATAGTTTGAAAGTTTGTATGAATACAGTGGTAACAAGAATGGATACTGTGTTATGAATAGCACTATATGTGCTGACAAATAAAAGAAGTATGGTAATGTATGCAAGCGCAGCCATCCCATTGCCCAATGCTGTGATGTAGTAAAAAAAATAGTCAAAAAAAAGATTATGATTCTGATTAACGATAAGTTCCAAATACCCTTTTGGAAAAACAGAAACTAACACACCAAAGCTAGCGAAGTAAAAAAACAGAGGGAGAGTGTACCAGCGGTTATTTTTCAACAATGTGATCACTATTGTTTTTTTCTTTTTTTGTTCATGCGCCCGGGAATATCGTTTCGTCCGCGCAATTTTTTATCGTCTATGTTTTCGTTGAGAAAAGCATTGAGCTTGTCTATATCATAATTGGTATGTATTTCTCCGAATGAATTTATGGATATTTCAAATCCATCCAGTTGTTTGTTGACTTTGGGTTTTTGCCGGGGATTACTTTTTTTCTTAGCCATTTCAGGTAGGTATTTTATGGTTTATATTTTGGAGTGCATAATTTATTCTTGCAATGGTTTCATCCTTACCTAGTATTTCGATGATGGCCATCAGATCGGGGCCTGCGATGGCGCCTGTAATAGCGAGCCTTAGGGCAGGCAGTACCTTTCCGATTTTTAGACCGGAAGATTCAGCAGTTTGATGTAATATGGTTTTAATGTTTTCTGCTTTTATGTCGGTGAGGTTATTGAGTGCTTTTTTAAATTCGGCAATGATATTTGCAGCTTCTGAGCTCCATTTAGTACGTACAGATTCCGGGTCGAATTGTTGGGGAGCAATGAAGAAGAATAAAGCTTCTTTCCATACATCACTATGAAACACGATTCGCTCTTTGATCAGAGATACGATTTTCTCCATGTTGTATGAGGAGTGAGGTATTTTTTTCTCTTCGAGTTGTTTTTTGAGCGTTTGTGCGAGCTCCGTATCCGGGATTTTACGCAGGTATTGCTGATTGAACCATTTAGCTTTGTTGATGTCAAATTTGGCGCCGGCCTTGCTGATACGTTCTATGGAGAAATTTTCTATAAGTTCGTCCATAGTAAAGAGCTCTTGCTCTGTACCGGGGTTCCAACCGAGGAGAGCGAGGAAGTTAGTTATAGCTTCAGGAAGGTAACCTTGCTCACGAAAGCCCATGTAAATTTCCCCGGTTTGCGGGTCTTTCCAATCCAGAGGAAATACGGGGAATCCACCGGCATCGGCATCGCGTTTGCTGAGCTTACCGTTTCCATCAGGTTTTAGCAAAAGTGGAAGGTGGGCAAACTGAGGCATGCTTTCTTCCCATCCCAAAAATTTATAGAGCAATACATGCAGTGGTGCAGAGGGTAGCCATTCCTCACCGCGTATTACATGTGTTATTTGCATGAGGTGATCATCTACTACATTGGCTAAGTGATAGGTAGGCATACCATCGGACTTCATCAACACTTTGTCATCTATGGAAGAGGAATGCACCATTACCCACCCACGTACGAGGTCGTGCAGGCGTATTTCCTCTTTTCTGGGCACTTTGAGTCGAATAACATAAGGCTCGCCGGCTGCTAATTTTCTTTTCACTTCATCATCGGGCAGCGTAAGGGAGTTTTTCATTTGCATGCGCGTGATGGAGTTGTAAGAAGGCGCCACTACTTTAGCCGCTTCCAAGCGCTTACGCATTTCTTCAAGTTCCTGATCTGTATCGAAGGCATAATAGGCGTTTCCGTCGGCGATGAGTTTTTCGGCATATTGTCTGTATATGTGTTTACGCTCCGATTGGCGGTAGGGAGCATGAGGCCCACCGATTTGTGTACCTTCATCTATTTTTATGCCTATCCATTCGAGAGCTTCCGATATGTATTCTTCTGCACCGGGAACAAAGCGTTTTTGGTCGGTGTCTTCTATACGCAGTAGCATTTTGCCTCCATGTTTTTTGGCAAATAAGTAGTTATATAATGCCGTTCTTACACCACCTATGTGCAGAGGCCCTGTAGGACTGGGAGCAAATCGTACTCGTACTTCTCTATTCATTTTCTTCAGTCAAATCGCGTGATGGTTTGTGTTTATTGTTTAATTTTCTAAGTTCGTGCTTATACCTTCTGATGATAAATTGCAAGTAAATGCCCGCAAGTAAAACAGCTATAGACAATAGAAATAATTTATCATTCATGCTCATAGTCGTACGGCAATACAGGATATCTCTACATTAGCGTCTTTAGGCAATCGGGCTACTTCTACGGTTTCGCGGGCAGGAGGCTCCACGGGGAAATATTGGGCATAGATGTGATTGATGGCAGCAAAGTGGTTTAAGTCTTTTACGAATATGGTAGACTTGACAACATGGCTGAATGTCATATTAGCCTCTTCCAAAATAGCCTTTATGTTGTTCATGACCTGCGTTGTTTCTTCTTCTATGTTTTGATTCAGAAGATTTCCGGTTTTAGGGTCAATAGCTATTTGTCCGGATATAAAAAGTATATCATTAGCCATTATTGCCTGGCTATATGGCCCAATGGGCTGCGGAGCATTTGCCGTGTTTATAATTTCTTTCATTTGTTTGTTATTGTTGTTAGAAAATTTTGTACTGTGCGAAAATGAGCATTTGAAAACTCCGGCGAAAATTCATTCATGGATTTTAAATGCGTAATTCGATTCAAAAGTAAGAAAAAAAGAAATAGGAATGTATCTGGAATGAATGGTTTTACGACAAGGACATCCATAGATTATCAACGTAACATTCTGATGGCCTTATGAAGGGCTTGCATAAAATAATCAACTTCGCTTTTGGTGTTATAGAGTGCGAAAGAAGCCCTGTTGGTACCCGCAATGCCATATCGCTGCATAAGGGGTTGTGTGCAGTGATGCCCGGTGCGTATGGCTATCCCCTCTTTGTCTAACAGTATGCCAATATCCTGGTGATGTACACCTTCTACGGTAAAAGCGAGTATACTGATTTTTTCTTTAGCCTGCCCGATGATTTTAACTCCGGATATTTCCGATATTTTTTCGGTAGCATACTGGAGCAATTCGTTCTCGTGGCGCTGTATGTTATCTTTCCCTATGGTATTGATATATCGGATAGCATGTTTCAAAACTACGGCATCGGCAATGTTGGGCGTGCCGGCTTCAAATTTGTAAGGAAGTTCGTTTGTAGTGAATCCCTGGTAAGTTACTTCGCCAATCATCTCGCCACCGCCTTGATAGGGAGGCATAGCTTCGAGTAAATGTTTTTTCCCGTATAGTACGCCTATTCCCGTAGGACCATATATTTTATGGCCTGAAAAAGCAAAAAAGTCTGCATCGAGATGTTGAACGTCAATGTGCAGATGCGAAGTAGATTGGGCTCCGTCTACTACTACCACAGCACCATGTTGATGTGCCCGTTCAATTATTTTTTTTATCGGGTTTACAGTACCTAATGAATTTGAAGCGTGTACTATTGAAACGATTTTTACTTTCTCGGAAAGCAATTTTTCATACTCTTCCAATATCACTTCACCCTGCTGATTTATTGGTATAATTTTTACGTTAGCGTGTTGTTGCCGGGCAACGATAAACCAAGGCACCATGTTTGAATGATGCTCCATAGCCGATAGCAGTATCTCATCTCCCGGCTTCAGAAAAGCTCTACCCCAAGAGGAGGCCACAAGGTTTATACTTTCTGTGGTGCCACGTGTAAAAATAATTTCTTCCCTTGCTGAGGCGTTTATAAATTTTCTTACTTCTTCGCGTGTTGTCTCAAATTCATGAGTGGCTCTCTCGGCTAATGTGTGTATACCCCGATGAATGTTGGCGTTGAACGTTGTGTAATATTCCTGCAAAGCGCTAATTACAGACAGTGGCTTTTGTGTGGAAGCTGCATTATCAAAGTAAACCAACGATTTGTTATTAACCTTTGTATGCAGAATGGGAAAATCTTTACGAATATGCTCTACATCATATGAAGAGTGTATGGTTCGATACGTTTCCATAGTAGATAAGTTTGATGCCAATCAGTTTTGGAAATGTTCAGCGAGGTAGGTTTGTAGTTCCGGCAGGTGAACATTCTCTATGATTTCATGAGCAAATGCTTTTACCAATATGGCTTGTGCCTGTATTTTGTCTATTCCTCTGGAGCGCAAGTAAAACAAGGCTTCTTCATCAAGTCGTCCCGTTGTGGCTCCATGAGAGCATTTCACATCGTTGGCAAATATTTCGAGTTGAGGTTTGGCATTTACTGTTGCATTTGGCGAAAGCAAAATATTTTTGTTCGATTGGAAAGCATTGGTCTTTTGTGCATCGGGCTGCACAATAATTTTTCCGTTAAACACTGCTGATGCTTCATCGTTAATGATGCCTTTGTATAGTTCATTACTCAGGCTGTTGGACACAGCATGCCGTACGGTGGTATGATTGTCTATGTGTGAAGTTTTGTTTCCAAAGTATAATCCATAGAGTGTGGTTTCGCTGTATTGCGACAGTAGATCTATGAGCAAATTGTTTCGTACTAACTCTCCGCTGCCGGTAAATACTGTGGTAGATGAGTTACTCTTTTGCTCATGAAATATGGCTGTGTGGCTGATGTGTGAGGACTGCTGAAGGTCTAACTGCAAAAGATAATGAATGAGGTTGGCGTTTTGTTGTAAATAAAATTCAGTAGAACTCACAATAAGAGATGCATGAAGCCCATCGGCTGAAAAAGATTCGATGAATGAAGCCGATGTATTCTCTTCCATCACCACCAAAAGTCTTGGGAAGACCATGCAAGGAGAATCAGGGCTAATAGTGTAGGTAACTATTATGGGCTCTTGCAGGTGGGTATTTTTTTTGATAGTAATTAACAAGGCATTTTCCGCCATGGCCGAATTGAGTTGCGCCAAAGCATTTTGATGTATCGAAAAATATTTATCGAGCCTTTCTTGAGTAGTTTGAGAAAGAGGTTGAATGGATATATTTTTCGATAGTGCTAAATTGTCAGTATTGAAAGCAGAATTCACAAAACTGATGTGAAGGGCATTTTGTAGGAAAGCCTTAGGCGAGATGCTCTGAGTTGGTGAAGAAGAGCGAAGGCTATAATTACGATTCAGTATTTTTTGCAGGTCTGTATATTTCCATTCTTCGTTTTTTATGGTGGGAAAACCTTTGGCTAAAAAATTCTGAAAGTTTTTTTCAATGTAGGGCTTTAAAACCGGATTTGAATCTGATATTTCAGCAAATCTCGCGCGCAAAGAATCAAACAGAGAAATATTTGCAATAGCACTATTCATCATGCATTCACGTTGTTGTATTCATTTTTTATCCAATCGTAACCTTTAGCTTCGAGTTCGAGGGCAAGTTCTTTGGTGCCGGTTTTTACAATTTTTCCGTTGTAAAGCACATGTACAAAATCGGGCACGATATAGTCGAGCAAGCGCTGGTAGTGAGTAACTACGATGATGGCGTTATCTTTATTCCTTAGTTTATTCACACCGTTAGCTACGATTTTCAGGGCATCTATATCGAGGCCGGAGTCGGTCTCGTCGAGTATGGCAAGTTTAGGTTCAAGCATAGCCATCTGAAATATTTCGTTGCGTTTTTTTTCGCCTCCGGAAAAGCCCTCGTTGAGAGACCTTTTCAACAATGATTGGCTTATTTCTACCAGCTCCATTTTTTCCTTCATGAGTTGCAGAAAAGCAGGAGCATCTAACGGCTCAAGGCCTCTGTGCTTGCGCACTTCGTTTACAGCAGTTTTCATAAAATTAATAGTGCTCACTCCGGGAATTTCTATGGGATACTGAAAAGCCAGAAAAATTCCTTCGCGTGCCCTGTCTTCGGGGCTCATGTCGGCTATATTTTTTCCGTTGAACAGAATAGAGCCTTCCGTGATTTCGTATTCCTCACGTCCGGCGAGCACAGATGCTAAAGTGCTTTTCCCCGAACCGTTTGGCCCCATGATGGCATGTACCTCTCCGGCCTTTACTTCCAAAGTTACCCCCCTGAGAATTTCCTTCTCGCCAATGCGGGCATGTATATTGTCAATAACAAGCATATAATATTTAGCAATAATATGTAATGACTAATGATGAGATTTTGCGGAGAATTATCCCACACTTCCCTCTAAACTTATGGCCAGTAGCTTTTGTGCCTCTACTGCAAACTCCATGGGGAGCTGATTGAGCACTTCTTTGGCATATCCGTTTACGATGAGTGCCACGGCTTGCTCAGTATCAATGCCGCGTTGATTGCAATAGAATATCTGGTCTTCGCCAATTTTGGACGTTGTAGCTTCATGCTCTACAGTGGCCGTATTATTTTCTATTTCTATGTAAGGGAAGGTGTGAGCTCCACATTTATCTCCCATAAGGAGCGAATCGCACTGGGAGAAGTTTCGGGCGTTTTCAGCACGCTTCATGATTTTTACCTGGCCTCGGTAAGAGTTCTGGCTGAAGCCTGCCGATATACCTTTCGACACAATGCGGCTTTTGGTATTTTTGCCAATGTGAATCATTTTGGTTCCGGTATCGGCTTGTTGATAATTGTTGGTTACGGCAACCGAATAAAACTCACCGACAGAATTATCGCCTTTTAAAATCACACTGGGATATTTCCATGTGATGGCAGATCCGGTTTCTACCTGCGTCCATGATATTTTTGAGTTGTTCCCCTTACAAATGCCTCGTTTGGTTACGAAGTTGTAAATGCCACCTTTGCCATGTTTATCTCCGGGATACCAGTTTTGCACGGTAGAATATTTTATCTCTGCATTATCAAGCGCTATAAGCTCTACCACCGCAGCATGAAGTTGATTTTCGTCGCGTTGAGGGGCTGTGCAACCTTCCAAGTAGCTCACATAGCTGCCTTCATCCGCAATGATGAGAGTGCGTTCAAACTGACCTGTACCCGCAGCATTGATGCGGAAATAGGTGGAGAGCTCCATAGGGCAGCGTACCCCTTTGGGGATATAGCAAAAAGAACCGTCGCTGAACACGGCCGAGTTAAGTGCAGCAAAGAAGTTATCGTTTTGAGGTACAACTGTGCCGAGATATTTTTTTACCAGTTCGGGATGCTCTTGTACTGCTTCGCTGAGCGAGCAGAAAATGATACCGAGCTCAGCAAGTTTTTCTTTGAAAGTAGTTTTTATGGAAATGCTGTCAATCACAGCATCAACGGCTACTCCTGCAAGTCTTTTTTGCTCATCCAACGATATGCCTAACTTTTCGAAGGTTGCCCTAAGTTCAGGATCTACCTCGTCTAAACTATTAAGTCGTTTTTTTTGTTTGGGAGCAGAATAATAAATTATGTCTTGATAGTTTATGGGAGGGTATGATACATTTTGCCAGGTGGGCTCTTTCAAGGTAAGCCATGTACGGTAGGCCTTCAGCCTCCACTGCAACAACCACTCGGGTTCATTTTTTTTTGCTGAAATAAAGCGTATGATATCTTCATTCAACCCTTTAGGGGCAGAATCATTTTCAATGATGGTTTCAAATCCGTATTTATATTCGGATGAAGTGATCTCTTCAAGCAGTTTTGTAGAATCTCCCATAAAAAAAATTAGACTAATTCTATACAGCAAATATAACATTAAATCCCAAAAAAGGTTCACCAAGGCAAGATAATTTTATGACATACCTCAAAATACCTTGGCATTTGGTATTGGGCATTTGTTTTTTATATTAATACTATTTTTGAATTAGGCATTTAAGCGATAATTATTTTATATGTTCTCGGCGGGTGTGCGATCATTCTTCTCATCAGGTTCTCG
>JANWYS010000071.1 GCA_025054875.1 Cytophagaceae bacterium | reverse complement strand
GCCAGTGCGGAGCTTTAGCGGAGCACCGCAGCGACAGCGGAGTGGCGGACAGCCCGGCCCCACAGGGGCGCGCCCTAAAAAAACTATTTCACAACTCATTTCCGCTAATCAGTAATTGGAGTTAAATAAATCTGCTGCTACGCAATATAAGAACTAAACTTATTGATATGTTTCGGCATCTCATAAAAATCTTACCGCCCGGGAGGTTGCATTATCTCACCGCAGGATTTACAAGTACGCAATTCGACCGAAGAATAAAAATTTTTCATTACTTCTGGCAGTTGCTTGACTATATCTGTCATTTCAAAATATTCCTCATACAGCAGATGATTACATTTTTCACAAATCCAAATAAAACCATCTTTCTCGTTGTTTTGGCGTTTACGCTCAATCACCAGCCCAATAGTGTTTGCAGGGCGTTGCGGGCAGTGTGGCACCTTAGCCGGAAGTAAAAATATCTCACCTTCTTTTATGGGTATATCCAAGGGTTTGCCGTCTTCTATAATGCGAAGGTTGATATCGCCTTCTAATTGATAAAAAAATTCTTCGCCTTCGTTGTAGTGAAAATCTTTGCGAGAGTTGGGACCTCCTACCACCATTACAATGAAATCGCCGCTTTCTTTGTATACTTCCTGATTGCCTACGGGTGGCTTTAATAAATGACGATTTTCTTCTATCCATTGTTTAAAATTGAACGGCCTTCTCATGAATTATGATTTCTGAATTATCGGTTTTACTTTTATCCTCATTAAAGTTACAAATTAAAACAAAATCATGATACGTTTATTCTCCATATGTGTTCTGTTGTCTATAAATGCTGTCGCTACTGCTCAAGATGTTGATATGAAACCTAAGATGATCATGGGCGATACAGCCAATACTGCATGGCTTCAAGGCGAAGCAAGGCGTGTACGCACTAACTGTGAAAGCCTAAAAACAAAAGGACATGAACTGATGAAGACTTATAAACCTTATGTGGAACGCACAAAAAAAAATTGTCCCGGAGCCTATGTTGAAGCCAAAGCCGCATATGATATGGCAAAGCGTGCTGTCAAGTATGGAGAGAAAGGAATCAAGCTATCGCACAGAGCAGAAAAAACAAGAAAAATGAAAAAAGCTCAGAGATGGATAAAACAAGTTGAGGCGATCATCATATCCGGTAGCAAATACTTGCGAGAGTCTGAAGATCGTAAAAAAGAAGTAGAGTTTGAACTAAAGGGTTGCTGATTAGTTTCAACACGTCAAATCATAGGTTTATGCGCACTACTTATCTTAGTCTGTTGTTTTATTGTTTGCTCGGCATTCCATCTAAAAGTATCATGCTTAAGCTCTCTGAATACGCTGAGTTCAGCCTCATTACCATCATGCCGGGCGAAGAGCTCTATTCAAGTTTTGGACACAATGCGTTCTTATTGGTTGATACAGTAAACAAATTAGAGCGTGTGTACAACTATGGTACATTTGATTTTAACGACCCAAATTTTTATATCAAATTTACAATGGGTAAGTTGCGCTACATGCTTTCTACAGAAAGAATGAAAGATATGTATGCTGTGGGGTATTTTGAAAACCGCAGTATTTATCAACAGGTCATCAATCTCTCTGTATCACAAAAACAAAAACTTTTTGAATTTCTCGAAAACAATGCACGGGAAGAAAACAAATACTACCGTTACGATTTTTATTACGACAACTGCGCTACAAGATTGCGTGATGCGCTGACTAAAGTTTGTGGCGACTCCTTGCAATGGGTGCTTCTGAAGGATGAAAACAAAAGTTTTCGAAACCTGCTAGACCCCTATTTAAAGTACAAACCATTTCAGGACCTTGGCATGGATATCGGCCAGGGAATGCCTGCTGACAAAATTGCTACTCCTTATCAATACATGTTTCTTCCTGAACATCTCATGAATACGGTAGGTCAATCTTATATTTTTAGAAACGGTAAAAGGGAGCCTCTTGTACTTACTCAACGCTTGTTGTTCAAAGCTGAACCTTCACCCGTAGACACATCTTTACTGTTGAATCCCTCTGTATACACATGGATTTTTTTCCTGGTGATAGCTGCTTTCACTGTTTTTCATTTCAAAAAAAATAAAAAGGGAATTTATATAGATGCATTACTCATGCTGCTCACCGGTGTTTTAGGCTTGCTCATAGCATTTCTCTGGTTTATAACCGATCATGTGGTAACTCCATACAATTTAAACATTGTATGGGCAATGCCGCTAAATCTCATTGCTCTTTTCTTACTTATGTTTGACAAGGCTAAATCCATTCTCAAGTATTATTTTCTCGTTTATGCTTGTATGTGCTCTCTGTTAGTTATTTGCTGGGCTATATTGCCGCAGGAACTGAATATACATTCGTTACCTTTGATATTGGCAGCAACATTAAGAGCAGGTTATCATTATTACAGATTGAAACCATAATACAACCAAACTTAAGTCAGGCATATCAGTTTAGTTTTATTCTCATGAAGCAATACAAAAACAATCATTCATTATGAATTATCCATTAGAATCAATATGCAAACAAGTAGTGCAGTTGGTACGTGAAACAGGAGCGTTTACACATGGAGAGTCGGCAAAATTCAATCTTTCGGATATCGAATACAAAGGTGTGAACGATTTAGTTTCCTATGTAGACAAAGAGACAGAGAAAAAATTAGTCGAAGGTCTGAAAAAGATTCTTCCTCAAGCAGGATTCATAACAGAAGAAGGTACCGTGAGAGATACATCGGAGCATAAATTGAAATGGGTGATAGATCCGCTTGATGGCACTACTAATTTTCTGCATCGTGTAATGCCTTATTCTATCAGCGTTGCACTTATGGAAGAAGAAACTCTCCTTGTGGGAGTAGTTTATGAAATGAATCTCGATGAATGTTTCTATGCCTGGTTGAGTGGGGGGGCATGGTGTAACGGTAAACCCATCAGAGTATCCAACATAACATCATTGAATCAATCTCTTGTAGTTACAGGCTTCCCCTACAGCTTGCTGAACAGAGAAAATGATTTTTTTGAAATCATTAAACACCTGGTAAGGGAAACACACGGAGTGCGTCGTATGGGCTCTGCGGCCGTGGACTTATGCTATGTAGCTTGTGGTAGATTTGAAGCTTATTTTGAATTCAATCTAAAAATTTGGGATATAGCTGCCGGAATACTCATAGTGCAAGAGGCAGGCGGAAAAGTTACCGACTTTTCAGGAGGCAATGATTATCTGCACGGTAAGGAACTTTTAGCTTCTGCTAACGTTCATAGTAGTATGTTGGATGTAATAAAAAAGTATTGGCAGTAGGCATACTTTTCGTGTTATTTACTTAATTTTAAGTTGTTATGAATGACCCGGTAATTGAAGAAATTAAAAACATTTTGAAGGAGCTCACCATTTCCAGAGCTGAAAGCGAAAAAGAAATGGCTGAGATAAAAGCTATGTTTAAAGAGACAGATGCTAAGTTCAAAGAGACAGATGCTAAATTCAAAGAGACCGATGCTAAATTCAAAGAACTGGGAAAAAAGATAGGAGACCTGGGGGACAAATTCGGATATTTTACAGAAGGAATGGCACTGCCTACCATGGAAAAAATATTGGAAGAAAAATTTCAGATAGACACCATAATGCCAAGGTTTACCAAAAAACTCAGAGGAGGCAATTTTTTAGAATACGACGTGTTTGGGTATTGTAACGGAGATGTAAACAACGCTGTAATAGTGGAGATAAAGAGTAAACTACGTTACGATGATATTCAGGAACTCACCAATAAACTCTATGATTTTAAGAATATATTTCCAGAGTTCTCTGATAAACATCTCTATGGAATACTGGCAGCAGTAGATGTACCCAATAAAAATCTTATTGATAAAGTAGAAGAGGCAGGGCTTTACTTTGCGCGCATTTCTGAGGATATATTTACAATGAACGATAATCCAAAAGCAAGGGACTTTAATAAGTGATGTTACAATTCACTATAGTTATCTTTCTATTCATAATATCTGTTGCTTACCTGTTATACAGGGTGAAGAAAAATTTCACTGTAAATCACAACAGTGCTTGTCCCGGAGCGTGTGGATGTTCTTCCCGTAAAACAAAAAATGTTCAGCAAAAAATAAAATTATCATCTGAACAATTCAACACTGATTCTAAAGCCTAACGATATGAATGGCTTTCGTTTTTCCAAATATGTTGCTATATCTAAGCAGCAAGCCACCTTCCAAAACTTATTTAACTTATTCATTCAATTACTCAATTACACATCCGGAAATGTAGCTGAAGCCCTGGATTGGCTAACTCAACTAGACCGCGAACACAAGCTGACAGATGAAACCTATGGAATTGGTGATTTCATTTATGATCTTAAAAGTAAAGGCTATTTGCATGAGGACACCGCTAAAGGAAATTTTTTCCTTACAGCCAAATCTGAGCAAGCCATACGTAAAAACGCACTTGAAGAAATTTTCGGAAAGTTGAAAAAAACATCAAAAGGCGATCATAAAACCACAATACCTGGCACAGGTGATGAATCCGGCGCAGATGTCCGCAACTTTGAGTTTGGCGATGCACTCGACAGCCTCGATATCACTAGTTCCATACATAACGCTCAGATAAATCATGGTATTGATGAATTTATGCTTACCGACAACGATTTGCTTGTACGGGAAAAAGAACATCAATCTTCTACTTCTACCGTACTGATGATTGATATTTCGCATTCCATGATACTTTACGGCGAAGACCGCATAACCCCGGCGAAAAAAGTGGCAATGGCTCTTGCTGAACTCATAAAAACAAAATATCCTAAAGACACACTTGACATCATCGTGTTTGGCAACGATGCCTGGCCTGTGGAGCTGAAAGAACTTCCTTATCTGCAGGTAGGGCCTTATCACACCAACACTTGTGCCGGGCTTGAATTAGCCGTTGATATCCTTCGCCGGCGCAAAACCCCCAACAAACAGATTTTCATGATTACGGATGGTAAACCCACTTGCCTGAAAGAAGGAAACCAATATTATAAAAACAGTTTCGGACTTGACCGGAAAGTGATAAACAAAACACTCAATATGGCCGCTCAATGCAAACGCCTGAAAATTCCGATCACAACTTTCATGATTGCGCGTGATCCGTATCTGCAACAGTTCGTACGTGAATTTACAAAAACTAACGGCGGGCGTGCGTTTTACAGTTCACTCAACGGTCTTGGTGAGTTCATATTTGAAGATTTTGTAAAAAACAGAAAGAAAACTGTTCGATAACTTTAATTCATACGCTCACCAATGTTGAATAGAGTTTTCTTGCGATAGCTCAGAATGTCAAAATCCTGATTTTTTAATTGTACAGGTCATGGCTTTCAGAATGATAAAAGTAATTTTTGTGTAAAATAAAATCTTTCCCTAGCGTTTTACAGATTGTTTAAAAGATTGCCAATGCTTTTTGCTTTGTGTTGTTTCAAAATGCACTTCCATAACTTTACTCACATAACTGTTTTCATAAAAAGAATTTAATGCTCTCATGAGTGCAGGCTTATCTTTTATTGACATATATTCCATACCGGTATCTTTTATGGTGTTTTTCAAACTTATAGTTTGTCTGGTTACGAAATATTCTTCTAACTCAGGCAGAGTTGAAGGACCATCAATAAGACTGAAAATGATTCCTCCACCGTTGTTTATAACAACAATACGGAGGTTGGGGGGCTGGTATTGATTCCAAAAAGCGTTTCTGTCATATATAGCTGCAAGGTCGCCGATGATAACGGTCACCATTTTATCTGTTTTTAATGCGGCTCCATAAGCAGTACTCAACACGCCGTCTATACCGCTGGTGCCGCGATTGCAAAAATATTCCACATTTTTTTTGGTAAATACATTTATTGCGTTGGCATAGCGTACAGGCATACTGTTTGAGAGGTATACCAAAGAATGTTCGGGTAGGTTTTGAAGCAGCCTGTATACTACTTCAGCTTCTGAAAAAGGAGACTCTTGCTCAAAGTATCTTTCGATTGAGGTTTTGTATAAAAAGTTCAACTGTTGCCATTCTTCATAATATGGATGACTTTCGGCTGCTTTATGAGTGGGTTTTAATAATGAAAAAAACGATACCGGATCTGCCGAGATAATCTTGCTGAGCGACTGAAAGGTATCAGGAGCTTCTGTTGACTTTCCTACATGCCAGTGTTGATGAGGTTTACAGGTACGTAGAAATTTTTTAAGGTTTTTAGATATAACAGATTGACCACAAGTTATCAAAATATCCGGAGTGAATTTGTTCAGGTCGTTCCCGTCGTTTAGTATCCAATCGTGCATGGTGATGAGGTGAGAACAGGCGTTCATATTGGCAATAATATCTGCCAGTAGAGGCGCTCTCCATGAATGAGAAAAAATATTCAGCGCATCGTTCAACGAGGGGTTGTATGAATGTTGTCCGCATACTATAAGTATTTTTGGGTATTGTGAAAGTTCATCCGATAAGGATTGTAGCATATGCTGATTGGGTTCATAGGTGTTGTGTATGAGATCTATGATTTTACAATCTTCCGAATAACCGAATTCATGCTTAGGATAGAACGGTTCTCTGAAAGGTATGTTGATGTGTACAGGGCCGGGCGGGAAAGATAGGGCTAAATTGATGGCCTCATTTATGACGCGCTCGTAATACCAGCGATTATCAACATGTTCATCATCAGATAATGGCAGAGAATAACTCTTTTTTACATGCGCCCCATACATGCCGGCTTGACGTATGGTTTGTCCGTCGGCTTGGTCAATCCATTCGGCAGGTCTGTCGGCAGTGAGAATGAGCAAAGGAACTTGCCTGTAATAAGCCTCTGCAATGGCAGGGCTGTAATTTAGCCCGGCAGATCCGGATGTACAAATGAGTACGGTAGGAAGTTTTGTGATATCCGACATCCCCAGAGCGATGAATCCGGCAGAGCGCTCATCGGAGATGGTGTAAGTTGAAATTTGAGGATGCCGAACAAAAGATACCGTAAGTGGTGCACATCGTGAGCCCGGGCTTAGCACTGCATTTCTCAGGCCTTTTAAAGCACAGATTTGAGCTATGTTGTATACAGATTGCACGTAAAATATATCGGTTTAAACTTTATTCAAAAAAATTAGCCATTACCTGCATTTTTAATTCCGTTTCTTCCCATTCCTTTTCAGGAACAGAATCCTGAGTGATGCCAGCTCCGGCATAGAGTACCACAGATTCATCAGCAATTTGTACCGTACGTATGTTCACATACAAATGCGTAGAATCATTTATATTCACAGGGCCGATGTAGCCTGCAAAGCATTCTCTGTCTATTCGTTCATGGTTGTTTATAAATTCCAGCGCTTTAATTTTGGGCATACCGCACACAGCCGAAGTAGGGTGCAGGAGTTTCAGCATGGTAGCTGCCAGATTATTATATTCAATCACTTGTAAGTCTACAGTAAATTCGGTTTTCAGGTGTGCCAATGTGCCGGCCTGTATTGTGCGCGGACCGTATTCTTCAAACTCTCGCAACCGTATTGATTTAAAGCAATTAATGATATAGCGGCTCACCAATGCTTGTTCTTCTATCTCTTTTTGTGTCCATACTACCTTTTGCAGCGGTTCATTCGTATGTAGCTTTTGAGTGCCCGCCAGCGCTACAGTTTTGAAGAGGCCGTTCTCCACAGAAAGGAGAAGCTCCGGAGAAGCAGTGACCCATGTGCCGGTGTGAGGAGTTGAAAATATACATACACAAGCATCGGAGTATTTATTACAAATAGCTTTAAATACCGGCCACACTTTTTTTGATGTATCGAATGCCAATATTTTTCTTCTGGCCAATACCGCTTTTTGGAATACACCATTCACAATTTCCTGAGTACATTTTTTCACCAGGTTCTCGTATTCTTGCCGAGAAAGGGCAAAGGTTGAAGTTATATTTTTCAAATAGCAAAGAGACTGAAAGGAAGCATCTTTAATGATTTCTTTATTGTGTTCAAAAGCATTTATAAACAACTCTTTTCTGTTACGCTGAAATTCGTCTGTGGAAGGAGCAATACGGAGATAGTGTTTTTCATCTGAATATAATATATCTGCATTCAGAAACCAGGATGCTTTGTTCTCAAAGTTTTCAAAAGGACTTATGACGAATCCGGACGTAGGTTCGTCGGGATTTATGGTTGCAAGAATAGGTTCAACAGATAAGTCGGCTAAAAAACTCAGAGAATTCCTTTGAGGAAGTTTCCACACTGCATAAGAAGCGCCTGCTTCTTTTGAAGCTGCCATTAGTGCCGGATATACTATGTCTCTTGTATCGCTCTGTACAGACAATACAGATGTGTTTTCGTTTGTTGTATTTTTCATTACCTTTTATCCATTATGGCCACTGTCAGGCGGCTTATGCAGACCAATTCTTCTTCGTTGTTTACTATTCGTATATCCCAGATGTGTGTGGTTTTACCATGATGTACAAGCGTGGCGCGCCCCCTGACATAACCTTCGCGTACACTACGCACATGATTTGCATTGATACCCATTCCTACCGAAACTTTTTTTTCAGTATCAATGCAGAGCAGTGAACCTACACTGCCCAGTGTTTCTGCCAGATGAACCGAACATCCTCCATGCAATATTCCCATGGGTTGTATGGTTCGTTTATCTACGGGCATTTTTCCACATATATAATCGGGGCCTATTTCAGTAATCTCAATACCTAGATGACCTACACTGGTATCCCGCATCCTGTTGTTCAATTCTTCAACACTTATTTTAGCAGAAATCATTTTGAGACCTTTACCATGAGATAAATACCTTTAACCAATACGGGTTATACACTATATTAAACTTTTGTGTATTCTTGCTAAGGATTTTAACAGTAGAACAAAAGTAGAAAATTTTGCAAGGTAAAAAAATATACCTGATTCGCCATGGGCAGACAGACTACAACCTGCATGGTATAGTGCAGGGAAGCGGCGTAGATTCTGACCTGAACGAAACCGGCAGAAAGCAAGCTGAACTATTTTATAAAAAATATCACCATGTACCCTTCAAGAAAATTTACACTTCTACCTTGAAACGCACCTTGCAGTCTGTGGAGCCCTTTTTAGATTTGGGTATTCCGGTTCAATCGTTTGAGGGGCTTAACGAAATTAACTGGGGAAAGAAAGAAGGACAAAAAGTGGAGGATAGTGAGCATGATCTCTATTTCAGTATGATTAAGAAGTGGAGAGAGGGACATACTCACTTGCGTCCTGAAGGAGGAGAAAGCCCTGATGAGGTGTTGCAACGCATGTTACCTGTGATAGATTATATAGAAAAACAAATCCATGAAGACATCATTCTCGTATGTATGCATGGGCGCTCTATACGTATATTATTGGCACATCTTATAAATAATGACATCAGTAAAATGGATGATTACAAGCATGAAAATTTTGGATTATACATACTTGACTACAATAATCGGCATTATACCATTGAATTAAAAAATGATTTAAGTCATCTTATGTGATGGGTAATTTTTTTTGTGCTTTGATGTTGTAAGTGATTTTTTATTAATTATCTTTGACAACAGTAGTTTTTAAAAAAATAAATGTCAGATTTCATACGATTTGTTGATAAAAATAATTCGACTTTTTATTCAACATTAAAAGCAAGAGTAGAAGAGTACTTCAAAAAAAATAATCTCTCAAAAAGTGCAAATGGTTTAATGTATTTTAAGTCGTTTCTCTACATAGGAGGAATGGTTACGCTTTATGCATTACTCTACACAGGTTGGTTTAGCCTGTGGCAAATGCTTGGCATAGTAATTTTTCTGGGTATTTTTAAAGCTCTTATAGGTTTCAACGTATCTCACGATGCCATACATGGTGCATATTCCTCAAAGGAATGGGTGAATAAACTCATGTCAGGAACTTTTTATTTAATTGGCGCTAATCCATATGTGTGGCGCATTACGCACAACACTGTACATCATATGTATACCAACATACCCGAGCACGACGAAGATTTGGAAATAGCTCCCATGTTCATACGCCTATGTGATGCAGGAAAGAAATATAAGATACAACGCTTCCAACATCTGTACGCATTTTTATTGTATGGACTTGCCAGCATATCGTGGGTATTCAGAAAGGACTTTGTAAAATTTTTCAAAAAGAAAATCGGACACTTCGATTTTTCAAAAAAACCTGCTATAGAGTATTTCAACCTTTTTTTCTTTAAAGCTGTCTACTATACGTTGTATGTAGTTTTTCCGCTCATGTTTCTTGAAATTACATGGTGGCAATATCTCATAGGGCTATTTGCCATGCACCTCTCTATGGGGCTTGTACTTGGCCTGGTGTTTCAGCTGGCTCATGTTGTAGAAGGTATATCATATCCTCGTACAAATGAAGAAGGCAACATAGAAGATGCCTGGGCTGCTCATCAAATGCGGACTACCGCAAATTTTGGTACGAAAGACCGGCTTACAGGATTCATTTGTGGCGGGCTGAATAATCAGATTGAACATCACTTATTCCCTAAAGTGTGCCATGTACATTATCCGGCCATCTCCGATATCGTTAAGCAAACAGCAAAAGAATATGGTTTGCCTTACATAGAAAATAAATCGTTTTTTACGGCTTTGGCTTCGCACTACAAAATGCTTAAGCTCTTTGGGCCGGAAGCACAGAAAAAAATCAACACCGCAAAAGTAGCAAACACAGTATAATTGTGTTGTACTTGCGGCCATACAATTGTTACGTGGTTAGACACATAAGTTACACTGTAAAATAAAGAATAAACCATGTAATAAAGATAAGACCACACAACTTCACAAGGTGGGCAGCGAAAATATGCGTAATTAATTCTCAGGAAAAAGCATTTATTGAATTAAATCATAATCATCATTAAATACGATTGTGACTTAGGATGTGCAAATTCGCACAAAAAATTTTATTTGTTACAATAGTTTGTAATTTAGCAGCCCGAAAAATCTATATGATGTTCAGGAATTGTTTTTTAAAAAGACATTATCAAAACTCTGCATTAAGTTAAAAAACTGAAACATGACAAAGATAAGAGCCGCTATCACGGGCGTAGGAGGTTATGTACCCGAATACATACTAACCAACAGCGAACTTGAAAAAATGGTAGATACCACTGACGAATGGATAACTACCCGTACGGGAATTAAAGAAAGACGATTATTGAAAGGAGAGGGCATGGGTACCTCTCACATGATGGAGAAAGCAGTAAACGAACTGCTGCACAAAACCCGCACAAATCCTCTGGAAATAGATTTAGTAATATGCTGCACTACCACTCCTGATATGGTGTTTCCTGCAACGGGAAATTTAGTAAGCGATATGTGCGGGCTTAAAAACGCTTTCAGCTACGATCTTAATGCTGCTTGCTCAGGGTTTATTTTTGGGTTGGTTACAGGCTCACAATTTATAGAGACAGGCAAATACAAAAAAGTAATTGTACTGGGAGGCGACAAAATGTCTTCTATCATCAACTATAAAGACCGAACCACTTGCATCATTTTTGGTGATGGTGCAGCTGCAGTATTGCTCGAACCGGATACAAGCGGCAACGGTATTTTGGACTCCATATTGCGCACTGACGGTTCAGGAGCTCAGTATTTATGCCAGAAAGCCGGAGGAAGCCGAAGGCCACCCTCCATAGAAACGGTCACCAATAATGAGCATTATGCCTACCAGGAAGGGGCTACTGTATTCAAGTATGCCGTAGCTAACATGGCCGATGTATCGGTGCAGATCATGAAGCAAAACAATTTGAAACCGGAAGACATTGCCTGGTTAGCTCCGCATCAGGCCAACAAAAGAATCATATCTGCCACATATGAGCGCATGGGAATTGGCGAGGAAAAAGTACTGATGAATATAGAGCGTTATGGCAATACTACAAATGGCACCATACCCCTGCTATTATGGGATTTTGAAAAAAAATTAAAAAAAGGAGACAACATCATAATGTCTGCTTTTGGCGGAGGTTTTACGTGGGGTGCCGTATACCTCAAATGGGCATACAACGCTTCTGAATAAAAAATTGTGAATACAAAATTCATTTGTATATTCGCTTTATTTATAATTTAAACACACTTGCATGAAAGCAAAAGAAATTCAGGAATTGCTCGACTTTATCGCCTCTTCGGGGTTAGGGGAGGTATCTATAGAAACCGAACAAATCAAAATACATGTAAAACGTACCTGCGAACAGCCGGTAAGCATCATACAACCCTCTATCCCACCCTTGGTACAACCTTCCGTAGTACAAGGCCCCACCTTAACGGCCACATCCGGTAATGTTCACCCGACCGAACAACCTAAACCTGCAGAAAATTCTGCGTCAAAATCAGACGCTAACTTGGTAACTATAAAATCTCCCATGATTGGTACCTTCTACCGATCCGCCAACCCGGAAAGCCCGCCATTTGTAAACGTAGGCGATGAGGTTACTAAAGGCCAGGTGCTTTGCATTATAGAAGCCATGAAGCTCTTTAACGAAATAGAATCTGAATACAGCGGAAAAATCGTTCAGATATTGGTAGAAAATGCAAGTCCTGTGGAGTTCGACCAACCTTTATTTGTGATAGAAAAAAAATAGAGGTATCGTAATATTTATACCCATCAACAGTACACATCGTTTTATAAAAATACTTTTACTGAAGTGTTCAAAAAAATTTTAATTGCTAACCGTGGAGAAATAGCCCTCAGAATAATAAGGGCCTGTAAGGAATTAGGTATAAAGACGGTTGCCGTATACTCGGTGGCCGACAAAGACAGCTTGCACGTGCGTTTTGCCAACGAAGCAGTATGTATCGGAGCGGCGCAAAGCAGCCAATCTTACCTGAATATACCCAACATTATATCAGCGGCAGAAATCACAAACGCCGATGCCATACACCCAGGCTACGGATTCCTCTCAGAAAATGCCAACTTCTCCAAAGTATGCAAAGATTACGGCATTAAATTCATCGGTGCAAGCCCCGAAATGATCAACGCAATGGGAGACAAGTCTTCAGCCAAAGCCACCATGAAAAAAGCCGGAGTACCCACCATACCCGGATCCGATGGATTGCTCGAGACAGCAGAAGAAGGCATAAAGCTCGCCCACAAAATAAAATACCCCGTCATTCTTAAAGCTACTGCCGGTGGCGGCGGACGCGGTATGCGTATTGTAAAAAATGACAACGAATTCAAAAAAGCATGGAGCGATGCCAAGCAGGAAGCTGCTGCCGCATTCGGAAACGATGGCCTCTATCTGGAAAAATTTATCGAAGAACCTCGCCACATTGAAATACAAATACTCGGCGACAGTAAGGGCCGCGTCATTCACCTTTCCGAACGAGACTGCTCTATACAACGCCGGCACCAAAAACTAGTAGAAGAAACCCCTTCACCCATTATCACCGAGAGATTGAGAAATAAAATGGGAGAAGCCGCCATAAAAGGCGCTAAAGCCATAAAATACGAAGGCGCCGGCACTATTGAGTTTTTGGTAGACAAATACGGCGACTTCTACTTTATGGAAATGAATACCCGTATACAAGTAGAGCACCCCATCACCGAAGAAGTTACCGGTGTAGACCTTATAAAAGCTCAAATCATGGCTGCTGCCGGCGAGGCCATAGCCGCCAAAAATTATTTCCCCATGAGGCATGCCATCGAGTGCCGCATCAATGCGGAAGACCCCAAAAACGGCTTCAGACCATGCCCCGGTAAAATCACTAACTTCCATGTACCCGGTGGATATGGCGTACGTGTAGACACCCATTGCTACAACGGATACACCATTCCTCCGAACTATGACTCCATGATAGCTAAACTCATCGTAAGTGCTCCTACAAGAGACGAAGCCATTGAACGTATGAAAAGAGCGTTACAGGAGTTCGTAATAGAAGGCGTACAGACTACTATACCTTTTCACATTCGACTGATGGACGACCCTCAGTTCCGCGCCGGGAAGTTTAATACCGGCTTTCTCGAATCCTTTGATTTGAGTACGATTTGATTTACGTCATAACTCCTAATAAAACAATTTCACAAATACAAACTCGCATGCACATCATACACAAATATTGATGTGCAACGTCTGAAATGATCTCTACCCGGGTTCATCATGCAAACCCAAGTACACGGAAGTGAGGAGGAATACAAGTACGTACGCAATTATTACGAATGTTAGTATCCCAAACAGTGTGCAAGAAGTGTACGGTAGTATCCCAAAAAGTGTGTATAAAGTGTAGTTGTTTTTTTTACAAACCAAAATTGTCATTCGAAAACATTATTTGGTACACTTCAAATGAACTTACCAAAGGAGTGCATTTTGAATAAATGGCGTTAGGAAGGCAACTCACAAATTATGGTTTGAAAAGTAACATAGAGTGACCTGTAAGATTTGTTTTCGATTTACCGGGCCTTATTGTGACCTTAAAACTCAAATTAGAAAATTTGGGCTAATGACAATTTTGGGGGTAGTATCCCAAAAAGTGTGTATGAAGTGTAGTTGTTTTTTTTTACAAACATAGTACTTTTTTTATTTGTTACATACTTACATGAATGGGAACGGAGCGAAGGCGTAGCCGTAGCGAAGTTC
>JANWYS010000070.1 GCA_025054875.1 Cytophagaceae bacterium | reverse complement strand
GCATAACCTTTTTGAATTTTTTTTAGTTTTTAATCTAATTAATCTTTCAAAAAACAACTCACTTTACACACTTTTTGCGACAGTATCTTTCGCGAATACGGGATTCGGGTTGAAAAATGCAGAGTTCATCTTGGTGTAAATTTTGTAAAGAGAGCTGAAATGCAATCATACCGTTTGAACAATGTATGATTATTGATTTCAGATGAGTTAAAAGAAATTTATTTGAGCTCCACTCCTGCGAGTTCCATTTTAAGGAGTTCGCCTTCAGTGTCCTGATATTGATTTAAAAAATCAGAAATTATTTTTTCTGACTGTGTAGTTTTTATTTTTTTCAACGCCAGATAAGATTCTTTTCTTATGGATACTTGCTCAGTACTATCTTCCAATATAACACGAAGCGCCGATGTTGCAGGCTCATATCGAATAATGCCCAGTCCTTTTATGGCATGCACTCTGTGTGTTGAATAGTCGTTTTGTGCATCTTCAAGCAGATAATGACCAATGCCTTTACCGGCAGCTTGTATGGGTTGCATTTTGTATCCTTCCGGCACCAATTGATACTTAAATATGGTGTAATAGTTTTTGCTAATGTTATCATCAAAATAATACCGGCCACCTACAACAAGCAATAAACTTAATGGCATGAGTACATAAGCCAGCAACCTGTTCCATGATAGCGCATAGAGGCTAAATAAAAAAAGATTGATCGCATTGCTGTACAGAAAATAATGTATTCTGAAATTGTCCAGGCAGGCCGACTCCAGCATGTATAGTGTTTCCGGCTCAACTTTTTTTCTCCATATATAATTTTGCTCGTCAAATGTTATTTTACAAAAAACAAAGATACCCACATTCACCACTACGAGAAGTAGTATTAGCAGTATGTTTTTAAAAGTAGTCTTCAACTTTAACACATTCTTACTCGTAAGCAAGATACAAACATTATCAGTTTTTCAATCAAACATATTTTTTGTTTTTTTAAGCTCCTGTCATATATTTGCGCATCTTCAAAGTCAGTTTGCACTCTCAATAGTTGTGTGCAATTGATTTATAAAGAAGAGGGGAGAGAATGGGCTCAGTGAACCTCTGGCAACCTCTCAATCATATTGAAAAGGTGCCAAATCCCATCCCTTGAAGGGAACTATAAATTAATTGATACGAACCGAATTTCCTGACATAAGGCACACGTCAGTATCCGGTCTTGTTGAGGCATAAAGTTCATTGTACGCAACTATGAGTTTACACACAGTGATTGCTGAAAAAAAATTTTTACACGTCAAAGACTTCTTTACCGAAAGAGGTGAATGTATAAGTGAACTGACGATATGTTACACTACCATAGGTAATGCGGAATTCAGAGACGAACACACAATTTGGATTTGTCATGCTCTCACCGGCAACTCCAACCCTGCCGAATGGTGGCCTGGCATGGTTGGAGAGAGGTGTACATTTGACCCTGAAAAACATTACATCGTTTGTGCCAACATTCTCGGTTCCTGCTATGGTTCTACCGGCCCTTTGGAGATTAACCCTCAAACCGGACAACCTTATTATCTAACTTTCCCTCAACTCACTATTCGCGATTTGGTAAATGCCCACGAAATTCTGCGTCAACATCTTAACATAAAGAAAATCCACACCTGCATAGGAGGGTCTCTTGGCGGGCAACAAGCATTAGAATGGGCTATCATGCAACCTGATATCATACAACATCTCATTCTTATAGCTTCCAATGCTTACCACTCTCCATGGGGCATCGCTTTTAATGAAGCTCAGCGAATGGCCATTAAAGCCGACCCCACCTGGTGTGAAAATTCACCTCATGCAGGTGCTGCCGGATTAAAAGCTGCCCGTGCCATAGCATTGCTCTCTTACCGATCGTATCAGACATATCACTCCACTCAACACGAAAACGATTGTGAATTGAAAGATGTTTATAAAGCCGTTTCCTATCAGCAATATCAAGGAGAAAAACTGGCCAAACGATTTCATGCCCACTGCTACCTCTGCCTCACACATTGCATGGATAGCCACAATGTAGGCCGAAACAGGCAAAGTGTGCAACATGCCCTTGCTTCCATCAAAGCACGTACTCTCGTCATTGGAATATCTTCCGATTTGCTCTTCCCTACATCCGAGCAAAAATTTCTTCATCAACACATCCCCTTTTCTCATTATCAGGAAATCGAATCTCTATATGGCCACGATGGCTTCTTAATCGAAACGCAAAAACTTTCTGAAATCATCGCCAGGTTCTATTTGCAATCGTAGAAGAGCGGTATATGGTGTTTATCTTCAATTCTGCTGAATTTCAAAATAGCCTGTAGAGTATAATTTTGTTCAAAACATTTTTTTTCATTTCCTACATCATCTTATTTTTGCAAAGCAACTTAATACTTTGAAACTAGCAGCAGTAGACATAGGTTCAAACGCCATACGATTCCAAATCACAAAAGTACTGGAACACGAAGATACCATTTCATTTAAAAAATTAGAATATGTACGTTTTCCTCTCCGGCTCGGGCAGGATGTGTTTAAAAACAACGAGATCAGCGCTGAAAAAGAAGCTAAGTTTATAAAACTTATACAAACTTTTAAAAACCTTTTCGAGCTTTATGAGGTGGATGACTATATAGTGTGCGCCACCTCTGCCATGCGAGAATCGAAAAACGGTAAGGACATAGTTTATAAAGTAAAATATTTGCTCGGTATAGATATTGAAATCATAGATGGCGAAAAGGAAGCCGAACTCATCAATAAGGTTTTATTCAATGAGCTCAACGGTAAGACCTACTTGCATGTTGATGTAGGGGGAGGAAGCACAGAATTAAACTTTTTTGAAAATAAAAAGAAAATAGCCAGCAGGTCGTTCAAAATAGGTTCAGTAAGGCGCTTAGGTGGCATGGACAAGCCTGAAGAATGGCATGAAATGAAAAAATGGATAGAAAAACACAGCGCACTTGTCAAAAAACCTATTACTGCTGTAGGCACGGGAGGTAATATTGGTAAAATATATGAATTGGCCAACGTAAAAACCCGTAACAAACAACAAATCATCAGCTACAAAAAAATTCAGGAAATACAACACATCATTCAAAAACACAACTACGAAGACCGCGTAAACAAACTCATGTTAAATCCTGACCGTGCTGATGTGATTGTGCCTGCTTCTGAAATATATATTGCTGCTATGAAGTATGCTAAATGTTCAAAAATGCTGGTGCCTGAGGTCGGCCTGAAAGACGGACTCATGCTTATGCTTTATGAGAAAAACAAAAGCATAGGCAACAAAAATGTCATTACTGTAAATAAATACGCAAAGTAATTTATTGTCTATTTTTTCTTTTTTGCTTTCTTTTTTTTCTCCTTTTCTGTAGTTGTAGCAGATGCCTTTGTCGAGTTGCTCTTCTTTTTTTTACTCTCAGTTGATTTCTTTTTGACGGTAAGCTTTCTAGAAGCAGCTTTTTTTAAATCCTCCTGTTCAGAGATTTTCTCTTCCGTTTGTTTATCAGGCTTCGTCACGGTGGTCATCTTTTTCCCGAAACGGCCTTTTTTTTCCGGAGCATTTTCTGCTAGGGCTATACATTCTTCCAGGGTTATATCTTTAGGGTTCCTGTCTTTAGGTACTTTTATATTTTTCTTTCCCACAACAATATAAGGTCCCCAGCGGCCATTCAATATTTTCACCTCATCGTTTTCAGGAAATTCCTTTATAATTTTTTCGGCATCGGCTTTACGTTTCTGCTCTATTATTTCTATGCATCTTTCCTCCGTTACTTCAAGCGGATCGTCTTCTTTTCCCAATGAGTAGAATTTATTGTCGTGCAATATATAGGGGCCGAAACGCCCTATGGCAACTTTCATTGGTTTGCCTTCATACATACCTGCTTCACGAGGCAATTTAAACAGTTCCAAAGCCTCTTCAAGGGTAATGGACTCTATAAATTGTCCTTTGCGAAGGCTGGCAAATTTTGGTTTTATATTATTTTTTTCATCAGCTTCACCTATCTGTGCGATAGGTCCGTATCGTCCTAAACGAACTATGACTTTCTCTCCTGTTTCAGGATGCACTCCCAATTCACGCGAAGTAGCTACACTGCTGCGGTCTATTTTTTCCGTGTTCTCTACTGTTTTGTGAAAAGTTTTGTAAAACTCATCCAACATTTTATCCCATTTCTTTTTTCCCTCCGCGATCTCGTCAAACTCTTTTTCAACCGTAGCTGTGAATGAATAATCCGTGATAGTTGGGAAATAATGCATGAGAAAATCGGTAACAATCATGGCTAAATCTGTAGGGAAAAGTTTTGCCTTTTCCTGACCTGTTATTTCAGTTTTTGTGGATGTGGTTATATTGTCTTTGGCTAATTTGAGCAAGGTAAGTACACGTTCTTTACCCTCTCTGCTTTCCTTTACTACGTATCCTCTCTTCTGAATGGTAGAAATGGTAGGAGCGTAAGTAGAGGGTCTTCCTATGCCCATCTCTTCCAGTTTTTTCACTAAGCTGGCTTCTGTGTATCTGGGCGCAGGTCTGCTGAAGCGCTGCAATGCTTGCATTTCGTTAAGCTCTATTATTTGCCCTACTTCTAATGGGGGCAGCATTCCTTTGGCATCTTCATCGCCGTTATTTTCATCGTCTTCAGATTCCATGTATACTTTCAAAAAACCATCAAACTTTACAACTTCTCCTGTGGCAGTGAGTTGTTCTTCAGTGGTAGAGATGTTGATGGTAGCTATGGTGCGTTCCAGTTGAGCATCGGCCATTTGAGAGGCAATAGCACGCTTCCATATCAGTTCATACAATCGTTGTTCGTTTCTGTCGGAACTCACCTTCTGTACAGAAAAGTCAGTAGGTCTTATGGCTTCATGCGCTTCCTGTGCGGATTCATTTTTGTTTGTATACTTGCGTATTTGCCAGTACTTTTCGCCGAAATTATTGAGAATAGCTTCCTTAGCTGAAGCAAGGGCATCGTCAGATAAGTTTACTGAGTCGGTACGCATGTACGATATTTTACCGGCTTCATAAAGTTTTTGAGCTATTGTCATAGTTTGTGCCACAGAGAAAGACAATTTTCTACTTGCTTCCTGTTGCAGTGTGGAGGTTGTAAATGGCGGCGCAGGAGACTTTTTTACCGGTTTTTTTTCAAGGTTAGAGATGGTGTATTTTGCTCCAATACATTTTTTCAGGAAAGATTCGGCTTGCTCTTGCGTGTCAAATTTCACGGGCAATTCCGCTATCAAGGTTTTGCCTTTCCCTACATCAAATTCAGCCGTTACTTTAAAAGTAGAAGTGCTGTTAAATTGTTCTATTTCACGTTCGCGTTCTACTATGAGACGTACTGCCACTGACTGCACACGACCGGCTGACAATCCGGTTTTTATTTTCTTCCATAACACGGGAGATATTTCAAAACCTACTAACCTGTCGAGAATGCGACGTGCCTGCTGCGCATGTACCAGATCTATATCAATTGCTCTGGGATTTTGAATTGATTCCAAGATGGCTTTTTTGGTGATCTCCGTAAATACAATACGTTTAGTTTTATTGTCGGGCAATTCAAGTACTTCTTTCAGATGCCACGATATGGCTTCTCCTTCACGATCGGAGTCAGTAGCCAGCCATACTAGTTCGGCTTTGTCCGAAAGTTTGCGCAGTTCTTTAATGATTTCTTTTTTATCTTCTGAGATTTCATATGTAGGAATGAAGCCTCTTTCAATGTCAATAGCTTTATCGTCTTTAGGCAAATCGCGTACATGCCCGTAGCTGGATTTTACGGCAAAATCTTTGCCCAGGTAACCTTCTATGGTTTTGGCTTTTGCAGGCGACTCAACAATCACTAAATTTTTCGACATGTTAGTGCATTTTATATTAAGATGTTCAGTTGAAACGTAGTCAAATAAATTTGTATTGAATCGGTTTCGTTCTGAGTTTTTCAAAGATGAAAATTTTTTTTCATAAAAAACAAATCTGTGTTTGTTCTCCTTTTATTTTGATATTTTTGCGCTGAACAAAAATGTAGTAGATGAAGTCCTTGATTTTTATGAGGCATGCCAAGTCAGATTGGTCTATGCCCGGCCAAAAAGATTTTGACAGAGACTTGAACAGCAGAGGAAACACGGATGCTCCCAAAATGGGACGGAAACTTTTTGAGATGAACGTAAAGCCTGATGCCATCTATTCCAGTCCCGCTCTGAGAGCTAAACGAACCGCCGAATACGTAGCTGAACAGTTAAAATACGACCCGGAGAAAATTATTTTTGTTGAGGATATATATGATGCTTCTACCCGGACACTATTAATGGTAGTCCATTCACTCAACGATGAATATCATAATGTAATGCTCTTTGGCCATAATCCTTCACTTACCTATCTGGCAGAAGCCATTACAAAAGAGGCAATAGGGAATATACCTACTGCCGGCGCAGTATGTATGGAATTTCAAATTCATTCCTGGAAGGAAGTAGGGGAGGGTAATGGAAATCTAAAATGGTTCATCTATCCTAAAATGTTGTAATAATCATTCAATCGTCAACATTATCATATATATATTGCTCGTAGTGCCATTTGTGTTTTCGCCACAATTCAAGTTTTAAATTTTTCAAAACTTTATCTATATCTGCCTTTGTCAACTTATCTTTATAAGTGTAGTGTTTGCTTATTCCATTAAGCATCGTGTGAGTAACAAAATGATTACTATCGGCAGGTTGTAAGCCGGATATGCCAAGTCTCCATTCCAGCTCTTTGTTCATTCTGAATTTGTACACATATACATACCCGTAATCACCTTTATATCCGGTTAGCCGCTTGTCTACATACACAATAGTATCTATTTCACCTTGCCCATATATTGACTCACTGACCAACATATGAAAAATGCTTCGTGCAAAATAATGTTGTTTCTTATATTGATTTGGAAAGACATTTGTCCTCTTTATTGAAGACAATTTTTGATATAATAATACTCTATAAGCATCAGAAGCTGCAAAATATCTCCATAAGGCTGTATCTACAGGTATTTTATATTTAAGCAACCGCACGGCGACGTTAAGTTTTAGTATATCGTTTCTAAGTTGCATTATTTTTTCTATGTGATTTTTTACCCTTTTATCCTGATAGAAAGGAATAAGCAATGCTGTTGTGTTTTCTAAGTTTTTATTGCCATTGGCTTTGTGCTCTTCTTCATATGCCAATTCCCGTTTGTATTGCTTCCTTGAGTAGTTGAGAAGTTGATTCAGGTAGGGTTTATATATGTCCGGCCTTATTTTTCCTTTGTCTAACAAGAGCGTTAATAATTCATACACATAGTTTTCATATTCTTCATAAATGGACAATTTGAGTAAATCCGGGAATAAGGTTTTTGATAGTTCCACACTGTCAGCCAACAGAGAAAATAAATTTCGTAACTCATACTTCGCTGAGGGGAGAGGTGTTTCGTCAAGTATCAACTTTTTAAATACCTGATAAGAATAAAATGTTTTTCTGAATGCAAGTACCTCCAATATCGGCAACTGTAGGTTGACCGTGTCTGATACTTTTTCATAGAGAATAGCCAAATAATCATCTACTTTTTTATTATCGGGTTCAAACTCAAGAAAAGATTTTATCAATCCTGACTTTACATACAGATATTCTTTTTCTTGTTCTTTAGGGTTTTTCTCATAGTTTATATCGCTGATTTGTAGCCTTTCCAAGGCGTTTGTCAAATAGTGTATAGATGTATCGGGAACAAAAACAAATCTTGAAAATTGTAAGGTTGTTGCTTTTTTAGAACTGTCATCGCTGAACATGTCCGTAAAATATTCCTTAGAATTATCTACAAATAATGGCGCGCCAATGAGAGTATCGGTAGGAGAAAACGTATCGAAAAATTTTTTTACAAACACCGAGGGGCCTTCAATGGCATCAAAAAGGGTTTTCAATGTATACAGTACCCTTCCTTTCAATACCATCTTGTACAACAATGCTCTTGTGCAGTTTGTATCCCTGAGAGTGATATTAATCACGTATTCATTGTTTATTCGTATTACGTTTTTTTTGTGCACAATCATGCTTCCATCGGTTAATTCCTTTAGCTTTCTATCCCAAAATTTTTCTATATCTTTTATCTGATAATACTTCATGTATTGAGTATATTCTACAATTATGGTTTCGCCTGTATTTTCAGCTTTGCAAATGGATTTCTCTGTGCGTTCATATTCGTTGATATTTCTTTTATAAGCCGATAAAATGTGTGGTGCGTAGCGTAGTTTCTCATCTATTACGGGTATATATGAAGTGTTTACTCTGAAATGCAACAGGGTGTCTATATACATTGAAGGCTTCGGATATTCCGGTGTTATGAAACTTAAACCTTCGAAATAATTATCATAGCGGTCTATCTCGCTTTTGTAGCGAGCCGCCAATATGTAGTAATGTATCCCGTTGATAACATACAAAACACGCACAGAAAGGTTACCATTGTCTGCATACATCACATCCATAGCAGGATAACCTTTGTAGGTGACAAACTTTTTTTCTCTTTCTTCAAATTTTGTTGCCGATACAAATCCTTCTGCCATCATCTCCAACTCAAAGGAATCTTCCTCCAGATAGTGAGCCGTGCTGAATGTAGTTTTAAAAAATATATAAGAAGTTCCTTTGGCTTCATCGGTGCACTGCAGTATGGTCTTTCCCGATTCGTAGCTTACTGACAAAGCTTTCAAAGGTTGAATGGGAAAAACAATGGAGTAGTTTGCCGATACCTTTAAAAACTTTTTGCTGTTGGCATTAGCATTATAAGAATAAAAGCGTATGGATTTAAAAAAACGGTCAGCGATTTTCGTTTTTGCAAATTTGCCTGCGCCAAAAAGTTTGAAGATTATAACCTCTACAGGAGTAACAAATATTTTATAGCGATGAAAATCTCCTCTTCGTGTCTGGCTCAGTATCTCATATCCGTTAAATAAATTATTCTTTATATTCTTCTTACTTACAATTTTTCCGGGTATGTTTTCATACAAGCCTTTTTCTATTTTTTTCAGCATTTCCTCTTCAGTAATATTCATGAAGTTTGCGTATGTATTGATACGCATAATGAGATAGTATGCTCCATTTATCATATCCGGATACAAGTAGTAGCGAGAACCTTTTATGTAATTAAACTCCAGTAAATTGCCCGGTACATCTACTTTATACAGGCTATCGGTGGCGGTGTGAGTGATATGCTTTAGCTCTACCGCAATGTTATCTATCTTTTCTTTTTGTTTTACATTGTGTATACTATTGTCTACAGGTCTCACGTTGTAACCGTATTTTCGCAGTAGCTCTATCACGCCTCTTTCTCCGGGCAGGTGTGCTGCCCCGAGTGCTGAAAACATTGTAGATGCTTTCAAAATAGAATCTATGCGGCGTGCCATTTGTTCATTTCTTTTATGCAACATGTATTTCACATAATATACATCTTCATAGTAGTTTGTTATGGAATCTATGAAGTCTAAATCTCCTTTTTTGTAGGCTTCTTGAATCATATTTCGCAAAGCATGTGTGCCACTCCTGTTCCTTTTAGAGAATTCAGGCACGTATGTTGCCACACGCTCTTGTTCGGATTTTTTCATCATGGCCAAGACTTCTTTAAAGGTTTCAATACCCACAACCTTCTTTTTGAGTTTTTTCCCTAACTGATATATGTACATATCTAAATATGTGTTTTCTTCAAAGTCTTCGTTCAGGTAAGAAGTACGATAGAGAAGATTGTTTATAACCGGCGGATTGTAAGACAGTGCTTGCTCTATACTATTGTCATCTTTACGCATGATCCTGAAAACATCACGCCGGAATTCTGTATAAATATAGTCGTTGAAATACTGAGAATATTCCGGACTGGAGAGCATCTCGGCAAACCAGGTTTCCGGATTTTGTTCTAAAACTATCAAATCAACTTTACTGATGGCATAATAAAATGAATCTGACAAATGATAGGCTGCCTTATCGCTCACATGCATGGTGCCGTACAAATAGGAAGGCTTGGATAGCCCATTCCCTGTTATTTCCCAGAGCAACGATGGATAAAGAGGTTTTGTAGTTTGTGAGTAACAGGTACAGAAAAAAAATATTTTACAAATGAAAAAAATATTGAGTGATATGCCATAAAAAAGTTTCATCCTATCTATACCAGGGTTAAGTAAGGTCACTTTAACATTCCTCTATTTTACTGAAAAAAAATATAGCAGCCTACATCTTTTTTCAAATAACCTACCATGATATAGTTTGCCTATTTAAAAAACTTTCAATACCTCTTTTGCAGTCGGGAAGAGTTCTGGCTTTTGCATTCAGCTCGCAGGCATAGGTCAGAGCTTGATTTAGATTCATGTCTTGAAAAACAGGTATCATCTGTTTAATCAGAGCAAGAGAACTTGCGGAGGCTTCCACACACAATTTTTCTGCAAATGTTTTTACTTCTTTTGCTATGTTGTCTTTGTCTGATAAATAGTTTACAATTCCGTATTCCCGGGCTTCAGAAGCCGTGATTATTCTGCCGGTGTATAGTAATTCTTTAGCTTTTCCCTCCGGAATTTTTCGAAGTAATATCACGGATACTATGGCCGGCACGAAGCCGATTTTACTTTCAGTAAATCCAAATTTTGCATCTTGCGTACTGAATACGAAATCGCTGGCAACAGCAATGCCGCATCCACCGGCCAATGCATGCCCTTCTACCTGGGCAATTATAACTTTAGAACTGGTGTAAATCATTTTTATTAATTCGGCAAGGTGTTGAGAGTCGCCAAAGTTATCTTCGAAGGTATTGTTTTGAAGTTGTTTTATGTATTCTAAGTCTGCTCCGGCGCAGAAGGTTTCGCCTGTGGCTTTCAGCACTATCAATTTCACATCGTTTGATTGTTCGGCAATATTTATACAGTCTTTTAAATCCCTTATCAATTCAGGGTTCAAGGCATTTCTTTTTTGCGGACGGTCTATGGTAATATATCCTATACGATTCTCAATGTTTAAATATGCAGTTTGCATGGTTAATTTACTTTATTGTTTTGTATACTTTAACATCTGTATTTTCCATCCATAAACGATAACGCTCTGAAAGTTGTGTATGCAATTCTTTTTTATTTGTTATAAAAACGTCATAATCGCTTTGGAGATCTTTGTGGTTTACAGTTATTCCCTGTATGTTGTTTTTTGCTACATGATATAAAACGGACAAGTAATAATCGTCATGGTCTACATATATCTGTTTTGCTCCCGAAAGTACTACATTTTTTGTTGTTTGGTGCATTGCTCTGTAATGATCAAAAACACTATCCTCGTATAATAATGGATATAAGCAATAGCCCGCTGCAACACATGAAACAATAAGCACATAAAACACATCTCTGTATTTTTTTAAATAATTACTTGTAAGTATTGTTGTGCAAGATATTGCAAACGCTATTCCTATCTCTGCATAGATCCATATTCGCGGGAAAGGATGCAATCTTTGCAGAAAGATAACAAATAGTATAGCCACAAACATGAAAAGGAAATAAAGCACATGATTTTTTTTTCTAATCCACAAATATATAGAGAGCATGATTGTAAGGAACAGCAATATCAAGGGAGCATGTACATCAAATCCAATCAGTGCCTGAGAAACCACTGATAAGTAGTTGGGTAGTTGATGTATAAATTTTTCTGTGCTCATGGGCTTGGCCCAGCTATGCTGAAACAATGCTTTATAGCCACTTACCATTAAAACGGGCATGTACAGCAAGATAACTCCAATACTTACAACAACATGTGCAATAAAAAAAATAAAAATACAGTGTTGTTTTTTTGAGAGTATCACCGCAGTCAATAAAAAAATTGTACATACTAAAAACAAATAAAAAAACACTGGTAATGTGTAAAAACCCGCAATAGAGAACATTGAATACAAAATCCATATTTTTTTTTCATACGGATTTCTGTACAGTTTCATTGTGGCATACACCACTACTAATGCGCAAAACGTATATATCATGTATCCTCTTCCCAGTACTGAATACAAATTTGACAGAGGCAAAAAAGCAAATATCAATGCGATGCATAAGGCTACTTTGAAGCTATAGTAGCGATAAAAGAAAAAGAATACAGCTACATACAACAAGATACTCATCAGAAATACAGGTATTCGCATCGTGTGTAAACCGTCAGTAAACAAATAAGAGAACGGAATACATGACATATTATACAGAATATGATTATTGGGAGCAGGATAATAACTCAATGTAACAAGCCAACCGTTTCGTACGAAAAAAAGATATGAAGCCATCTCATCATGCATGAGGGGATAATGAAACATGAAATAACATCGGTATATAGCCAATAGCAAAACAGATATCCATAATGCTGTTTTTTCACTCTTCGTCATTGAGTGATATTTATTAATCACAGCATTAACAAGATAAAATAAACTTTCTTTAATTGACTTGAGGATGTCGCTGACAATATTGGCAAACAAAGACATCAACAGTAAAGCCAGGCAGAGAACGAATGAAAATATCCGCATAGCCAGCAATGCCTGCTCTGTAAGATACAACTCTTTGATTTTGTTTTGTTGTGCTTGTGTTGTATTGGAATATAACATAAAAATGTAACGACAAAGGCTTTCGTGAGAGTTTGCCATCAGTAAAACAAAAATGATGAGTGAGCATGCAAACAGCAGATAAATTGATAATTTTATACTTCTTGAAGTCAACCGATTGAACATGTTTTTATTATGAAAAGAAAATTAAGAAAAATTGTTTCAATTACATTTCTAAGCGCCGTACTTTTACCTTTTATATTGGTTACAGATCTTTATCCTTTTTTGCGCTTTGGCATGTTTGCAGAGCCCTTAAAATACGGCTATGAAATGTTTTCCATACAAATTAAAGAAAAACATTCACAGAATTGGTTGTCCTACAATCCTGAATATCACGGATTGAGTAAATCGCTGCTCGACATCATAGTCAGGAGATACTACTACACAAAAAGAATAGAAGAGTTTTGTGATGAAATTAATCGTATACATAACAACTCTTTGAGAGAAATTTCTGTTGTGCAACAAATCATTTATCCTCATTCTGCATCTACTACTTCAATTGTTTACTCTAAGTGTTATGAATAAACATACCGCATATGCATTAGCTTTTGTTCTTACAGTTGTTTCGGTAATATTATTCATGTTGCAACCTTTTCTGATTTCGGAAGTTGTTGTAAAAGCATACGAGGGCAAGTCAAGCTCATTTATCACAAATCTTATAGACCTTATATATCCGAGATTTGAATATGAGAAAAACAGATTGGGAATAGATTTTTTCATCAACAAATCATCGCAAATATTGCGGAGAATGTCGGCTTTATTTTTATTTATTTCGTTAATCACTTTTTCATATTATCGTTTTGACGTATTCAGAAAATTTCTTCGTGATCATCTTTATGTTGAACTGGTGCACAAAAGAGTAGATGTACTGAGAAAAATCTTGTATACTTTTTTTCTGTTTGTTGCTTCTGATCTTACACATAGTTTACTTATGCGCACGCATGTTTCTGCTTTTTATCAACCGGTTTTATTGCTCAGGATAATGGGTATTCCCTTTCCTTCTGCTGGTTTAATAGGGTTATTATCATTTACACTTTTTGTTTCCATCATATGTGTTTTATTTAATTACAGAGCGGTATTGTTTTCTGCAATCAGTATAATATTGTTTGTAATAATGGAGGGTCTTCATACGAGTTTTGGCAAAACAGATCACGGCTATACTACATTTATGTATGTGCTAATGATGTTTCCATTTTTATTGAATGAATCCAAAACAAAAAAAAATGATGCATCGGCCTGGCCACTATTGCTGATGCGTGTATCCATTTGCCTGGTATATCTTATGAGTGGATTGGAAAAGCTTACGAACTCAGGAACATATTGGCTGGATCATCTTAATTTTAAAACCTTGCTTCTGCTTCATCCCACAGATGTTGGGTTGTGGATAGCCGACTCTGTCTTTTTATGCAGCATATTGGCCATTGGTGGAATTGCTTTCCAACTTTGTTTCTGGTTGATACTTTTTGTTCCACTTCGTTTGAAATATTTTTTTCTGATAACAGCCGTTATGTTTCACTATGGTAATGTGATTCTTCTTGATATCGGATCTTTTATCAATGCATGGGTTATCAGTTTAAGTGTGTTTGTTGACTGGGAAAAATTAAGATTCCCTGTTGTTAAAAGATACTGAGCGATTATCGTAATATTAACACTTCACCCTCTAATTTGTATGGCCCTTTTGTTTCTTCGGTCAATCCTTCGTACTCTATGATGTAAGGATAAATTCCAACAGGCATCATTTCTCCTTTATACATACCATCCCAACCTTGGTTTCTATCTGTGCTTACAAATATTATTTCGCCCCATCGGTTGAACACCATCAACTTATAATTAGTGAAGTGCGCTCCGAATACAGTAAAGATTTTGTTAGGACCATCTACACCCGGGGTGAAAACATTCGGCACATAAATTCTAGGCGGACACACATTGCGGAGATTAACGGTATCTTTATTGGTACAAGTAGTGCTGCCAAATGTAACATTAGTGGTTACAATATGATCTCCTTCTATCAAGGTTTCGATGACTGGTGTGGTTTCGGATGTTGGGGACCAAGAATATGTATATGTCCTT
>JANWYS010000006.1 GCA_025054875.1 Cytophagaceae bacterium | reverse complement strand
TTGAATTTTTTTTAGTTTTTAATCTAATTAATCTTTCAAAAAACAACTCACTTTACACACTTTTTGGGAAAGTATCGCTTTCGAATGACAATTTGGTGTTAACGATAACGCAACGGTCGTTCAAAAAAAAAGCCGGAATTACTCCGGCTTTTTTTGAGTAATCGAATGATTATTGTTTGACTACTTTTTTAATGGTTTTAGCATTGGCAGATGATAACTCCAGGTAATATATTCCGCTACTCCAACCTGAAGTATTTACCTCTATATCTGTTCCATCTGAGACTTGTACAGAGGATTCATAAATGATCGAGCCTTGCATGTTTTTTACCTTGTATTCAACTGTGCCCTCCAATCCGGATACAGACATCAGTAATCTGTCGTTTACCGGGTTAGGGTAAATAGCAACCTTGTTGTCCAAGGAGTTCAGCGTACTTGTACTGCTTGTAGCCGTTGCCGATAAATTTATCGTGTACGTTCCTTCATCCGAATCATTGTTTTCTATAGTTATTACAGCCGATTTAGTTCCGGCGGTGGTGGGCGAGAAAGTCACTGTAAATGTGGTGGTGCCGGTGGTGGCTGCCACTGTAGCGGTTGTTGACGATTGGTCTATACTAAATTCACTGGCATTTGTTCCCGAAAGCGCTATTTTAGGTGTACCGGTCAGGTTTAATACTGCTCCTCCGGTATTTTCTATGGTAAATGTAATGGCTCCTGAAGATGATCCCACACCTACATTGCCAAAGTTGTAAGAGCCACCTGATGCTATGTTGGTACTACCTTGTCTTACGTTTATTTCAGGGGCAGCGACGGTTATTGTAACCGGACTGCTCGTGTTGACAATGCCAAGGTTAGTATGAATTACCGCCGTCAGCGTATGAGATCCGAGGGCAGCGTTTGTCCAGTTGTATGTATATGGACTGGTTAAATCTGTGTTTATAAGGTTAGTTCCCGAGAAGAAAGACACACTTTGTATATTGCTGATGGTAGTTGTAGCCGTAAGTGTTATGGGATTGCTCAAAGTAGCACCATTTGAGGGTGAACTCAAAGTTACATCCGGCAAAGTAGGTGCTGTGCCGCCTATTTGAATGTAGTCTATTATCACTGTTCCTACATAGCCTCCTGTGGAAGGATTAATACTAAAAAATAAACTACTGATTTGTGACAAATTTACCGGACAAGGTGAAGTGGGCGAGCATGGAGGGCCATAGCTATACGCATCTGTAGGCGAAGTATATGTGTAGGTTTATACCTGACTGGTATTGCTTAGTGTATTTATATCTGTTAAGGTTCCACTATCTGAAGTATATCCAGAGGCGTCTTTTACACTTAACCTAAGTTCGGGTGTGCCATGAGTAGCGCGAGCTATTACGTATATAGTCCGATCGCCCGACATATCTATAGAAGGAATGGGACTTCCCGTAGTGCCCGTGTAAGAACCTATCCCTAACATTTGCGGATTATCATACAAGCCGTAATAAATGCTTGTCAACGGGGGCGTGCTTCCGTTTCCCGTGATGTTGGTGGTAGTAGTGTTATCAATGTGCGTGATAGTATACCCGGCAGCCGTGCCCCAATATGGAGCTGAATTGGGTGGAGTACCATTGTTGGTAAATCCATCTCTGTATACTACTTGTGCATACGAAACATTAAGAAACGTTAGGCATAATGCCCCTATAATTGATAGTTTTAAATTTGTCATAGTTTTAATTTTTTTTGTGGAATTTAACATATAAAAGTTACAAAACATTTATTTAAAAGACAGTTTTAATGCCAGATAATTAAGTTATAAATTTTTTTCAAATTGCCGTTTAAGCACACAATGCATAAATTCAAAAAATTATTTTACACTTATGACGGCCGACACTCCATTAATGAAACAATACAATGCTATAAAGGGTAAACACCCTGATGCGTTGTTATTGTTTCGTGTAGGAGATTTTTACGAAACATTCGGCGAAGATGCTGTAAAGTCCAGTAAAATATTAGGCATAACGCTCACCAAACGCAACAATGGCACAGCGTCAGAAATTGCATTGGCCGGATTTCCATATCATGCACTGGATAATTACTTACCTAAACTGGTACGAGCCGGATTGCGCGTAGCCATTTGCGATCAGCTCGAAGACCCTAAAATGGTAAAGGGTATTGTAAAGCGCGGTGTTACAGAATTGGTAACCCCGGGGATAGCTTATAACGACAATGTTTTGGAAAGCAAACAAAATAATTATTTGGCCGCTATACACATTGAGTCCGATAATTTTGGAATCGCATTTTTGGATGTCTCCACAGGAGAGTTTCTTCTCACTGAGGGCAAAGCCGACTATGCCGATAAATTGTTACAAAACTTCCAGCCCTCTGAAATACTCCTGTCTAAAACCGCACGCAATAGTTTTGCTCAACATTTTACCGAAAATAAATATACTACATTCTATTTAGACGATTGGGTCTTCACCGGCGACTATGCCTATGAAAAGCTCACTTCACATTTCAACACAGCTTCTTTAAAGGGATTTGGCGTAGAGGCATACAAATCGGGGATTGTGGCCGCAGGAGCCATCTTACACTACTTGCATGAAACCGAACATAAAAACATAAATCACATTGTAAGCCTTGCCCGAATAGAAGAAGAAAAGTATGTATGGCTGGATCGTTTCACCACGCGCAACCTTGAGTTGCTTTACCCTCAGCATCCTGAAGGTGTACCTTTGTTTGATGTAATAAACGCAACACTTACCCCAATGGGTGCACGCCTCCTGCGAAAGTGGATTACCATGCCTCTCAAAGAGCTCTCACCCATTCAGGAGCGCTTGAATATAGTAGAAGCCTTTTTAAAAGAAGAGGCGCATACATTTGCTGTCCGTCAGCACCTGAAGAGCATAGGCGATGTGGAAAGGCTCATTTCCAAAGTAGCTGCACGCCGCGTAAACCCCAGAGAAATGCTGCAACTTCGCAAGTCTCTCGAGTTTATAATGCCTCTGAAGCAAATACTATCAAACTACAATTCTGAACCACTGAAAAAATACGCCGACCAGCTCAACCCCTGCGATTATCTGCTGAATAAAATAACCACAGAACTACGCAACGACCCTCCTTTAACTACCAATCAGGGTGGTTTGATAAATGATGGCGTAAATGCAGAATTAGACACACTCAGAAAAATTGCATACTCCGGAAAAGATTACCTCCTGCAAATTCAACAAAGAGAGGTAGAGCGTACCGGAATCAACTCGTTGAAAATAGCCTATAATAAAGTATTCGGCTACTATCTGGAGGTAACACATGTGCACAAAAATAAAGTCCCTCCCGACTGGATACGCAAACAAACCCTCGCCAATGCCGAGCGATATGTGACAGAAGAACTGAAAAAATATGAAGAAGAAATTCTTACAGCAGAAGAAAAAATAAATCTCATTGAGCAAAAAATATTTAATGATCTGGTGCTTTCTGCCGAAGAGTATGTAGGACAAATCTTACAAAATGCCCGTGTAATAGCTCTCGTAGATTGCCTGAGCAGCTTTGCCCACATTGCACGAGAGAAAAATTATTGTAAGCCTGAAATAAACGAAAGCAAAAAGATTGACATAAAAAAAGGACGACATCCCGTAATAGAACAACAGTTACCTGTAGGTGAAAGTTATGTCCCCAACGATATATATCTGGATAATGAAACACAGCAAATCATCATCATCACCGGGCCGAATATGGCCGGCAAATCCGCATTGTTGCGTCAGACAGCACTAATCGTGCTCATGGCACAGATAGGATGCTATGTGCCGGCAGAGTCGGCAAGCATAGGTGTAGTAGATAAAATTTTTACACGTGTAGGAGCATCCGACAATCTTTCCAGGGGAGAGTCTACCTTTATGGTGGAAATGACAGAAACAGCAAGCATACTCAACAACCTCAGCGATCGCAGTCTGGTGCTCATGGATGAAATCGGCCGTGGTACCAGCACTTACGACGGTGTTTCCATAGCATGGGCGATCGTTGAGCACCTTCACAACCATCCCAGATATAAAGCAAAAACCTTGTTCGCCACACACTATCATGAGTTGAACCAATTGGCCGAACGTTATGAGAGAATAAAAAATTACAATGTATCCGTAAAAGAAATAGACAACAAAATCATTTTTTTACGCACACTCAAAGAAGGTGGCAGCGAACATAGTTTCGGAATACATGTAGCACAAATGGCAGGTATGCCCAACAGTGTAGTGCTACGTGCCAATGAAATATTAAATATGTTGGAAAAAACTAAACACACTCAAAACATCAAAAGTAATCATACAGATAAACCGGTATATCAACTTAGCATATTTGAAGCCAACGACCCCAACTACCTCAAGGTAAAAGATATTCTGAAAAATATTGACATAAATACAATATCTCCCGTCGAGGCCTTACTGAAGCTAAATGAGATTAAAACTATTTTAGGAAGTTAAAAAAAACACTATGTTAAACTTTTAATCTGGCATCATGAGTGTATTAAGTTTCACAGAAAATCACACAATCAGTAACTGATGATTTTGAACTCCACCCTGCGATTAAGCTTTCTTTTCTCGGGGTCTGTAGTGTTGTAAATAGGTCTAGAACCTCCATAACCTTTGCCTGAAATTCGGGACGCTTCTATACCTTTGGATGTTAAATAATTTTTAACCGTTTGCACTCTTTTTTCCGACAGTTCCAAATTGTCTTTAGGATTTCCTAAATTATCTGTGTGACCGCTGAGTTCAATTTTCATGTTGGGATATTCTTTCAGTAAGAGTACAAGTTTGTCCAATTCCGGATAAGATTCCTCAAGCAATTCAGGCTTGCTTTGTACAAAGAGCACATCTTTTAATTGTATATTTTGCCCTACGGTGATGGGAGCGAGCGCAATATTTTTATTGATGGGCGCAGCAGAGCTTGTATGGATTTGTTCGGTATGAATCAAATAGCCTTTTGCTTTTACTGTTAAGGTGTAATTTTTGTTTAGTTCAATTTCATGGAGATACTGGTTAGTGGTATTCCCTTTTTGAGGCCTTAGTGTACCGGATGGAGATTGAATGTACACTTCTGCGTTCACTGGTTTTTGTGTTTTAGAGTCAGTCACTGTTATGTTAAGATAACTTTTTGTGGTAACTGGTTCTGCAATGTTGGAAGACACAGCAGATATATTTTTTTTTAATTCAGCATAAGTTTGTTGCACTTGTTTTTGATCGAGCAAGTAATCGTACAGCTTGATGAGCGCTACTGCTCCGGAACTGGCTTCATGGTTTACTTTCAGGTCGTCGTAAAAAAAATTCAGTTTATTATCGGTGCTGATAACGGCGTGGTTATTGACGTCAATAAATTCTATCTTACCAACGCCATCGGCATAGATTTTCACTTTTTTTGTCGCTCCATCACGCGTGAATACATAGTGCGTATACTCGCCGGCTACAACGGGTGCAACATCACTTTTTACAAAATCATAAAAATTCAGGCGTCCGTCATATATGTATGCGCCGTTGTCTTCGGTGCGGTTTTTGAAGTCGATCACACGGCGCCAACTTTTCAAATCGTCAAATTTGAAATAGATTTCAATCGAGTAAGTATGTCCGAAAAAATATCCTGCTGCCGCATTGTCAAAACTCAAACCACAATTTTTGTTAAATCTGTACACGGTTTTGTTCATGTTTCCTAATTCCGGAAGTGCTTCCTTTACAAAACTACCTTGGCAACCTACCACTGTCAATTCCGGAAGGTTTCCGCTCGATTCTTTAAAATTATTCTCAAAAGCATAAACACCCACAGTTTGAGCATAGCAAGCGACAGACAGCAGAGAAGATAGTAGTGCAGGTATGCCACTCAGGCTGACACAGATCAACATGATATTTAGACAATTCTGGTATGTGCGGTCGAACATGTCACTTCCAAATGGTTTAGATTTAAACGAAACAGACTTAGCCTCATTAATACAATTGATTATTAGTGAATTTTTCTTTTATTCCATCATTGAATGTTATATGGTTTATTTTCCGTAATAAGATAATCATTCGTCAGAAATTTTAATATACATGTTTCAATGATTGATAAAGCGATACAGTTAGTTTTTGTAATTTATAATTAAGATGGCAAAATAATGCTGTGTTTATTCTAACAATTTTCTAATAAGCTTCACCTAAAGTTTTTTTTAAAAAAAGTTTGATATCTATGCCATTCTTTTCACAAGAACTGATTAGGTTCAGATATTTCATACTATCAGGAACGGCCCATATGCCGACCGCAGTGTTCTGTGAAATTATTCACCTGCAAAACATGATAACTCGACTTCGTACATTTCCTTTCACATGAACTTTTCGTATCATTTCTAATTTCATATTTTTGTTTGACTAAACTATAGAACTATTGAATATTTTAGATCATATCATAGCGCACAAACAGCAAGAAGTCAATCTTCGCAGGAGCAGAAAAGGTATAAAGGAATTAGAAACTTCGCCCCTTTTTCAAACGGAAAAAATTTCTTTGAAAAGTCATTTGCTGAATCCGGATAAAAGTGGCATCATAGCTGAACACAAGAGAAAATCACCTTCAAAAGGCATTATCAACGATACCCTCCAGTTGGAAGACGTAGTAAAAGGTTATCAAGAAGCAGGAGCTTCAGCTATATCTGTCCTTACGGATGTTGATTTTTTCGGGGGCAGCGACGATGATCTCATGAAAGCAAGACAGGTAACCTCCCTGCCGCTCCTGAGAAAGGATTTTATCATAGACGAATATCAAATCATAGAGGCCAAAGCTCTCGGAGCAAATGTAATATTGCTGATTGCAGCATGTCTTAGCCCATCACAGATAAAAAGATTTGCCACCCTGGCACGTTCGTTGTCAATGGAAGTTTTGTTAGAGGTGCACAGCGAGAATGAACTTTTGTGCAACCTGATTGAAGAAGTAGACTGTATAGGTGTAAACAACCGCAATCTCAAAGACTTTACAGTAAGCATTGATACTTCGCTTACACTATCCTCAAAAATTCCGGAGCAATACATAAAAATTTCTGAAAGCGGTATTGACAAAATTGAAACCATTTTACTATTGAAAAGTGTTGGTTACAACGGGTTCCTCATTGGTGAAAACTTTATGAAAACGGCCAATCCCGGACAAAGCTTGAAAGAATTTGTAATACAACTTAATGTTAAACATTAAACATTCCATTCTCCAAAGGCTTAAGCTGAAAGTATGCGGCATGCGAGATGCTCAAAATATACTTGAAGTGGCTTCATGTATTCAACCCCACTACATGGGGTTTATCTTTTATGAAAAATCAAAACGATATGTAGGAGAAAGTTTCAGCGAAGAGGTGTTAAGTGCTGTGTCCGCTTCAATAAAAAAAACCGGAGTATTCGTTAACGCTCCATATGAGTACATTGTGAATAAAATTAACCGGTATACTTTGGATGCCGTGCAGCTTCATGGCGAAGAAGCTCCCGATTTGTGTGCTCGTTTGAAAGCAAATGGTACAGAAATCATAAAAGTTTTTTTGCTGGATAAAGATTTTTCTTTTTCAGAGCTTGAACCATATGAAAAGCATTGCGATTATTATCTGTTCGACACCAAAACCAAAGACTATGGAGGCAGCGGCACATCATTTGACTGGGAGATATTAAAAAAATATAAATCAGAGAAACCTTTTTTTCTGAGTGGCGGTATAGATACAGATTGTGCAGAAAAATTAAAAACATTAAGTTCATTACCTTTATACGCCATAGATGTAAACAGTAAATTTGAAACATCACCAGGCATGAAGAATGTTGAAAAATTAAAACACTTGGTCACTTTACTAAACGCATGAAATATACAGTAGACGAAAACGGCTTTTACGGAAACTTTGGAGGCGCATACATTCCTGAAATGTTGTACCCCAATATCGAGCAGTTGCGCAATACCTATTTATCCATCATCACCAGCGAATCTTTCTTATCAGAATGGCACCAGTTGTTAAGAGATTATGTGGGCAGACCTACTCCGTTATATTATGCAAAAAGACTTTCGGAATTATACGGCGCATCCATATATCTGAAGCGTGAAGATTTGTGCCATACCGGTGCTCATAAAGTGAACAACACTACCGGGCAAATACTGCTTGCTAAAAAGTTGGGCAAAAAAAGAATCATTGCTGAAACCGGAGCAGGGCAGCATGGCGTAGCTACGGCTACCGTGTGCGCACTAATGGGTATGCAATGTGTAGTCTATATGGGCGAAATAGACATTGAGCGTCAGAAGCCCAATGTAGAACGTATGAAGATGTTGGGTGCCGAAGTAAGGCCTGCTACAAGCGGTAGCCGTACACTGAAGGATGCAACCAATGAAGCTATTCGCGATTGGATAACTAATCCCGTAGACACGCACTACATCATCGGGTCAGTAGTGGGGCCACATCCCTATCCGGACATGGTAGCACGATTTCAATCGGTAATTAGTGAGGAAATTCGCATGCAATTGGCCGAAAAAACAGGAAGAGATACACCCGATTATGTGATTGCATGTGTAGGCGGAGGAAGTAATGCCGCGGGGGCTTTCTATCATTTCCTTGATGATAAATCTGTAAAATTAATTGCGGCAGAAGCCGGTGGGAAGGGCGTACATTCCGGATACAGCGCTGCCACCACGGTACTTGGAAAAACCGGAATCATTCATGGAAGTAAAACATTGCTCATGCAAACGGAGGATGGACAAATCATAGAGCCGCACTCCATATCAGCCGGATTAGACTACCCGGGCATAGGCCCCTTGCATGCCCATCTTTTTGAAAGCAAAAGAGCAACATTTTATGCTATTACAGACGCAGAGGCCTTCAAGGCAGCCATGCAGCTTGCAAAGCTCGAGGGCATCATACCGGCCTTGGAGTCGGCGCATGCTTTCGCCACGTTGCCTTATTTAAACTTAAAAAAATCAGATGTAGTAGTCATAAACCTCTCCGGACGTGGCGATAAAGACATGCTTACCTATATAAACAGAAAACATGAGTTTTCGGACTAATCTTAGGTGTCGTTCTGAAGTTTCTTTTTAAACGTAGTTCCAAAAATATAATCCCACAGGGGTGAAGATACTCCGTAGTTAGTGGTTTCATCTCTGTAGTGGTGTATAGCATGGTTTATCCACAAATGACGAAAAAAATTTTTGGGTGGGGGAAACGAGTGTACGATGTAATGAATGGATATATACATGCAGTAACCACTAATTACACCTGGCAAGAAGGCATATACCATATCTCCCAAAATAGCTTTGAATAACAGATAAAATAACCCCGTAAGAGTAAGGCTAAAAATCGGATTCATAGCAAGACGAGTTTTGTCCTTGGGATAATCATGATGAAGACCATGAATTTTGTATTGCAATTTTTTCTTGAAGGGGGTGTCTGTACTGATGTGGAACAGATACCGGTGAAACACATACTCCAAAAATGTAAAGAATATAAACCCTGATACGAACAAAGGTACAATCAACTGACGAGAAAGAGAGGTATTGACAACATAATGATACATGAATGCACTTGCCACTGACATCAGTATAATGAGTGGGACCGAAATATGTGTGCGGGTAATCTTGTCCAGTATGATATTGTCAGAAAATTTTCCTGATTCCTCATGACTTGGTCTTTTACGCTCATTTTTTTCCATAATTTCCATAAGCGAAAAATCAGTTTTAGCAAAGTTAATATGATACTTTCAAATAATTTACTTCACATAAATATATTCATTAAAACGATAATGGCAAAAAACGACAAGCTATTCTTGTATTGTGCTGTGCATGAGTATGCGGTTATAAAGCTCCACGTATTTTGGAATGATGAGGTTTGAATCAAACTTTTTTGCTTGCTCCAAAGCATTTTTTTTGAATCGAGGCAGATTTTCTTTATCCAATATGCGTAAAGCATTTTTAGCCATATCTTGCGTGTCGCCCACATTGCTCATGTAGCCGGTTATACCATCTATGTTTATTTCAGGAAGGCCGCCAACGTTTGTGGAAATAACGGGAACTTCGCAAGCCATAGCTTCCAGAGCAGCTAACCCAAAACTTTCTTTTTCGGAAGGCATAATAAATAAATCTGATACAGATAATACTTCTTCAATGGCATCTAACTTACCGAGGAATCGTACATTGTCACATAAATTTAGTTCACGCGTAAGCTGCTCTATGCGCATGCGCTCCGGGCCGTCTCCTATTAACAATAGCTTTGAAGGCAACACTTGATTTATTTTTTCAAACACCCATAAAACATCTTCTACTCGCTTCACTTTTCTGAAGTTTGATACATGTACCAGCAAATGTTCGTCATTAGGGCAAATCGCTTTTTTGAAGTGATCTTTACGCTGTTTTTTAAATCGCGATATATCCACAAAATTGGGGATGACAACTATGGGCTTGTTTATGGTAAATTGTTCAAGCGTTTCTTTTTTTAAATCTTCCGATACGCTGGTTACCGCATCGGATTGATTTATGCTAAAGGTTACAACAGGTTCATATGAAGGGTCTTTACCTACTAATGTAATGTCTGTTCCATGAAGTGTGGTGATAAAGGGTATGTATATTCCTTTTGTTCTCAAAATCTCTCTGGCCATGTACGCCGCAGAAGCATGCGGTATGGCATAATGTACATGTAGTATATCCAGCTTTTCATGTATGGACACGTCTACCATTTTACTGGCAAGAGCGAGCTCATACGGTGCATGTTCGAACAAGGGATAGTTGCGTATACGAACTTCATGGTAGTAAATATTTTCATTAATGGTGTCCAGCCTTTGTGGCTGAGAGTATGTGATGAAATGCACCTGATGGCCATTTTGTGCAAGCCACTTGCCCAGCTCAGTGGCTACCACTCCACTGCCACCATAGGTAGGATAACATACTATTCCTATTCTCATCTTTTGTCAGTCTGATGTATTTCAAACAATATTATACAATTAAATGTTCAAATTATCGTAAGCTGTAGTATTTTTGGTTCATTATGATTGTGGCAATTATTACGGATATACATCTTACTCCTGATGGTTCCAACCCACAAGGGTTACCTGTTTGGGACAATTTCTTCTGGGCACTCAGCGACGCCCGAAAAAACGATGCGGAGATGCTCATTCTTACCGGAGACTTGTGTTATGATGTCGGAAATGCAGATACCATACAAAAAGTAAAGAATATATTGGTGGATTCCGGAATAGAGCACTATGCAATACCGGGAAATCATGATGACCCGAAAATGCTGTGCGATGTGTTTGGATATGAAATGAAAGACAAACGAATGAAACCCTTTTCCATAAAGAAAAAAAATGCTACATGGTATTTTCTGGACAGTTCAGATTACACACTTTGCATGGAAGACCTCATGTTTGTACTCAACGACAATACAGAAAGCATGAAACTCACGTGTATACATCATCCCTTGTGCAAAGGAGCTTCCCTGTTTATGGATACTCATCATGCGTTGAAGAATTATGATGACGTATACAGTATATTGCTAAAGACAAACCAACCTGTTTCTTTCTTTCATGGGCATTATCATATAGAGAGCCAACTAAATCTTAATGACTTTAACTTTTACTTGACGCCTTCTACCTTTTACCAAATTGATGGGCAATCTGCGCATCATGTAGTCAGCTCTGTGAGGCCTGCTTATCGCCTTGTCAATATAGGCGATAAGAATCTTCATACTTGTATAATAGCCCAATAAGTATTATAATGGGGAAAAAACTAAATTTGCACATAATGGTCAGTTTATATAGATTGAAATTTTTACGATAACATAACCTTTTCACTAAACATGAAGTCAAATTTACTCACCCTGTTCTGTGTAGTTGCATTGTTTTCAATTGCATCATCACAACAATTAAACCCTACCGCTCATTTTATGTATAACCAGTTAATATATAATCCGGCTTCAGCAGGAATGCACGAAACACAACTGAATACAAGTTTGTTGACCCGCTTACAATGGACTGCCATAGAGGGTGCTCCTGTATACACTTCCATTTGGGGCGATTACAGAACAAAGAAAAATAAAATGGCATTAGGAGTTAACCTGACCAACCTTGTATACAGCGGATATCGCAACAATGAAGCAAATGTAAATTATTCCTATCATTTGAAAACCGGAAAGCGCACGAAACTTTTAATGGGACTAAGGGCAGGTCTTTCATCCTTAAGGTTTGACCCGAGTGGCCTTACCATATGGGACGATGGCGATGGAACAGTAGATGCCAGTGCATTTAGAAAAACCATGCCTAAACTTGGTGCAGGTTTTCAGTTCCAATATTTGAACAAGTTTTATGCAGGAATTGCCTCACCCGATTTTTTTTCCACTAACAAAGTTGAGTACACAGGAGATACCGCAGAAAGTTTTTTGAAACGTAAAAGAAATTACATATTCATGTCAGGAGCCTCTCTGCCTCTGGGCGATTTGTATAACTTAAAACCTAATGTAGGGGTGTTTTACCACCCTGATAATGGAATGACTGCCAATGTCAATGCTACCTTTGAAATAAAAGATTATTTCTGGGCAGGGCTCTCTTTTTCCAGCATACGAGCCTTAACCATTATGGCCGGCACTCAAATCAGTTCTCGTATTCGCTTTGGATATGCATTTGAATTATTCGCAGGAGTGTCCAGTGCACGATTATACACTCATGAATTGAATTTGATGCTCACGCTAGATAACCTATTCAGAAAGAAAAAATGATACGCATAAGCTTATTGTACATATTATGCTTGTTCTGTGGCATTGCTCACATTCAAGCTCAGGATTCTGCCAATGTAAAAAAACAACGTGCATGGGTAGAAAAAAAGCTATCCATGCTTGACGAGAAATATCGTTCCGGCGAATATGAGGAAGTGACAGGCCTGGCTGATTCTTATTTGCAAAAACTTGATAAAAAAAAGAAAGGCAATAATACAGACAGAGTATATATTTATATTCTTAAGGCGCTAAGTTATTATGCACTTCTTCAGTTCTCCTATGCCGAAGATGAAGTACGTAACGCATTAAAAATTGTATCAGAAACAACCAATGAAGAAGAGCGAAGTTTGCAATACAGCAGAATAGCCAATTACTATCTCGAAACCGGATTTATAACCATGGCTGAATGGTATTGGAAAAAAGCTGATTCATTGTACAAAGCCGGTGCAACAACTCTGCAAAAAAACGAATTAGATATACTAAAAGCCAAAATATTGTCTAAACAAGGCTTTCATGAAGAAGCGTTAAAAATAATGGACGAACAAGTTGAATACCGAAAACAAAAAGCTTCCGAAAGAAACGTGGATGCCAGTGACAAAATTTACTACCGGGAGAAAAATGACTGGATTGCACGAAAACAAAAATTCGCTGAGCTCAGTGCCCTGCAAGCCTATAATTTAGTGCATGAAGAAAAATTTGAAGAAGCAGAGCAAACTATAAAAAACAGTAAACTATGGATTGAGAGAAATGTGGGCAAAAACAGTAAGGCATATACTGACATACTTGCTTCAGAAGCTTTCATGAACGCCTATCGTGAGCGATATTTTGCTGCGGCTAGTTTTTATTTGAAAAGTTATTGCAAATCTCCGGCAAAGGAATATCAATACGATAAAAATTTGTCTCTGACCTACGCCACGAAATACTATTTTGCTTCCGGCGACATTGTACGCTCGAAAAACTATCTTCGCCGGCTTCAGATGTTTTCATTCAAACACCTTGGCCGTCGCGAGCGCTTTACTCTGAACTATCTGTATGCTGATGCTTGTCATTGGTACTACCAAGGGTTGCTCTATGAAGCTTCAAAAAGGATAAAATCAATATATCGAACATTTGATGATATGCCCAAATATCATCCTCAATACTTAGATGTAAAACAACTCGAATTGGCCATAGCTGAGAGAGATAATAAAATCGAAACAGCCATATCATTGGAAAATGAATTAGCAGAAATAAAAGGAACTTATATAGGAAGAAATACACCTGAATATCACAAATCAATGCTGAATCAGGCTGTCAACGAAATAAAATATGGAAAACGCTTCAAGTTTGCTGAAACTATTTATAAATCAAGTTATGATGGATTTCTCAAAAAAACATTATACAAATACAGCAAAGAAAATATGTACTATGCACAAGCCTATGCAGACTTGTATGCAAAATTAGACCAGTACGACTCTGCCATAGCAAAAGCAAAAGACGTTACCGATATATCCAGAAAATACTACGGGCCAAATTCTGCCGAATATTTAGCCGCTTTGGCTTCATACAGCGAATACTGTATTCTGGCAGGTAAATACAAAGAAGGCTTGGATACGTTAACAAAAGTAACTTCACTTAAAAACCAAATCAAAAAAGGGAAAGATGAAGTATTACAAAAAGCTCTCCTGTCGTTGGCGCGACTTAACAAACTTATAGGTGAATACGACCTGAGTAAATCTTACACTAATGAAGCCTACAAACTCACTAAAGATGCGCAATACGATGTCAACATACTTGACGAAATTGATCGCCTGGAGAATTTAGCTGATCTATACGTACAAAATGGCAACTATTCCAAAGCAAGTAAAATAATAGACAAATCTTTAACTCTGCTCAACGAAAAGTTTGGCAACAACTCCCCCAAACTCATACCCATATATTTTGAAAATGCCAGACTAAATCAGATTACAGGTAATTATAAGGCCATGGAACAAAGCATCCTAAGCTCTAAATCCATCATTGATTCAGTATACGGCCCGGCATCTCTGAAAATGAGCGAATGTATGTTGTTGCTGGGAGATTATTACATGGAAATTAATGATTATAAAAACGCTAACGAAGCCTACAAAAAAGCGGACGAAATTCAACAGAAAAAATTAGGTAAAAAACACCTCAAAAGAGCTGAAACATTGTTGCGGCTAGCACAACTTTATCTGAAACAAGGCGTGCTCAATAGCAATAATGTTGACAATTTGTATAAAGAAGCCCTTGATATCATCAGTTCAGGAATCGGAAGTTCAAATCCATTGTATATGGAAACTTTGCAACGATACTCCGAGTATCTCATCTCTTCTGGCACAAAAGCTTCACTCGAACAAGCCGACAAAAATCTTGAACAAGCTGAAAAATACTGGGCTGGCAAACTGGGTAATTCCAATAAATACATAGCAGATATTTACATGCTTAGAGGAACTATTCAATATCAAAAAGACAAGTACAAAGAAGCTGAAACCTACTTCGAAAAATCCAGAAAAATATATGCTGATAAATTTGACGAAAACCACCAAGGCTATTTACGTGCCTCAGGTAAATTGGCCAGAGCATATTACATGCAAAAACAAACTGAGAGAGCTCTTGAAATCATGGACGAAATCATCCCTAAGTATTTAAAGTATGTTAAAGATATTTTCCCCTCGCTAAGTTTCCGTCAAAAAAGCAAAACATGGGCAGTGCTGAAAGAAGAATTCGAATTTTATACTTCTATAGCTCTGACACAAGAAGCCGCGAAAAGTGCTAAATATACCGGTAAGGTTTACAACAATATCTTGTCCACAAAAGCATTGCTGCTGTCTTCAAACCTAAAGCTATTAGAGAAAATCAATAGTAGCAACGATTCTATTTTGATTTCACTCTACAATGAATGGACAGCTCAGAAAGAATACCTCATAAACGTTATATCTCTCAGCAAAGAACAACTCGCAGAACAAGGTATAAAAATAAGTGAAATTGAATCTGGCATAGAACAATTGGAAAAAGAAATGAGCAAGCGTTCAGAGCTATTTAGTAAAAACGAAAGTACAAAAACAATAACCTGGCAGGATGTTCAAGCTAAGCTTGTTCAAAACGAATATGCCGTGGAAATAGTCAGATTCAGATATTTCAACAAAACCTTTACAGACTCATCCTTATATGCAGCTCTGATTCTCGAAAAAAATACTCATGATAATCCGGACTATGTAATCATCAAAAATGGTTCTTCTTTGGAGAAAAAATATTTGAAATACTTCAGAAATACCTCCCGACTCATGGTAAAAGATGAGCTCTCCTACAACGCATATTGGTTACCTATAAAAAGTAAGATAAAAGACGGAGCCACAGTATATCTTTCCTGCGACGGAGTGTACAACCAGATAAATATCGAAATGCTTGCTAATCCGAATGGTGGATATGCTTTGGATCAAAATCAAATCATTTTAGTAACGAACACAAAAGACCTAATGCAGATTGAAGAAACAACAAGAAAAAAGACGAAAGAATCTAAAAAAGAACTCAACAGCTATGTACTTTGTGGTAGCCCTGTATTCTACACTAATACGAACCTGAAAAGAAAAAATGTACCCGATCTGCCCGGAGCTAAACAAGAGTTGCAGGAAATAGATAACCTGTTAGCATCATCAGGAAAACCTATATTAAAGTTCATTGAAGATAAAATCAGTGAAGACACGCTTAAAAAAATCAAAAACCCTAAAGTACTGCACGTAGCTACACATGGCTATTTTAAAGAAACTCCGAGCACAGGAGTAAATGAAGACGATATTACCACTAATCCGCTTCTAAACTCGGGCTTAATGTTGCTTGGTTCGGGCGATATAGTGGACAATGAAGAAAATTCTTATGTAAATCAAAAAGATGGTATACTCACCGCATATGAAGCTATGGACCTATCTTTAGATAACACCGATCTGGTGGTGCTTTCAGCTTGCGAAACCGGAAGGGGGGAGGTACAACTAGGTGAGGGTGTATATGGGCTGCAACGTTCGTTCCTTATCGCCGGTGCAAAAGCCGTTATCATAAGCTTATTTAAAGTAAATGATGACGTGACACAAAAGCTCATGGTTTCTTTTTATAACAAATGGCTCAAGACAGGAAACAAGCAACAAGCTTTCGTTGAAGCCAAAAAACTAATAAAAGATGAATATAAGGAACCCATCTACTGGGGAGCTTTCATCATGATAGAAGGAAAACCTGAACGCAACAGTATGCCTGCTCTTCAGGCTACAAAATGAAACTATACTTCAATTTCACCCATTCCCATAAATGGATTTTACCGGCTTTCATAAAGACAACCTATTGCGAAAAGCCGTACTCGAACTGGAAAATACAAACATCGAAGAGTTTGTATTGCAAAATAAAACTTTCTCAACTGATGAAATACAATACATCGCCACACAGATACACTGCCGTAAAAAGGCAAAACATAAACTTCCCGACTGGTACCAAAACCTCAATGTATTATTTCCTGATAAAACCTCAATTGAACAATGTTCTTCTCAAGCTACTGCAACATACAAAAGTTCATTGTTTTCAGGGTGCCATCTTTTAGACCTCACGGGAGGCCTTGGTGTGGATACTTATTATTTTTCATTTCAATTCCAGTCCGTGACTTATGTAGAAAAGCATGAGCCCTACTACAGGGCAGCTCTTAATAATTTCAGCGCTCTCAAACGCAGCAACATTTGTTGCATAAATTATTCTGCAGAAAAATTTTTACAAACAATTTCTCAAAACCAGTTCGATACTATTTACATTGACCCATCAAGACGATATCATAACAACAGAGTAATTCGCCTGGAAGATTGTTCGCCGAATGTCATAACCCTTATGCCTCTATTGTTCCATAAAAGCCCTTCCGTACTGATAAAAACATCACCTCTTGTAGATATAAAACATACTTTACAGATACTTTCGAATGTTTCTGATATTTATGTTATTTCTGTTAAAAATGAATGCAAGGAAGTTTTATTTAAGATAACTTCTTCTTGTTTTTCAGAACCCTTGGTGCATGCTGTATGTATGAATAACGATATAAAGCAGACTTTTTCGTTTACGTTTTCAGAGGAAAAATTTTCAGAGGTGAAATATTCTGATCCGCTCACATATCTCTACGAGCCCGATGCGGCACTACTAAAGGCTGGAGCATTTAAATGGCTTTCTCAAAAATATGCCCTTTTCAAACTACACACACATACACATCTATACACTTCCTTGACGCTTGTGCCGCATTTTCCGGGAAGAATTTTTAAAGTTCTTCATGTGCTCAAATACTCAAAAAAAGAAGTACATCAAACTGTAAAGCATTCCAAAGCAAATGTTGCAGTCCGCAATTTCCCCGATTCTGTATCGCAAGTGCGCAAGAAGTTAGCTCTTGATGAAGGTGGCGATATATATTTATTTGCGACTACAGATATGCACGATAAACACATAATTTTGCATACGGAAAAAATATCCTAACTTTAATATAATTGCTTCTACTACCCCATGAATACAAGTAAAATTGATTATCTCAATATCGGCTTGATGCTCGCATCTTGTGCTGTTGCTATCTTTTTCCCTTTCGAATTGTTTTTGTTTTCTTATGCAGTGTTAGGGCCTTTGCATTACCTTACGGAAATACCATGGCTACACCAAAAAGATTACTTCTCTGCTTCAAAACGGGATTATTGGGCGTTGATTGTGCTCTGTGCGTTGTTATCCGTAGGAGTAATATGGGTAGAAATTTTTTCCGTAAACCAACTATTCCCGAATGTGTTCAAACCGGAGACAATTGAATTTTTGCAAAAACATCTTGTGAATATTTTTCCTGCCATAGTTTTAGCTTCTCTCGGTTGGGCTTTGGGAATGGCGTTTATAAAACATACCACAAGCAAAATACTGTTGCTTGTAGGTTGTGCCATTGCAGGGTTGTTGCTGCAAAACGTAGAATCTTACAAGCTGTGGGTGGGTGTAATGATTCCCACCCTAGTGCATGTGTATGTATTTACCGGCATGTTTATCTTGTATGGAGCGCTAAAACACAAAAGCATATCGGGCTTACTATCGCTTATAGTGTTTGTGTGTTGTGGAGTGTTTGTGTTTTATTTCCCATTCCTGAATGGTATACCTGCCATGAACGAGTATGTCAGAAACGCCATCGTCAAGAGCGGATTTTTGAGTGTAAACGAAGATGCCATCACTATTTTTGAAAATAACCTGCTCGCCTCAAATGATCATTACGAATCGAAATATATCATGCAACGCTTTATCGCTTTTGCCTACACTTACCACTATCTGAATTGGTTTTCAAAAACAGGAATTATAAAATGGCACAAAGTACCTTTGAAGTGGCTTATACCGGCAGCTCTCATATGGATTTGTTCATTAGCTCTATATGCATATGATTACAGAGTAGGACTTATTGTATTGTTTTTCCTGAGTATGTTGCATGTGTTTTTGGAGTTTCCATTAAACTTCAAAACACTATTTGCCATACTTCAGGAAATAAAAAATATAGTTTTTACTAATCCAGTAAAACCTATTCATAATAAATAATCCATAGTAAGAAACGAGCACGACTTTAAAGAAGGGGCGTCATGCAATTTAATGCCAACGAACCCAAATACCTTAGGTTGAAAACTTTCGTAATCGAAAGTTTATGAGCTATGTATCAGAAAAGAACTCTTGCAAATTCCGGCAACATCATCGCTGATGAATAAAATAGGATAAATAGTTATATTTGTAATGTCATGATAGAACTTCCTGTTATACCCTCTCAAAATAAATCAAACAAACCCGCATGGTTACGGGTCAAGTTGCCGGTAGGTGAAAACTATAAGAAAGTACGCCAAATGGTTGATGAGTACAACTTGCATACAATATGCCAAAGCGGCAATTGTCCGAACATGGGAGAATGCTGGGGCGAAGGTACGGCCACATTTATGATATTAGGCAACGTATGCACTCGTAGTTGCGGTTTTTGTGCAGTTGCAACAGGTAAACCCACTGAATACGATACAGACGAACCCAGGCGAGTAGCTGAAGCGGTAAAGCTCATGGGAGTAAAACATGCCGTGATCACTTCAGTAAACCGGGATGAACTTCCGGACCGAGGCGCCGAAATATGGTATCAAACAGTAGTAGAAGTAAAAAAGCTATCTCCGGAAACTACCATCGAAACCCTGATACCTGATGTAAAAGGTACATGGCAAGCCTTAGAACGTATGATAAGCGCCGGGCAAGAAGTGGTTTCTCACAATATGGAAACCGTGAAAAGATTGTACCGCATGGTACGCCCACAGGCAAAATACGAGAGAAGTTTAGAACAAATAAAACGCACTAAAGAATACGGAAAACGCACCAAATCAGGAATAATGCTTGGATTGGGCGAAACAGAAGATGAAGTATATGAAGCTATGGACGATTTGTTAGAACACGGTCTTGATGTGCTTACTTTAGGGCAGTATCTGCAACCTACTAAAATGCATCTGGAAGTAGTCGAATATATTCATCCCGACATATTTGCAAAGTATAAAGAAGAGGGTCTGAAAAGAGGATTCAAGTATGTAGAGTCAGGCCCCTTGGTACGCTCTTCTTATCATGCAGAAAGGCATGTGAAATAAAAATTATATCATTATGTCCAATATCAGAAATAATATCGAAGAGTTATTGTCTCTCTTGCGTTCCGGCAAAATTTATCGGGAGGATATTTATGAAGGCCAAATAGTATATCTTTATGAAAACGGCAAATACTACGATCGTTCGTGGCAAAACAATCCCTATGGCGGAGAAGGAATAGAGAGGAATAATGAGTTGGCAGAAGAGGAAACGATAAACATATTGACCAAAATTGGTTACGATTATGCTTTTCAAAAGCTCAACTACTAATTTGAAGGATTAGTTCTTTTCAGTTTGTATCCTCTGTCTCTTTTTTAATCTCCAACTTAGTAAGGTCTAAATATTCTTCATCATCCTCATAGTGATAAAATTCTTCCTTGCGCTTCACTACCGGATACAGGTTTATTATTTTTTGTTTGGAAAAGGTAAGCAACAGAGCTGGCAGCAATGTTAAGTTCGTAAACATAGCAAAAAATAAAGTAATTGAGGTAAGCATGCCTAGGGCGATAGTTCCTCCGAAAGTGGAGAATATGTATATTATAAAACCACAGAATAGTACTACAGATGTATATATCATGCTTATACCCGTTTCGCGTATGCTGCCAATCACCGACAACAAAGCATTGTCTTTATATATCTTTTGCTGTTGTTTGTATTTGCTGAGAAAATGAATGGTGCTGTCTATGGATATACCGAAAGAAATGCCAAATATGAGTGCTGTGCTGGGCTTTAGAGGTATGTTGAAAAGCCCCATGATACCTGCGGTAAATATCATGGGAATGATGTTGGGGATGAGTGATATGACGATCATCCGTAAGTTTGTAAATAAAAATGCCATCATCAGCGAAATGAGTATAAAAGCATAAAGCAAACTTTCGCTCAGGTCGTTTATGAGAAATTCATTGCCCTTGAGAAATAAAAGAGTAGTTCCGGTAATTTTTACTTTGGTTTTTCCGGTAGAGTCAGAAAAAATTTCTTTGGCTTTAGGTTGAATGTTTTTATAGACAAGATTGTGTGTATTTTTCGTGCCTAAGTCTGCAACTTTGGTAGATATGCGAAACACCTGAGCATTAGAGTCAATAAAAGACCTGATCAGAGGATTTTTTTCCTGACCTTTGTCGAAGTAAGAGGATATGTATTGGAGTTCGTTTCGTGAGGGTAAACTGTAAAATTCAGGATCGCCATCCTGGAAGGCCTGGTTTGCGCCTTTCATAATGTTAAGCACAGACAGTGGCGGCGAGATGTTGTTTAGCGACAGCAGGTAGTTTTCAAACTCTTCCAGCTTACGCAGATTTTTCGGATTTTTGATAGCTTGTTTCTTGCCAAAATCAACTATTATTTCAAGAGGCATCACGCCCTTAAACTGTTGCTCAAAAAAAGCCAGGTCAGATTTTATTCCACTTTCTTCGGGTAAATCGTCCACCATGTAAGACAACGTCTGAATTTTACTTATGCCATATACAGATATGCCTATGAATAGTATTGTGGTAGTATACAAAAATGCTCTATGTCTTATGGCCACAGTTTCGAGGGCATTGATTACTTTTTTCAGAAAAACGAAATCAAGATGTTTAAGTTGCTTTTCGGTGGGAGCCGGAAGGAATAACAGAAACGTCGGTATTATCACTATGCTGATTACAAATGTAGCCACACTCAAAACCCCAGCCGATACGCCAAACTCTTTTATAGTGACGATATCTGTAAAATACAACACAAAAAATCCGACGGCAGTGTTAATATTGGTCATGAATGTAAGGAAGCCAACTTTTTCAATGATACGGCTTATAGCTTTTACTTTATTTTTGTGACGGCGGTACTCCTGATGGTACATATTGTACATATATATACAGTTAGGTATACTGAGTATTATGATGAGCGATGGAAGTATGACTGTAAGTAACGTTATTTTATAATCAAGCAGAGCAATGGTACCACCTGTGATGAGCAGAGTAATTATTATGACCAGCAGAGTAAAAAAGACAGAATAAAACGATCTGAAAAACAAAAACAATATCAGCGATGTAATCAATACCGACAAGATGGCTAACATCACGAATTCTTTAGTCATGAGTTTTACCATTATAGTGCGATTGTAAGGTATACCGGCATAGTGCAGTTCAATGGAAGTATCTTCAGAAAATTTTTTACTCAGTCGTAAAATTTCATTCACTACTCTTTGTCGTTCAAAAGAGTTTAATGTTTTCCCTTCTATAGATATTGCCACTAATACAGCATCGGTGTTTTCGTTGTGTACAAGCCCTTTATACATTTTGAATCGCTTGGTTACTTTCAATAAGCTATCCAGTTGTTTTTGGCTTGTTAAGGTGTCGGGGAATATGGAGCAGAGGACGAATTTTTTGGATACAGTATCTTTTACAAGCACTTTCAAAGTTGGTAGAGAAATCGCATCATTTACTCCGCTGATTTTTTTTATTGCATGACATAACTCAGCAAAGCGATTAAATTTTTCTAAAGTAAATAAACTCTTGTCTTGCATGCCGAGCACAAAAATGTTTCCATCTTCTCCGAAGATTTTTTTGAAATTTTTATAGAAAACAAAATCCGTATCGTCCGGGGGAACTATCTGTATGTAATCGTATGATATTTCCAGGTCTTTAGTTTTGTAGGCAAAAAAAACGGAGCTTATGATTATTACTACAAGCAGTAATATTCTATTTTTTATAATCAGACTAGAAATTTTGCTCCACATAGAATGAAGCAAAGGTCAAAAAAATAAGTTGAAAATGAAATTTACTGTGAAAAATTTAAGAGAGTGTGGCGATTGACCAGTATGAGACGTTGACTAATGCAAAAATTTTTTCTTTCTGATTTTGCAACTATTATCCATAAAAACATTTTAATACTCAGGAAGATTAAATCAAAGTCAAACATGACTCTGAAAATCTGCCTTTAATTTTGTGGTTGTTTCAATTCAATGATGATGATCGTCGTCTCCCTTGCTGAAATAACGTACTAAGGTGCCCATAATAAACACAGCTATCCACGTAGGATACAATGCCCACATAGTATCTACCTTTTTGCCTATTATGAACAGCATAGCTTGGCAAAACACACCAAAGATAATACCTACTACGCTGATAGCCTGAATTCCATTTAGATGATGCATAATCGAATATAGGCAATTTTAGTCAAATTGTATGTTTTTTGGTATAAATATTTCAAAACTTTAGATTTGCGATTCTTTTTGCTGCAAACGAATGGCTGTAGAAATATCATTAGAACATATAGAAATATCCTCTGCAAGGTTGAAGGGTATAGCAGCGCATACTCCCATGATGAAAAATAAGAATTTGTCTGATTCTTTTCAGGCTTCCATATACTTGAAAAGAGAAGACCTACAGGTGGTGCGGTCTTACAAAATACGCGGAGCATATAATTTGATTTCATCTCTCAGCAAGGAACAACTCGCTCAGGGAGTAGTGTGCGCCAGTGCAGGCAATCACGCACAAGGGGTAGCTTATTCCTGCAATTTGTTGAAAACATCAGGCAAAATTTTCATGCCTACCACTACTCCCAAGCAAAAAATGAATCAGGTTAAGCTTTTTGGCGGCTCCTATGCAGATATAATACTTACAGGGGATACGTTTGACGATGCCTACAATGAAGCATTGAACTATAGCCGGCAACATCAAAGGGCATTTGTGCATCCGTTTGATGATGAACGTATCATTGCCGGACAAGCCACAGTGGCAAAAGAAATTACAGATGATAGCGACTTTATCATTGATTATTTGTTCGTTCCCATCGGCGGTGGTGGCCTGGCAGCCGGCGTAGTATCGTGGTTTAAACATGTTTCTCCTCATACCAAAATTATCGGAGCAGAACCTCAAGGAGCACCGGCTATGGCTAACTCTATTAAAGCCGGGAAAAATATTGCCTTGGAACAAATAGATAAATTTGTAGACGGAGCTGCCGTAAAAAAGGCCGGTGATATCACTTTTGAAATATGTAAAGATTATCTTTCTGATATCCTTTTGGTACCGGAAGGTAAAGTATGCACTACTATCATCAGACTATACAACGAAGAGGCCATAGTCGCCGAACCTGCCGGAGCTCTTACCATTGCAGCACTCGACATGTATAGCGAAAAAATAAAAAACAAAAATGTGGTATGTATACTCAGTGGAGGGAATAATGACCTGGGCAGAATGGATGAAATAAAAGAGCGTTCTCTGTTGTACGAAGGATTAAAACACTACTTCATAATAAACTTTCCGCAGCGTGCAGGTGCCTTGCGCGAATTTTTAGACGATGTACTCGGCCCCGACGACGATATAACTCATTTCGAATACACTAAAAAGTCCATGAAAGAATATGGACCTGCACTGGTAGGTATTGAGTTAAAACATCCAAAAGATTACCATGCTTTGCTTTCAAGGCTTAACGAAAAAAAAATCCAATACACATTGGTAAACAACGATCCCACGTTGTTTAATTTTCTCTTATAGTTTTTTTAAACTTGATTCGTCAAAACGAAGCTATTTCAGACTCTTTACACAAATTTATGGATACTGCCGAAGCAGCTTGAATTACTGCCTATAAGATTTTCAACTTTAGTCGAATAAGAAAAGTTAAATTTTTGATTTATTAAGCCATTTAATTAACTTCGTGCCCGTGAATAAGGCAATAACTACAACCCTTCTAATTGCATTACTGCTACCTGTGGTGAGTAAAGTCGCAGTGGTGGCGTATTTTAATCTAAACAAAACATACATAGCCAAAACTCTTTGTGAAAATAAGTCAAACCCCAAAAACAATTGTAAGGGTAAATGTTATTTGACAAAAAAGTTGAACACTCAAAACGAGAAACTAAACTTTGTATTCAATAGCAAAACTGAAATCATCGGTGTATTGTGTTTTCTTAAAATAGAACTGAAACAAATGCTTCCCTGCAAACAGAGCTTGAACAATTTCAGAAAAAACCTCAACTATTCTTTTGACTTTCAAAATTCCTTGCTCAAGCCCCCCACTATATACTTTGTTGGTTAATTTTAGTTGAGTAGATCATTACAAACATCGTGTGGCTTCACGATAAACTTAGTATAATCAATAGTGAATTCACACTTAGTTCATTCACTACGCTGTAGATACATGCTCACTCATTTTCATCAAGTTCAACACAAGTAATCCATATTCAAAAACTCTGATGAACATTTGATGAAATGAGTAGTAGGCTCAACTAGATTAACCTAATTCTGCATCCTCATTAATGCTCGCATATATTTAGTGGTTTCATCGAACATAACCACTCGATATATATTCATTACTTTAAATCAATCTAACATTAAACTTAATCAAAACAAGCACTTATGAAAAAAAATGCATTACTCTTCACGTTGCTGTTTGCAAGTATATATCTGCATTCACAACAAATTGATTTGTCTATTAAATATACCAACTATCAGAACGGCCAGTATATAGGCTACGGGAATATTCTTACAGAATTCATAATAGTGAATCATGGCCCTACCAATTTATATGCAGGAGATACAATTTTGCTGGCAGCCAGATTTAATCATGTTGAGTACGATATGTATCTGACGAAGCGAGATAGTGTCACTTTATGGAAGCTTACAAACAACCTATTGGTAGGAGACACTCTCAGGTTGAATCCCGGATATCTCATAGGTTGGATGTGGGCACGTCACTCTTTGTGGAGTGTTCCTGATGGCTCTCTTACTCTTACGTTGGTTGTATACGGAGCAGGATTGGCTTCATGGAAAAATAACTTTGCCAATGACCCTAATCCTGCAAATAATCTGACATACATCATCTACAAAAACGTAGATTTAAGTGTAAAGTACAACCTCTATCAACATAATGAAGTAACTAACAATAGTATACTTTATCCATCATTCACAATATACAATCATGGGCCTACCGATGTAAAAGCTGGTGAAACAATATACATGAGAACCCGCATAAACGGGACCCTTTATAGCCTGAGTCTGGTGCCCGGCGATACCACTAAATATAACCTGACTTCTGACTTTAAAGTTGGAGATTCCATAGTGATTAATCCCGGCTATCTCGATGCAGCTCTTACGGCAGGCATGCTTGGGGCATCTACACTCGATGTAGAAATATTGGTTTATGGAGTAATGAAAGCCTCCGTGCACCCCACCTTCCGAACCGATGGAAAACCCAGCGACAACATCGTGAAGGTTACCTATAACCCTGCCATAAAAGATGATTTAACCATTAAATATCAGAAATACTCAAACGGACAATATGTAGGATATGGCAACATTCAAACTAAATTTTATGTCATTAACAAAGGCCCTACCAATATTCACGCCGGCGACACTTTATATCTGGCTGCACGTCTGAATAATCAGGTATATGACTTATCCTTAAATACACCTAACGGTGTCACAAAACACAGACTTACCAAAACCCTTAAAGTGGGCGACACTCTCACTATAGACCCGGGATATCTCACAGGCCATCTTTTGCTACATACTCTTTCATTAGATTCTGTAAAAATCACCCTCATGGTGTACGGGAAAGGAGCGTCCTCACATAATCCCACCTATTCTAAAGATGCTACTCCTGCCGACAATGAAGCTTTCATCACGTACAAAAATGTTAACCTTGACATAAAACTGAACCACTACACTCCCAATGCCATAACACAAAATGCCACACTGCAGATGGCATACAGCATTACTAACTATGGCCCTGTAACTATCAAAGCCGGAGAGAAACTATACTTACAAGTAAAACTTAACAACGCTCTCTTTGACTTGAATCTCAATCCCGGAGCCAAAACAATACTGACACTTAGTTCAGATTTACCCGTTGGCCAAACTCTTTCCGTAAACCCCGGAAGCATCAATGCTCAACTTACCGCACAGATTCTTGGTTCGGACACATTGAAAGCCACCCTTATTCTGTATGGTTTTGAACAATCGCCATTGATCACCGGCAATCCTTTCGCTACAGACTCGGACTCGTCTAATAACAAAGCGACTGTAACATACAGGCCTAACACCACTGATGTCTTATCCGGGGTTTCACCAAACAACGGCGTGTCTGTGTATCCTTTACCCGCCGACAATAACTTAACTTTTTACATTACGGAAACTTCTGCTGAGCGCATCGTAGTAAATGACCTGAACGGGAAGACCATTGCAGAATGGCCTGTATCATCTGAATTGAATCACTTTGATGTAAGTACTATGCCTAAAGGTATGTATGTGTATCGCGTATATTCTTCAAATCAAAAAATGATTTCTAATGGTAAGTTTATTTTAAAGTAATATCAAACCTACTCCGGCTGTAATAGTTGCTTGCTGGCAACATTACAGCCGGATTTTTAAAACTGTGATGAATTATGAAAAAAAATATTCTAACCTTCGCAATATCATTACTACAAAGTATCGTAATAGCTCAGGATCTGGGAGTAGAGTATGTAAATTACTCCAACGGCACCTTGCTAAATTCCTCCAATCTTCCTGATGAGAAAATACAATGTCATTTCAGAATAATAAACCATGGTACAAGTACTATAAATCCCGGAGATCAAGTATATGTATCTGCAAAAATAAATGGCACGTACTACATACTAGACTTGTATTCAACAGGGGCCAGTGCTATAAGCCCTTCCAGCAGCGTTCCTCCGGGTGGTTCTTTCACTCATAATCCGGGATATCTGCATGGCCCTTCAACTCTTGCATATTTAGGCGCAAGCTCCGTCGAAATATGTATAGTAGTATACGGTGTAGGGGCTTCTTCCGTTAATAACTCCTTCCCGGGCGATCCTAATCCCTGCAACAACACAACTTGTGTTCTGTACAGTAATTCAGTATCCAGCTATAATTATAACTGTCCTTTTACTTCTACCTTAGCATTTCACGAGGCCGAAAAGAAACTCCACATTTATCCTTTGCCCGTTCAGAATGTTATGAACATAGAATTCAAAGACCCTGTGTTAAACCTTAACAAGGTTGTGATAACCAATTCCACAGGAACGAAAACATGGGAGCATCAACTCTCTTCACAAGAAAACATTCATACGCTTGAACTCCAATTCTTGCCTGAAGGAATCTACTTCTGTTCCTTTTACTCCAACGATAATTTACTCACGACGCATAAGATAGCCGTGCAATAACTTTCGCAAAACATATGTAACACGGAGAGCTATTCCGATGCTACAATTCAGATGATACCAAAAATTAAAAATATCAAACCCGCATACATCACCTATGATTTTCTACGGGCAATCTTGTCCTCATATATTTTCGTTGTTTTTGCGTTTGTATTTTTTTCTACAATCGCATCTGGCCAATCCTTGTGCGGAAACGTTACAGACAGCACCGGCACACCCATATTCAACGCTCACGTTCGCGTATTAAACAGCTCCACACAGGCACAAACGGACTCTTCCGGTTTTTTTTGTATTAAATTTCCCACATACGGCGTCTTTACATTAGCCATATCTGCGAGTGGCTATGCAACATCTGTTCTGCCTGTAAGACTCGAACAAGAAAATCAAAACATAGAGATACATCTGCAAGAAAAATTTACTACTCTTGAGGCTGTATTGATAACTGCTGAAAAAAAAGAAGAATTATTGCATGAATTGCCTGCTTCAGTATCATGTCTTACTTCGGAGAGAATTCAGCAAACACAAACCTGGGAGCTAAAAAATTTGACTTGCATAACTCCGAACTTTCAGTATGCCGATGCCGGTGTGGGCTATCAGCAACAATTGGCTATACGTGGCGTGAGTGTTTTCAGCGAAAATCCTACCGTAGCTACTTACATAGACGGAGTGAATGCTCTCGACATATCTGCCAATGCCCTTCAAATGGCAGATGTAGAACGTATAGAAGTTTTGAGAGGCCCGCAGGGCACATTGTACGGTAGAAATGCCATGGCCGGAGTTATTAATATTATCACCCGAAGGCCAACGAATGAAACTTCCTTACGTGCAGAAGCCAGCCTTGGCAATCAAGGGTTACAGCGCTACATGATATCGGCCCAAAAACCTCTGCGAAAAGACCGTTTCTATTCTATTATAACAGCACAATTTCAACGCCGCCACGGTTATTATTACAGCGACACTTCACTTCCTTTCAGCTATTTGGGCAGAACCTTTTACGGAACTGCACCTGTTGGCATTCGACTGGGCGATGAAAACTCTTTATACGCCAATCTCTCTCTTCGGTATATGAATGGCCCTTTCTCTATTTTCTGCAATTCAAAAATACAGTATGATTACTCCACAGGAGCAAGCAATTATTTTCAGGCTGCTGTAGATGATAGCTTCGCCTTTGCCAATCCTTACAAAGTAACTATAAACAGATTTGGCAATCATAAGCGATTCGTATCTAATAATGCACTAGTTCTTACAAAGCAGTTTTCGCGTTTCTCTGCCTCTTCTTCTTATGCTTATCAATTTATAGGGCAAGCCTACGATAATATAGATTTTGACTATTGGAGCTACGATGTAGCCTATGCTGCTTCTTACTTCAGAAATACTGGCGATTTTTTCCCTCAACATGTGTTCAGCAATGAAATACGTATATCTTCCAACGAAAACCAGAAGCGTCTGAAATGGACAGCAGGAACATATTTTTTCCATCAAGTTTATCTCATGCGTACGGCTACCGTTTATATACCTCCTCTCAGTTTATTTTTTGGATACAGCGATACAGATGTATCTCAAAGCGACCGCAGAAATACGGGATTGGCTGCTTTCGCTCAATCTTCGTATCTCATTACTCCTTCTTTGGAATTCACATTGGGATTGCGATATGATTATGAAAACAAAAAATCTTATTCTGCTCTTTACAACATCAACAACTCAGGGCAAGCCACGTTCAAAAGAAACGGCATCAACAAACAAAAAGCATTTCACGCAGCTCTTCCAAAATTTGTGGTAAAATATAACATCTCACCCAATCAACACTTCTATGTTTCGTATGCAAGAGGGTACAGAGCCGGAGGTATCAACATGTTCACAGACCTATCCGATTATGAAACCTTCGATCCGGAATATTCCGACAACTATGAAGCCGGTTATAAGATGTTTTCCACTACTCGAAAAGTAATGCTGTCATTTTGTTTGTTTTTCATGGATTGGTACAATATGCAACTCGAGTATCGCCCCACTGGCAGCAATTCATGGGTTACTGACAATATAGGAAATGTGAAGTCAAACGGAGCTGAATTAGAAATAACCATCAAGCCTCTGCCCTTGTTTAAAACAGATGCTTCTATCGGGTTGAATGATGCCCGCTACAAAGATTTTCAGTACATAGGTATACCCATACGAAACCATCGCACCATTTTGGCACCCGATGTCACGGCTTATGTTTCACCACAATATTCTATACCACTCATTTACTCACGCAAACAATTCATAATACTTCAAAGCGAGTGGCGCTATACAGGAACACAATATTTTGACTTAGCCAACAAACTCGTTCAACCCGCCTATCACATATTCAACGGCCGTATCGCGCTGCGCACCCCAAAAACTGAAATAGCTCTATGGATTCAGAACATTGCTGATCAACGCTATATCTTATATGCTCCTCCCGCTTACTTCCGATACACCTTACTGGCAAGGCCTCGCACATGGGGAATAACTCTGAATAAAAAATTCTGAACTATCATGACAATATCAAAAAATAACATATCACTCTTCATATTGAATCTAACACTCAGCGTAATTATGCACTTACATTGTCAGGCTCAAAGCAATCCGCCACAGAATGTATCGCCCGATACATCGCAAATCAAAATCAATCTTTTCAACCATAAAAAAGTGATGAATGAAATATTCGGCACCCCTAATATGGATATCCGCACCATAGGAATATTTGTATACGATGGGTTTTTCACGCTGGATGCGATAGGGCCGATGGCTGTTTTTTCTGAATTGATGGATACCAAAGTATTTTACATCAGTCATAAGAAAGGCCTCGTCAAAAGCGGACGTACACAGATATATGTATCACATACCATTAACGAAATAAAGGAACTCGACATTTTGGTCATTCCGGGAGGCTCTACCGCTACATGGCATCTTACAAAAGATACCGCATTGTTGAATTGGATACGTAAGATAGATAAGACCACTCAAATTACTGCCAGTGTATGTACAGGTGCCTGGATACTGGGAGCCGCCGGACTCTTGCAAGGAAAGAAAGCTACAACTCATTGGTACCGCGCACAGGAAATGCTTGGACGCTTTGGTGCAACCTATGAATCCAAAAGATATGTAAACGATGGAAAATACTGGACATCGGCAGGTGTCACTGCCGGCATGGATATGTGCCTTGCTATTATTCAATATATACGCGGAGATAAATATACACAAGGAGCCATGCTCGACCTTGAGTATGATCCGCAACCTCCCATAGAAGGAGGAATTCCCGCTAAATCAGACCCTAAAGTGTTTCAGTTCATGCAAACCATGTACGACTACGGCATGCTTCCACTCATAAGAAATGATAACGAAGAAAAAAAAGCTAACACTTCAAATAACAAATCAAAAAAGAAAACCAAACACAAGTCTTGTGAAACAAAACAAAATCACTGCCATGAATGAAAAACTAACATTGCCCGATATTTCGAAAATTAATGCAGAACTGTATGGAGACCGTACAGCCTTTATATTTGAAGAGCGCATAACTACGTTTTCAGCGTTTGAACAACATTCTAATCAGGTAGCTCATGCATTGATCGCTGAAGGGTTGAAGCCCCAATCTCGCGTAGGTATACTTGATAAGGATTCTGACTATGCCTATCAACTTCTTTTCGGTTGCGCTAAATCAAACACCGTATTAGTAGGAATAAACTGGCGACTTACAGCAGATGAAATCAGCTATATAGCAAAAGATAGTGGAATAGAAATTCTTTTCACTGGACAAGATTTTTTTCATCTGGCAGAGAAAGTAGCAGCTGAAGTTCCACAAATCAAAAAAATCGTTGTTCTCAGAGGTTCTCATCCTGTATGGCCAGGTTTTGCAGATTGGAAAAACAATTATCCTTCAGATGTTGTCACGAACGTTTCATACAATGAAGAGACCCCGGTAGTACAGCTGTATACCAGTGGCACTACCGGACATCCCAAAGGTGTGCAGTTAGCCCATTATACGTTCTTCCGGTTGATGAACGAAATGAAAAAGGCCGGAGATCATTGGATGAATCTCAATCCAGATGATAACATTCTTGTATGCGTACCTATCTTTCACATAGGTGGTATGTGGTGGGCTGTTCAAAGTTTTATTGCAGGATCTAAAACTATCATCCTGGAAAGCTTTGTTGGATGGAAAGTGTTAGAAGCAATACAAACTTACAAAATCACCAAAACAGCCATGGTGCCGGCCATGATACAACTTTGCCTCAATGAGCCAATATGCTCCAACACAGATTTCAGCTCGTTGAAAGCAATATTATACGGTGGATCTCCCATTACTCCGGTTCTGCTGAAGCAGGCCATACAAACTTTTCAATGCCAGTTTTACCAAATATATGGAATGACGGAAACGGGTAATATGGCCGTGTGCCTGCGTCCGCAAGACCACTCACCCGAAGGAGCAAAAAAGAAAAACGCGGCCGGCAAACCTTTACCTTCTGTTCAAATAAAAATCATTGACCAGCAAGGAAATATTTTACCTCCCGAGCAAGTTGGTGAAATTTGCATCCACTCTCCGGCACGTATGATAGGCTATTGGAACAATGAGAAAGCTACTCAGGAAATACTGCGTAATGGTTGGATATACACCGGCGATGCCGGATACCTTGATGAAGAGGGATATGTATATGTATGCGACCGCATAAAAGATATGATCATCTGTGCCGGCGAAAATATATTTCCGGCAGAAATAGAAGCAGCTATTGCAGAACATCCTGCCGTAGCTGAATGTGCCGTAATTGGAATTCCCGACGATTTATGGGGAGAAGCTGTAAAAGCTTTTGTGGTACTTAAACCTCATCATGAGCTGAAAGCAAGAGACCTCATCTCGTTCCTACGCTCTAAAATTGCTGACTATAAAATACCTAAACAAATAAGTTTTGAAAAAGCCTTACCTCGCAATGCTTCCGGCAAGTTGCTGAAACGACAGTTGAAAGAGCCTTATTGGCAAGGCAGAGAACGTATGGTAAACTAAGAAATAAACTTTGAAAATATGTCAAACCTAAATATATAATTCTATGTTGCACACACAAACCATCCAAATTACTGATGCCCCTCCGGGAGAGATTGGCGCGCAAATAACGGGAATACAAGTAAATGAACTCGCAGCAGACGCACCTGAGTTAGAAATGATCAGGCAAGCGATTTATCGAAACAAACTTGTTGTTATTCGCGGACAAGATATTACTCCCGAGCAGTATGTAGCTTTTGCCAGAAAAATGGGAACGCCCCAGGTTTATTTTCAGGAAAACTATCATCATCCGGATTTTCCGGAGATATTTGTCTCCTCAAATGTTCCTGAGCCGGACGGACGAAAAATAGGAGTAGCCGGTACAGGACACTATTGGCATACAGATTGTCAGTTTCAAAAACACCCCTTGTCTTTCACTTCTATCATGCCTGTAATAATTCCTAAATCTTTGAGGGCTACCTATTACATAGACATGGTGAAAGTATTGAAAAACCTACCTGCAGAGCTAAGGAAGTATGTGGATGGTAAAACGTATATCCATGGAGGAAACAACCGTTATAAAGTGCGCCCTTGCGATGTAGATAAATCTATACAAGAATTGATTGATTATATGAATCAAATCGTTCCTCCTGTAGAGCATCCGGCTGTAATCAAACATCCTGTTACCGGCGAAGAAGCTCTTTACATAAGCAGCGGATTCACCATGCAAATAAAAGGCTTGACCTACGAGGAAAATAAAGCAGCATTACAAGCACTGTTCTCTTTCATAGAAAAAGAAGAACATATATATACTCATCATTGGGACAAAGGAGATCTCATCATTTGGGACAATCGCACGCTGCTTCATAAGTCTTCCCGCTTACCGGCCGGCGAGCTCAGCAAAAGTTATCGCATCGGTATATATGATCAATATCCTTTTTATGTAGGCATTGAAAATAACGGATAAAAACGTATGACAACACATCCTTTTACAGATATACAAAAAAACAAAATTGAGGTAAGCCAGGAGTTTATCTCCAAAGTTCTCAGGCCTTACAAACCTCATGCTACATACTTGAAAAAAGTATTTATAGAGAGTGATCCGGAAAAAGGCCCCTTGGGGCTTCTGGCGCACGGAGAATTCTCCATTCCCGAATCGTGCTACATTGAAGATACCGGACATTTCAATGCTGTGGAATACAACATTTGCTACAATCAACTTGGATATGTGTTTTATGCACATGCCGTTCAGCATCGTTTGATCCCGGAACTGAATGATTACGATATGGAGTTGTTTTGGAAAAAACAATTACCTAATTGGCTCATCCTGCGCATTAGTTCCGGATTTAGAAAAGTTTTGAATGCAAAAAAATTTTACGGCACATGGGGAATTAAATCCATCAAAAAGATAAAAGAAATCACCTACATGGAAACCTGGTGTACGTTTAAAGATGATTACAAAGGAGAGTCCAGTGGTGAAGTTCTTGCTGGCATTCTTCCGGCACATGCTAATTAAATCATTCCAACGCCCTATGAAAGGGCGTTGGAATATTAATTCCCTTTTCTCATATACAGTTCAACAATGTGAATAGAAAATTATTTTACGTCAAACAATAAGGTATAAAGTATACAATCGTCATTTAACAATCTGATGAACCCCCGGTTACTCAAAGAAGAATTGGAAAACCTTTCTGCGTATGAACGTGAAAAAAAATTAAACGTACTCATACGGCAATGGTTAGCCGAATTTCTATATCTTGATAGTGCAGATGATATTGCTCCCGACCAGGCATTTGCTGAGCTTGGCACAAGCTCTACAGAAGCCGTAAGTTTTAAAATCTTGCTCGAAAAAAAAATAGGCATCCCTCTGCGCACCACCTTGCTGTTCGATTACCCTAACATACCTTTGCTTACTGATTTTTTGTTGCAACAACTGCCTCTGAAGAACCTTACAGAAACACAAATATGTAATTCCTCAGGCAAGGAACATCATTCGGAGAGCACAATTCTTGATGATGATCCGGTGGTGATAATTGCTGCAGAAGGCATATTCCCTGATGCCGGCAATGCACAAATATTGTGGCAAAAAATATCTGATAATTCTACTCTCCTGCCTGAAGTCATCAGAAAATATCACTTTGCACCAATAAAAGAAAATCAAAACATAGTTCTCAATTCTTTTGATGATGATAAAAATATACCGGATTCACGGCCGCTGAGATTGATACTGCAACTCTTTGAAACAATATTGAAACAATTGAACATCACAGCTAAACATTTTAAACCATACAATGTTGGGTTGTTCACAGGATCATCACACAGCGTAACTCTTGAAGGTTGTGAAATACCACTCAGTCAAGCCTTGGCATATCATCTGAATTATACAGGCCCTTGCGAAACGTTCAACTCATATTGCGTTAGTTCATACGCAGCCTTACACTATGCTGTGCAAAGCATATCAAAGCAAGAATGTACCTATGCCTGGGTCGGGGCTGTAAATTGCATAGATCCCGATAAGTTTGCATCAACGTCGTTGAGTCCAACATACAAAGAATTATTGAGCCCTACCTTCTGTACTCGCAGTTTCTCTGCGTTTGCGGATGGCTATGTTCCTGCCGAAGGTGCTGGTGTGTTGCTTTTAACAACACTTTCACATGCACAAAGACATAAACTACCTGTAAGAGCTATCGTACGAGCTACTTCATTACAACATGGAGGAAGAAGTTTTTCAATAAAAGCTCCCAATGGCCAGGCTATGGAAAATACTATTCTCAAATGTCTGCAACAGGCTGGTATCCCTGCACACTCTATTGACTACATAGAAGCACATGGCATTGGAAATCCCCTGGCAGATGCACTTGAGTTAAATGCATTACATCGTGCTTATCGAAAAAGCACAGGCGTTTCAGGCCACGCCTGGCACATTAGCAGTATCAAACCCACCATAGGGCATCTTGAAGTTGCTTCAGGTATTGCTTCCATCATAAAAGCTATTTATTCAATAGAACATCACACCTTGCCTGGTAACCCGTTGTTCGATACTTTAACCACTGATGCCGGCATAATAAAAGATTTTGTTTTCAACAAACACATCATCACTTGGAAATCTTCGAATTCTCCCCGAAGAGTAGGCTTAAACAGCTATGCCGTGGGAGGTATGAATGCACACGTCATTTTGGAAGAATATACTTATCATGCTGCATCATTTCACATTGATAAACACATGCCTGTACATCATGAAGAAAACTACTGTTCTGATGTATGGCAAAAATTCCATAGTAAAACAAAAGAAATATTATCTGAAGTATTCAGTCAGACATTTGGTGAGGATATAACAAATATAGATTTCGATTTGCCTTTCGCTGCCTATGGCTTGAATTCCTTAAAAGCCATGCAGTTTGCCAAACTGCTAAATGAACGACTGAATGTACGTTTAAGGCCGGCTCAAATTTTATCATCAAGTAATTTTTACGACTTCTTCGCTTTGTTGTTTGATGAACTTGACAAGCCTTCTGTCGCTGAAAAAGAAAACTTATCGTTTACCAATGATAGAGACGTATTTCCTGTTTCTTATGTTCAAAAGGGTTTATGGTACATTCAGCAAACCAATCCGGATTCCACAATTTTTAACGTACCCATATGCTTTGAGTTGAATACTTCTCTGAGTATTTCAACCATAAAAAAAGCCCTGCTACACATATTGGAAAAATATCCTGTCTTAAGAGTGAACTTTTTCCAGGATACCTCCACAGAAGCCTTGATACAAAAGGTTGGCGCCACTCCGAAAGATGTCATCATTGAAGAAAAACATGTCCCGCAAGAAGTAACGACAAATGAATTTTTGTTTTCATTATTGCGCATACCCTTTTCTCTGGAAAAAGAATTACCAATAAGAGTTTATTACATACATGAGAAGCAACATGCTAAAGAATATCTCTTCTTTGTAGTACATCATATCGTGATGGATGGGATATCAGGAGTAGAGTTTATTAAATCCTTTTGGCAATATTACAATTCAATATCAGCTGACTTGAAAATCGCTCCCGTAACAAGAGATACAGATTTCTTCCATTACGTATTGTATGAGACAGAATACATGAAAAGCAATCGGGCAAAAGAAGATTTGCTTTGGTGGAAAGATTATCTGAAAGACATACCGGAGCAATATTTCTTGCCTTATGAAAAGCTTCCGACTGGAGATAGTTATTCTAAACATACAGATTGCTTACGGCTTACGCTGAAAGATGAAACATTCGATAAACTTGTAAAGACGGCTGTGAATCTGAATTGTAACCTATCTACTTTAATATTGAGTTTGTTTTATTTGTTGCTTAATAAAATCACTCAACAAAAAGATATATGTTTGACTACTCCGGTTGCAGGCCGTCCTTTAGCCCGCTATAACACAAGCGTAGGATGTTTCATTAATCTGATTGTAACACGCGTTATCCTTGAAGCGGATGAAGCATTTTCTTCTTTCGTCCAAAAAGTAAAACTGAATTTTACTGATGCCATTTCTCATGCTGATTTTCCTTTTCCGAGTGTAGTAGCTGAATTGAATCTCAAGAAAGGAAACAACACATCCGCTCTTCCTTTGTCTTTTACATATCAGAATTTTTTTGATGAATGGGAAGAGCAATGTCCTCCATTATGCTATGATATATATCAGGAATCAGATGATCATTATACTTTCGAAGTTTACGAACGTAAGCAAAGCCTGGAAATTTATTTTAAATACAAAAGAGAACTCTTCAACAAAAAAACAATAGAACAACATGGTACAGCGTTTTCGCACCTCATGCAACAGATAATGCTGGAACCTGCAAAACCTTTGAAAGATTATGAATTGCTGCCTGAGCAAATCAAACGGGAAATACTTGAGATACAAAAAGGGCCGTCTATGCCCCTTCCTCCCGTAGAGGGCATACATCAGCTTATAGAAGCAAAATGCGCTGAAAGGCCGCATTCGCCCGCAATTATATATCAAAATAAAAAACTCACTTATGAAATGCTGGAGCACTGTAGCCGTCAGGTGGCTTTGTTTTTACAAAAAGAAAAAACGGTATCTGAAGAAAAAGTTGGTATTTATCTTCCTTCATCTCCCGAGGCAATTATTGCCATACTGGGAGTTTTGAGGGCCGGAGCTACCTATGTGCCTCTTGATGTTAAAAACCCCATTCCCCGTATAGAAGCTATCATCAGGCAAGCCGAAATTAAACGTATCATTACGACAACAAATATTGCAGACAACATTAAAAAGATAAACTCCTCATTAAACGTATACGACATTCACCATCTGTATGAAACAAATAGTGAAACCGCTTTGCAAAACAAATGCAAATCAAATCATCTCGCATATGTGCTTTTTACCAGTGGGAGCACTGGCGACCCCAAAGGGGTGATGATTGAACATCGCTCACTGATTAATCTCGCGCTCGGCATGATCAAGACATATGATTTGACAGCCAAAGACCGCATCTTGCAATTTGCTCCACTGAGTTTTGATATGTCTGTCGAAGAGATTTTTCCTGCCTTGTGTTGTGGAGCTTGTTTGATAATTCGGGAGGAGGATGATATAGATCCTTTTCGGTTTTTATCGTTAGTAACAAACCAAAAAATTACCGTACTCAATTTGGTACCCTCATATGTAGAGACTTTGCAACAATTAAAACAGGATGACCAGAAAACTCTTTTTCAAAATATCAGAGTGTTGGCGCTCGGTGGAGAACCTTTACAACAAAAACTTCTTGATTGGGCCCAACAATTCCCCATACGTATATTCAATGCATACGGTCCTGCAGAATGTACGGTAAATGTAGCCATCGCCGAACTTACTTCAGATAAATGTATCTCAATAGGTAAGCCTTTTTACAACACACAATTGTATGTACTGTCCTCTGAAGGAGAACTCCTGCCACAGGGAAGTACAGGTGAGCTGTGTGTTAGCGGTTTTCCTGTGGGACGAGGTTATCTGAATAGCCCTGGTCTTACTGAAAAAAAATTCATACCTAATCCTTACGGTACAGGTAATCTCTACAAAACAGGAGATAAAGTTCGCTTGCGGCATGATGGTACTATCGAATACTCCGGTCGGATAGATGACCAATTTAAGATTCGCGGCTTTCGTATAGAGCCGGCAGAAATAGAAAAAGCGATGGCTAATAAACAAGGAATAAGACAAGTGGTAATACTGCCACACAAAAAAGAAAATTCCCTATCAGTAGTAGCTTTCTATACATGCGACGAAGGCCCCGTGAATGAAGGCGAGTGGAGAAATTTTCTGAAAAATAAAATCCCGGACTATATGATTCCCTCGCTATTTATATATCTGTCTCAAATGCCACTCACCACTAACGCTAAAATTGATAGGAAAAAGCTTCTTGAATACTTAAATGAAGATTTACCGCTGTCGGACGGGAAGAGCAAACATCCTGATACATCCACCGAAAAAATTATCTTATCAGTGTGGCAGGAAGTGTTGAGAGAAAATGATATTTCCATAGAAGATAATTTTTTTCAAATCGGAGGTCATTCTTTGCAAGCCATTCAAATTGTATTGCGAATATCAAACATCTTTCAAACGAATTTTTCTCTTAGAGAATTTTACATGAATCCTACCATTCGCGAATGTTCGTCATACATAGAAAATATAGTTTCACCACAACTTTCGGCTAAAGAATATTCGATGGTGTCGTATTATGAAAATTCAGATTACATAGTAGTGTGATATGAACTCATTTATTCTTTCTCTGCTAAATAAAGGAATACGCATAGGTGCAGAAAACGGCCACCTGCGTGTCTATACGGGTAATTCTCAACTTAGCAATCATGAAAAAGCTATCTTATCAGAGCAAAAAAATGCTTTGTTAAACTGGTTAGGTAGAGCAAAAGCAGCTCGGGCTTCCTGGAGTCAGGAGAGGATCTGGTTTCTTGACCAATTGGGTTTTGGCAATCAATATCACATGCCCGCTATAGGCGAAATAAAAGGCAAACTCAACATAACTGCTCTGGAAAAAGCTTTGAAATACATTGTGCAACGCCATGAAAGTTTACGCACGCGTTTTACAGATATAGAAGGACAAGCCGTTCAGCTTATATCTCCGGATGCAGATGTCAGCCTCATTCAACATGATATACAACAACACAGCCATGATGAACATAAAAAGAACAATATATTAGAAGAGTTCATCTACAGGCCATTTGATTTAAAGAAGGATATGTTGATTCGTGCGCTGTTACTACAAACGGATGTTGAACAATATATTCTTTGTATTAACATGCATCACATTATATCCGATGGTTGGTCGGTAGGTGTGATGGTAAAAGATATAAAACTTGCCTACAATCACTATTGTGGCATAGAACCTGAATTACCTGCGCCGCTCAAAATGCAATACAGCGGCTTCTCAGCATGGCAAAGAAATTACATTCAAAAAAGTGAAATACACGAAAAATCACTTAACCATTGGAAAGAGAAACTAAAAGGATATAAAGACTTAATTTTACCAACAGATTTTCAGAGGCCCGAGCGTCTGAGCGGAAAGGGAGCTAGCGTGTCTATGATATTTTCTCCCGAGTTGGGCTCTGCTATAATAAGCTTAGCTAAGGCTTTGCAGATAACTCCCTTTGCGTTTGCAGTGGGAATAACATATACTTTACTAAGCCGCTATTCATCACAGCAAGATATTTGTATGGGCATGCCCGTTGCTAACCGTATGTCTTCAGAGTTAGAGGAATTAGTAGGTTTCTTTGTAAATACTGTAGTGCTTCGCTTACAATCCTCGGAGGAAGAAACAACTGAAAGTTTTCTGAAAAAAACTCACGAAGTCATCACAGAGGCACAGGAATATCAACAGATACCCATTGAGCACATACTCGACGTATTGAGCCCAAGACGCAGCCTTTCAATTAATCCCATTTTTCAGGTACTGATAAGTTACACTCCTTCGGTTACAACAGATTTGTCTTTGGGAGAAGCCACTATCAATCCCATAATGCCGGAAAGCAAGGTTGCAAAGTTTGATCTGACATTTTCTTATACCTTCCGGGATGATCAGTCAGTATGGTTATACATTGAGTATGCATGCGACCTGTTTTCAAAAGAAACTATTGACAACTATTGCAAACAATTGCATGCCTTAGCGCAAGGTTTTGTAAATGCTCCTCAAATATGTTTACGTAAACAAAAATTATTTTGCAATGAAGATTTACAGTTGTTGCTTGCCAAGAGCAAAGGGCCTGAACGTAAAATCCCTGATGTTGCACTACATGAGCTGTTTACGAAAAAAGCACAACAACAACCCGACGCCCTTGCTCTGTGCGATGAAACACAGCAAATAACGTATGGACAGTTAGAGGAATTAAGCACGAAGTGGGCTCAGGCTCTCATCAATAAAGGTATATCACGGGGTACATCGGTGGCAGTATGTATGGAATCTAATCCTCAAACCATTGTGATTTTATGGGCATTACTGAAAGCCGGTGCAATATATGTGCCCATATCTCCCGAATATCCGGAAGAACGCATAGCCTACATATTACGTGATAGTAAAGCTATCGCTTTGGTGACTCAGACTGACCGTCTGAAAATTTCTGAACATATCAACATCCCTGTAATTGCTATTGAGCAACTTTATCTCACAGACAACTGTGAATTGAATTTACCTAAGCTGAATACAACAAATGAAATAGCATGTATTATATATACATCCGGAACCACCGGAGAACCGAAAGGGGTAGCCATAACTCATCATAATATTGTAAACTATGTGCAATATGCCATTGAGTATTATCGTATCTCTCCCTCTGACCGCATGTTACAGTTTGCATCTTTATGTTTCGACATGTCTCTTGAAGAAATATTTTGTACAATGCTTGGAGGAGCTACTTTGGTATTTGCAGATGCAAAACAAAAAAAAGATATACACCATCTATACAAAATTGTAAAAACAAAAAACATCACTCTGCTCGACTTACCCACCGCCTACTGGCATATAATAGCGGAAGAGAACTTTTCTGATACTTCGTTGAGGCTTGTCATCATAGGTGGAGAAAAAGCTCAGGCCTCTGCATACCATAGTTGGCAAAAAATTAATCCGGGCATAACGATAGTAAACACATATGGTCCCACAGAAGCTACAATTGCTTGCCTGTTCTATACTTTACCTTGTGCAGACAGCCATCTGAACGAAATAGCTATAGGTAAACCAATAGCCAACACAGAAACCTACATACTTGATGATGACCTGCAAATTGTACCCGATGGTTTGCCGGGCGAGCTATACATAGGTGGAGCCGGCATTACCAAAGGTTACTTCCTGAAAGAAACTCTGACCGATATGTATTTTGTGAACAATCCATTTGGCAGTGGCAAACTCTACAAGACAGGGGATATTGTCCGAAGGGATATTCATGGATGTTTCTTCTATATAGGCCGTAAAGACACACAGGTAAAGATAAGTGGTTATCGGATAGAATGTAAAGAAATAGAACACGCCTTACTGCAATGCAAAGGCATACAGCAAGCTGCGGTATTAGCAAAAGAGAAAAATAATGTGATGCAATTAGCCGCATTTTATGCTCCTCATGATGAAGTGGATGAAACGAGCATAGTGAATGAACTAAAAAAGAAACTTCCGCACTACATGATTCCTGCTTTTATTAAAGCATTACCAGCTCTACCTTTAACTGTAAACGGGAAAATAGACTATTCAATTTTAGACTCATATGAACTAACTCTTGTGGCCGAAGAGAAAGCAGATCCACCGATATCTGCTACTGAGAAACAAATAGCTGCTATTTGGAAAGAATTACTATTAACAGAAAATATACATCGTACGGATAATTTTTTTTACCTCGGAGGCAATTCCTTGCTGGCCATTCAAATGTTAAAAAGAGTAGAAACCATCATGCACGTGCGAGTGCCTTTGCAAGCAATATTTGACAATCAAAAACTATACGAGCTGGCTAGTTACATAGATGAAAAAATTCCGGTTCGCAGTTTATCTTCAAATGAGTCTATGTTAGTTCAGATATTGCGTAAAGAGGAAAAAACAGCTTTACATCTTATTTTTCCGGGTTTGCCGGGCCTTACTGAAGCCTACAGAGAGATGGCAACATGTATACCCGGCAGCGGAGCTGTATATGCTTTTGAAATGCCGGGCATAAGCTATGGAGAGGCTATGGATTCAGTGCAAGAGATAGTACAACATTATATAGAACCTATAAAAAATTGGTCTCAAAAACATTCATTACATTTTTATGCCCACAGTTTCGGAGGCACGGTTTTATATGAATTGCTTTGTCAACTTATGCCGGACAACGTGGCACAGATAGTTTTAATAGATGCTCACAAACTTGTTCCTTACCCGCTTTCAGAAAAACATCACAAAGAATTTTTCTCGGCTTCATTTATGAGATTCATGGGTATGGAAGAAAGTCATACAAACGGTTTATTTGATGTGTTGACTAACCAGGATACTGACAACTGGGAGATAAACGTGCAACAATATGTAGCAAAAAAAATAAATATTGATGTTGAAATCATAGAAAGAATATGGCGAGTAGTAAAAAACTGCCTCACCATGAAGTATGAATATGCAAAAGAATTGCCCTATCCTGCATACATAGTAAAAGCAGTTGCAAATGAAAGCACAAAAAGCATGCAGCATTGGAACCGTTGTTTTGTACAAACGCATTGGATAGATGCTGAGGGAGATCATTTTTCAGTAATCAGGAAAAAATATTGTGAGAAGTGGATGTCTGTAATATCATCGCCAATATTGGCCATTGAAGATTAAAGATATGCAAATAAAAAGCGAGCAAACAGAAATCATGAATGCAGACTTGCGTAAGCTGGTATGGAAACTCTCATTGCCATCCATAGCTTCTATGGTATTATTAGGGTTTAATAACCTCTCCGATACATTTTTGATAGCACGGTTTTTGGGAAATACTGCTTTATCCGGAGCAGCCTTGGCCAGCCCCTTGGTAACGATTGTTATTGGTATCGGTTATTGGATAGGCACAGGAGCCGCTCATATAATCAGCAATGCTTTGGGTGAGAACGATAGCGAAGAGCAAGAAAAAACATTATCATCTTTACTACTCCTAAATTTTATTCTTTGTCTGTTCATTGTTTTGCCCTTCTACATATATGCCGAACCTTTACTTAAAATGATAGGAAGCAAAGGGGAGGCATTGATATATGCTTCAGCTTATTTGCGTACCACGCTTTATCTCGCTCCTGTGTGGGTATATGCTTTATCGTTACACATGATTATCCGTTCCGAAGGGAAAATAAAAGAGGCAGCCTGGATGATTGGACGGGGACTGCTGGTGAATATGGTTTGCACTTCTATATTCTTGGGAATTTTTAAGACAGGGATAGAGGGTGCAGCATGGGGTACACATATTGGAATGATAACATTGACTGCCGAGCAAATATTCTATTTCAAAAATAAGAACAGTAGCATCAGAGGAAATATATTTTCCTGGTGCTATTATCCTAAAACCGTAAATCAATTACTTGCTTGCGGATTGCCAGCTTTCATTTTTAACCTTATGTCATTCATACAAGCAGCTGTTGTCTTTCATATAGTAACGCAAATCGGTACACAAGAGGAAGTCGCATTTTATGCAATGAGTAATGTTTTATATCTTTTTCTGATGACTCCCATGTATGGCTTTATGCGTGCATATCAACCGGTAGCGGGCATCAATTATGGTGCGCGATTGTATATGCGTGTGCGAAAAGGATTTTATATTTTTTCATTCGCATCGTATGTTTTCATATTGCCTTTATGGTTACTGATTATTTTGTTGCCCGAACTTACTGTAGGATTGTTGCTTCCGGAATATACGTTACACAAAGCTGATGTAATAAATTTACGTTTATATTTTTCATCTGTTCCCTTGCTTCCGGTTATGTTTATGGCCTTGTCATTGTTTCCTTCTGTAAAAGTGAGCCATTATGCTACGGCTGTCGTATCTGTAAGACAGCTGCTTCTGTACATTCCGGCTATGCTTCTGTTTTCGTATTGGCTGGGTATATCGGGAATTTATGCGGGAAGCTCATTGGTTAATCTTTTAGTATTTATCGGAACCATTTATTTGTTGTACAAATGTATGACTAAACTCAATGAAAATGATGGTCAATGTTTGTAACCTTGAAAACAATATACATGTTTGGTATCACTACATAGAGGACTATTTCAATGCCTCTTACGAAGCTGCCATGCTAAAACTCCCGGAAAGGGAACTGAGCGAACTAATGATGTATAAAAAACAAGAAGACAAAATACGGAGGTTGTGTGGCAGAATTTTATTACAAAAAGCTTTAGATGCTACTACCAATGCTTGCATATCTATCAGGCAACTCACTAAAAATGCATACGGAAAACCTTTTTTACCTCACTGGTATCACTTTAGTATTGCTCACGCGGGGCGCATGGTGGTATTGGTTTTTTCGCAGAAACCCATTGGAGTGGATATAGAATGCCATAATGATAATATCATCAAATATGAAACGTTGCTTGAGATAATGCATCCACAAGAACAAGAAAAAATCAAAAACAGCCATTCACCCGAAGTTGCTTTTTTAGGCTGCTGGACTAAAAAAGAAGCTCTGTTAAAAGCACACGGAACAGGCATAAACGATACTTTATCTTCTATCAATACTGAGTGCGGCGAAAGTATCACCTATGTCGGAAAAAAATGGAGATGGGTTGAACTGAATCTTCAGCAAAATTATTGTTCACATATAGCCATACCATACACCAAGCCTTTAAATATTTTTAAAAAACTAATTTTATTTCAAAAATGATGATTCGTAATCAGTGTACTTACCGTAAAGTCTGTTTACTCCTCAGGATTGCTTTTATAGTAAGCTACATCAGCTCATGCCGGGGAAAGAGAGAGGTTACATGCCCTGTGATAAAACCTTTTACAGAAGCCGTATATGCCTATGGTACGGTAAAAGCATATAATCAACATACCATATATGCTACTCATGCAGGTGTGTTAAAAAGCATTATAGCACCGGAAAACAGCATAGTAAAAGCCGGTGAAAATATAGCAGAAATTATTGATGAAACTGTTGATCACAAACTGTCGCATGCAGAATGGATGCTAAAGTCAGCCCAATTGAATATGAATGAGAGTTCTCCGGCTTTGGCTCAATTAGACAGCGAAATAGCTTCTCTGAAAAAAAAGCTGTACGATGATTCACTAAACTATCAACGCTATAAAGAATTATATAACAAAAATGCAACCTCTCGTGTAGAATTTGAAAAACATGAACTGGCTTTCCAAAAAAGCAAATACATGCTCGAAGAGTTGCACATGCGTAAAAAAGAACGGATGATGCAACTCAAAGCCCAGTATATGGACGCTTTGAATACATGGAACTTGCGTAATGCTGAAAAGAAACAACACAAAATCAAAAGCATGATTAACGGCAAAATATATCGTTGGTTTAAAACTGAAGGTGAACTCGTAAAGCCTCAGGAGGCCATTGCTCTGGCGGGAGACAATGAAAAATTTATTTATGAACTTCAAATCGAAGAAGCTGAATTTTCTAAAATAAAGGTTGGTCAAACGGTGTGGCTCACTCTGGATGCTTTCGGAGAAAAAGTATTTAAAGCTAAAATAACGCGTATGATACCGCTGATTGACAACCATACCAGAACTTGTAGAGTAGAAGCTACACCTGAAGACACCGACGTGACGCTTCTGCCCGGCATGACCGTGGAAGCTAACATAATAATACAAAAAAAAGACAGTGCTTTGGTGCTTCCCAAAAAATATGTATTGCCCGGCGATAGTGTAATTATGGACAATGGAGAAAAGAGAAAAATTATAACCGGACTTCGAAATGCAGATTATGTGGAAATATTGCAGGGCCTCAATACTTCTGACAAAGTAATACTCAAATGAAAAATAATCTTTGGAAAGCCATTTTTCTGATTGCCGCTACTCATCTACTTTCCAGATGGCGTCAATCGTTGATTTCAGTGTTAGGGGTTACTTTTAGCATTGCGGCTTTTGTAGGAATGATAAGCCTGATGACAGGCATAAACGATTTCTTTGAAGTATTGATGCTTGAAAATACTCCTCACATTCATGTATATCACGAGGAGCACTTAAACCAAAAAACCGTTTTGGCAAAAGTGATGAACAACACCGACGAACTGTATGTAGTGAAAGGTATAAAACCTACTCATCGGGAGCGAGGTATCAAGAATGCCACAGAGGTATTGCGCTTAGTGCGTGCACAGCCTGAAGTGTACGGTGCTTCGCCTCTACTATCGGCACAAGTTTTTTATCAACACGGCAGCATACCGTTGAATGGCACACTGAGCGGTATAGAAATAGAGGAATATAACAAATTGTTTAACCTGAATGCCAAAATAGAGCAAGGCCGCATTGAGCAGCTTTCCGGTTCAGCACCGGCACTCATTTTGGGCTCCGGATTGGCCGAAAAATTAGGCGTAAAACTATACGACTACATAACCCTTACGGCTTACAATGGTATCAAAATAAATGCTATGGTTGCCTGTATTTATTCTACGGGTGTATCTTCCATTGACAACAGTACTTCTTTTGCCAGCTTAGCTACTGTTCAAAGAATATTAGGAAAGGATAAAGGATATTTTACCGATATCAATATCAGGCTTTATAACATAAGGGACGCTGATGGTGTATCTAAACGAATACAACAGCTCACGCAATGCCGCGCCGATGATTGGAAAAAAATTAATGCAGAGGTGCTGTTGGGATTTACCTTGCGAAATATATTAACGGTAGCTGTATCTTTTTCTTTGCTCATAGTAGCTGCTTTTGGTATTTACAATATGCTCACCATGATGATGTATGAAAAGATAAAAGATATAGCTATTCTCAAAGCTATTGGGTATGAACGTAGGGATTTGCGGCGTATTTTCATCTGTGAAGCATTGCTCATCGGCATGGTGGGTGGAGTGTCAGGAATAGTGTTTGGAATATTGATTTCATACGGGCTTTCTAACATTCCCATCCAATCTGTACAATTAAAAACGGTTACGCACCTGCCGGTAAACTTCAAAATCTTGCACTATTTGTTGGCTTTGACTTTTGCACTTGTCACCAGCTTTTTAGCCGGATGGATACCGGCCGTAAAGGCATCGGCAATAGATCCTATCGAAACTATTAAAGCATGACCATCGCTATGATTGAAGCACACAACATCACCAAGTATTTCGGACTGAAAAATAAAAAAAGCTTCAAAGCTTTAGACAACGTGTCTTTGAATATATCGAAAGGAGAATTTGCGGTTATTTCCGGACGTTCCGGATCGGGTAAATCCACTTTATTGTACATCCTTTCGGCTATGGACAATTCGTACGAAGGAACAGTTTGGTTAGACGACCAGAAACTATCCGGTATGAACGACCGTGAACTTTCTCGCATACGCAACCGTAAATTAGGTTTTGTTTTTCAATTTCACTTTTTATTACCACATTTTTCTGTGCTTCAAAATGTATTGCTCCCCGCCATGAAAAACAGTGGTATATCAGAACGTGAATGTAGAGGTAAAGCTCTTGAAAAGCTCCAATGGTTAGGCATAGAACACCTTGCGGATATGCCATCACAAAAATTATCGGGCGGACAACAGCAACGCGTGGCTATAGCGCGTGCATTAATGAATGAGCCGGACATTATCATGGCCGATGAACCCACAGGGAATTTGGATCGTCAAAACAGTGAGCTGGTTTTTCAAATATTCAGACGACTACGCTCAGAAAAAAATAAAACTATTCTGGTTGTGACGCACGACAAAGATTTAGCACAAACAGCAGACAGAGTGATTTACATGGAGGATGGGAAAATCCTTAATCCAGATCATTATCTGTAATATAAGAGTCAATATCTCATGTTCTGATTTTATGCAATGGAGATGTTACCGATAGGAATCTCATTGAGCTATGTGTAATGCATGGCAACGGAATTTTCTAATGCAACGCAATGAAACAACTACTTAAGATTCTAACCACAACTTTTCTAATTCATAAAATGGGTGTTTTAAAAATGGTTAGCACTTCAAAAAATGCGGCTCGGTGAATAATAGGTATTAAATCTTGTTCACTTGAGATAGAGCCATTCTCATTTAGTCTTTAAATTTTATTACCATTCTGGTTTTATCTTCTCCACGATCGTCTTTGTAAGTTTCTTTCACTATCCTGTACATAGGATGAAGTTTAGAGTTTAAATAAAATCCTAATATTACGATTGTAGCATCAATCAATAAACAGAAAAATATTAATGCATTAAATTCAGAGTAAACAAATTCTTTAAGCGAATGTACCAGTCCCAAAATTATTCCCATAATCAGGATTCTATGAACGAATGGATGATAAGTTGCCAAACCCCAAATTAAAAGAAGGTTAATGACAATGTTTATCAATTGTAAGAAACTAACTTGATTAGTTTGGCCTTCTCTTATTGATGTATACAACCCTATGATTTTTATCAAAGCAACTAATGAAAGCAAAATGATTAAGAACCAGTTAAGTTTACTGTATTTGCTTTTTGCTTTGAGAGTAACCATGGCTTCAACAATTTCAGCTATCTTAGTTGGAGGAATTTTAAATCTATCCTTCAGTGCTTCGTAAGTTTCTTGTTTGGTTTTTCCCTCGAGAATACATTGTTTAGCGGCCAGTTGAATTTCCTTTTTCATAATATCGTTTATATATAGTTATGCATAAGAACCGTTATTTTCATAGCTTTTTGGAAATGTTCTAATTAATAGAATCATGATAA
>JANWYS010000069.1 GCA_025054875.1 Cytophagaceae bacterium | reverse complement strand
GTTCCTGCGTTAAGTTTGATAAAATAACTCGATATGTCAAAAGATGAGAGGTCTTTAACGATAAAAGTGAAAAATCCTAAAGCTGGCCATATACCCAATCTATATGCGGCTTCTGTCCATGTAAGAGGGTACGCTTTAAGTAATATAGGATGATATGCTTGTGTACACACTTTTCTTTTTATTTATATCCATGGAAGTAAGCTGAACATACAGCATATATGATATTGAAGATAGCATGAATTCGAAAACATATTTTTCATACGCTCATATCGAAAGCTAAGGGTCATTTTGCCATGCCGGATTTAAGAGAATCAATGAATGCCGGCATCTTCTTTTCAGTCTCTTGTTTTATTTTAGTCCATCCATGGTTGGGTAAAATGAGTTTTCCGCAAGCTGCCGTTTGTGCTTCCAGTTTTCCTCCGTTGCCTTTTCCTTTATCGCCGAAATGTTCCAGGTCGGTTATGGTGTAAATGTATTTTCCGTCTTTGCAGGTTATAGTTACCAGAAACTGAACATAGCCTTTATCCGTAAGGCCTGATGTAGCTCCCGGGTAGGTTACATCTATTTTTGCCAAGCAAGCAAAAATACCATTAGGCTTATCTAATTTTTTTACTGTATACTTGTTTGAAGTGCCCCAATTGTAAGCCTTCAGATAGATGTCATTTTTTTTGAGCTTAGGCATGGGCACAGTTTCTGTCCATGTTATTTTTTTAGTAATCGAATCAACGGGTAGGTTTTGTGCGTCAGAGTAATATTGTATAAAAGCGTAAAATAAGAAAATCAGGCCGATGTGTTTCATCTTGTTTAATAAGAGGTTTATGACAATTTAATGAAAATAATTATGGCTTACAAACTGAATTGAACGGAAAATTTCACAGCAAATTTGTTTGCGTCTGGGTTCGACAAATAACTTAGGCGATGAATAAAATCAATTCTCAGTAGTTTAAAAATATTTTCAACACCATAAGTAATCTCTACATATGGCTTGTTGACGAGTGTATAGTAAGGGCGTAGCAGGTTTCCTTCCAAATCAGTGCTTGGTAAAAAATTTTGGTTTCCTTTACCAACCGATCCATATACCAGGTTTGTACCTACAACTTCGCGCCATTTAAGCCTTCTTAGTAAGGGCACTCTGTTGAAAAGTAATCCCTCAAAATAATGGCGATAGTTTAGGGAAGCATATGTATCGCTTATGAATTCAAAATAATTCATAAGGTTAAACGTAGCGGTTGAATAAAATATAAATTGATTTCCCTGATGAATTTCAAGCAAAGGGTAGGGGAGTTTTGCAAATATTTTACCTATGTTAAAATCATAATAACTTCTTCCCAATACACCTACTCTGAAATTTTGTGATACCCGCAATGAAATTTTGTAATAATGAAAATCCGATCCAAGAATATTTTTCAATCCAAAAGTATTTTTAAACGTAAATACAGGCCATTTGCCTGAGCCCATGAACAGCCTCTCGTTGTCGTTTATCAAGAAGTGCATTTGCCGTCCAATAGTTGTTTCAGTTATTATTTCAGATACATCAAATGCATCAGACTTAGAGGTATCGCCGGATATGGCACTTGTATAATAGGCAAACGGATATTCAGCATTAAAAGAACGAGTGCGAAAAGATATCTTTTGAATAAGATACCTTGAAATGTCGGTTTGAAAACGTACAGTGTTGATGTGGCCAAAATAGGGGCCTATGAGTGTACCATTTCTTGAAAAAGCAAAAAATACAGATGTGCTGGTGAAGTTGTCCGGATTTATGCCTACCTGATCTAAATCAACACGGCGCTCCAGAGATAAAGTTGTCCATCTTTTTTTATCGAAAATATATTCGGCATTAAAAGAATACTTCCAACGTTGGTCTTTGAAGCCATAGCTCACGAAAGGACGGAAAATTATCTTTTTGCTGAATCGAATATTCGTACGAAAGCCTAATCCTAAGCGTACTCCCTCAATATTATTGTAATTAAATACATTGGCATAAGGGCCGAAATCTATGTATCCAGCGCGTTTGTAGCCAAGCACAGCCGTTTTACTCAGTTCAGTATAAAACCTCACTATAGGCACCTGCCTGATGGTATTTATCATATTGTACGTGCTGGCTTCCTCCTTGCTGAGGCTGTCGTGGCGCAGTTGTATCATGTTTTTACCTAGTCGGTCGGCATCTTCTCTTACTTCCACCATTACATCAAAAAAATTATCGGGCAACTCCTGGTTTATTTTAACGTTTTTTGTAGACAGATAAAATTTCACCAATGCTCCAGCTCTGTAATGTGAGATGTCGGAGAGGTCAACCAGAACTCTTGTTTTATCGGGAATCCATGCGCTGTCGCCATGCATGCTGAGCTCTTGCTGGACAATCATTTTTTCAACAAAATTTATATTGGCCGACTTGCCAATACGCACATCTATCTGGCGTAAAGCATATGTAGTATCGGTTATCCAAATGGTACCGGTAAAAGCGAGGTCTTTGTCTTGCTTAGGTTTAACTTCAAGTTTGTAACACCATTTATCGCCTACATAAAGTGTGTCGAGCATTTTATATTCATAGAAAATTTCCCAACTGTCGGCCAAGGGAGATAAAAAATCTTTGCCCATTATGTTGAGATAATTTTTATAAAAATTGTATTCCTGAAATGAGGAGCCTATTATTTGTGATACGAGCTTTCCATCCTCAATACCAATACCCGAAACTTTTACAGCTTTTACAATTTCTTTTGTCTTGTAGGGTCTGTTATTAACATAGTAGTCAGAAATAGTTTCCGATATGAAAACAGGTATTATGGGTTTACCATCTTCACCGGCTGCCAGTATGGCGGTATCCAGCATCTCGCGTATATCGCGTATGAGTTTACTGCGTTCTAATTTCGAGTTAATATTATCAATGCTTATTTCAACCTTGCTGTAGCTTTCATACTGATATGAAGATAAGTTGCGTTTGTCATTTCTTTTTTTATTTTTCATTACTTCACGCATCACTGCAATGGCCGGGTCTATTTTAGGTTTTATAATTACTTCTTCAAGAGTGGTTACATCGGGCACAAGTTGAAAATCTATATGAACAGGGTTTACTCCAATGGGAATAGGTTTTTTTCTTCTGATGTAGCCCATGTACGATGCTACCAATGTGTCGCCCTGCTTTACCGGTGCCTTTATGATGTAATATCCATCAAAGTCTGTATAACTACCAAAAGTGGTTTTGGCTATACCAATGCTGACAAAAGGCAATGGGTCGCCGGTTTCTGCATCAGTCACCCTACCTTTTATGGTTACCTGTTGAGCTTGCGAAGGTAGATGAATACATAGAAAAAAAATCGAAAAAATCTGAATACCTGATAATACCCTACGCCTCATGTGATACAATTTGCATTAATATGGTCAAACTCGCAAGATTTTTTTAGGTCCGCAAGAGATAAAGATTCAATAAACATGATCTTAAGAGAATGAAAAACCACAACTTTTAGCCCTTGTGTGCGTTGCATTCATACAATTATCTGAACATAGGTAACCCATATGGTCTGAGCGATTTTGATTTTGCACCAGTATGCCTGCTTTTGTGGGAAAGTCATACATCAGGATTGAGCTGATGGTGTAGTATCTGATATGATGTAATCGTTTTTCTTATCGGAGTATATCACCATCATTTCACCGAGAAAGCCGGCGAGAAAAAGCTGCACACCTATAACCGTTGCAGTGAGAGCAATGTAAAAAAAAGTATGTTCTGTAATGTCGCGATGTATGGGAGTTTTAGCCCAATATATGTTGTATACCTTTTCAACGATGAGCCAGGTGACTAAAGAAAAACCTAACAAAAAAGAGAGAGTACCCAGTGTTCCAAAAAAATGCATGGGTTTTTTCTTGAATTTGTGGACAAATGTGATGGAAAGCAAATCTAAAAATCCGTTTATGAAACGCTCCAAACCAAATTTTGAAGTTCCATACTTGCGCGGGCGATGTTGTACTACTTTCTCTCCTATTTTTTTAAATCCGTACCATTTAGCTATGAATGGTATGTAGCGGTGCATTTCGCCATACACTTCAATATTTTTTACTACTCTGTGATGGTAGGCTTTCAGTCCGCAATTGAAGTCATGCAGCTTAATTCCTGACATGATACGGGTAGCCCAGTTAAATAGTTTTGTAGGTATGGTTTTGGAAAGAGGGTCGTAGCGTTTTTTCTTCCATCCCGATACCAAATCGTAACGGCCACTCATTATCATGTTGTACAACTCGGGAATTTCGTCAGGGCTATCTTGCAGGTCGGCATCCATTGTGATGACTACTTCGCCGCAGCATTTTTGGAATCCTGTTTGTAATGCGGCAGACTTACCATAATTTCGGTTAAACCGATATCCCTTTATTGCCGGGTTTTTTCGGGATAGTTGTTGAATTACTTCCCATGAGCGGTCTGTGCTGCCATCGTCAATCATGAGCACCTCGTAGGTGTAGTGGTTTTTTTTCATTACAGATTCTATCCACTCACAAAGTTCGGGAAGCGACTCTTCTTCATTGAGCAGAGGTATAATTACGGATATTTGTATCAGGCGAGATTCCATTTTTTATATGCGTCAAAAATAGAAATTAATTTCGGATAAATACAATGCTTTGCTATATCGCAGCTTTCATATGCAGAAAAAATCCGGATTCAAGTTTACTATTCATTGAATATTCCATACGGATAACGATGTCGTAATAGGTAACCAAATCAAGGCCTAAGCCGGTACCCGCTATCCATCTGTTGGAAAGAGTAGAGTTGTTCGGATTTATCGTGTTGTCCACCACATATGCTGCATCGTTGTGCCATTTCAGGAAAAGCTCCCAGGGTTGTTTATTGAATTTTTCCGAACGTATGAAACGTTGTCTTACAACTGTTTCAAAGATCTTAAGTTTCAAATTAGTTTTTATCAATCCATAATGTTGCCCATCTATTACATAACGCTCAAATCCGCTTACCCAATAGTTTTTATAGCCTAAACCTCGTTGGTTATAGTAAGGTTGTAATGTTGGCAAAGAAGATTTTGTTCTGATACCTGAAGCGAAATATAATCTCTTCGAAAGAGGAACATACGTATTCCATTCGGCGTACATACTGTACATGTTCAAGTCTGTGAAGATTTTCATGCCAAGCATTTCCGTTTCCACTCTTATATAATAACCTTTCGTAGGATAGTAAAAGCGGTCTCTGCGGTCGTACACATAGGTATACCTGAGAGAGATAAAAAATTGTCGTGCAGATTCGTGAAGGAAATAATCCGGATTCAATCGTGTTATGGTGTCGGCTACGGTATTGTAATTAAGTGAAGTGCTCAAAGTATGCAAGGCGTAAAATTTATTTCTTCTCATCAAAGAAAATCCGCTGGTGAAGCGGGTTCGGGCTGTTGAGGGGTGCTCATAAAAATCTAACTTGTGCTGAAAGCTTCTATAAGCTACTTGTTTGTTGGTAATGTAACCAATGTTAAAAGTTATTCCTGTACGAAGGTTTTTATCTATGTATGGTATGGAATAATACATTTCGGCTTTTTGATTAAAGCCCGCTACCAATCGTAAGGTTAATGTTTCGTTGCGGCCTCTTATGTTTTTTTGTTTTATATCGAACCCATAATCTAACCTGCGCAGGTCGCGGTTTCGATCTTGCCACCACTCATTGAAATTGCGATCGGCAAGGTCGAGTTGAGGTAATGCATAGGTATAAAAGCGTTCAATCACGCTAATGAACAATGATATAGATTGGTTGCTGTCTTGTTTCCAAAGCACATTCACTTCCAAAAATAATCCTGTGTTGATGAGCCGGCTTCTGGTTTTATCACTAATAACGGAGGTTTGTTGAGGTAATATGGTGTCGTTAATGCTTACATCAATTTCTCGCAGTATAATAAAGTCTTTTGTTTTCTTATTACCTTCTATACATATATTTTGCAGTATGTAAAAAGTATTGTTATGCTGGCAAAAGCAGGGAGATAAAAAAAAACAACAACTCAGGGCCTTAAGGTATTTCATTATAACAACGTAATATGCAAAAATATGCCATTGAACAAAAATATTTCATCCGGCCGCAAAATATACTCAATAGCTGACATTAACCTGGAAATTAATTCAGGGCATCATTGCTGGAACTGCGATAGGCCATGGCATGAGGAGATTATATATTTTCTTCTGGTTGACAGATTTCATGATGCTAAACCACGCAAAACCGTAGAATACATTCCTCAAAACCTGAAGTTTGAACAGCTGACCTCCCGACTGGGAGGTACTTTAAAAGGTATCACACAACATATAGACTACATCAAAGATCTAGGTTGTACTACACTATGGATAAGTCCGGTTTTAGAAAATGAAAACAAAGATTACCATGGTTATGCAACGATAAATTTTTTAAATGTAGACCCTCACTTAGGTACATTGGATGATTTTAAAGAACTTGTACGAACCGCACACCAGGCGGATATAAGAGTTATATTAGATATTGTCTTAAACCACACTGGTAATGTATGGCATTACGAGGAAGATAATCCTTTGTATGATGGTTCGGCATACACTTTTAAAAAATGGAATTCACCATACTATCCTTTACCCAAAGAGCTAAGAAATATTCGCCTGTACAAACGTATGGGTAGAATAAATAACTGGGACGACTATCCCGAAACTCAGGAAGGAGATATTTTTGAACTAAAGAAATTACAAACCAACCTTAGTCCGAGAGGGAAAGAAGTTCTGAATATTCTGATCAGTGTATATAAATTCTGGATAAAAGAAACCGATGTTGACGGATTCAGAATAGATACGATGAAACATATGGATGCTTTATGGATAAAGCTTTTTGCTAAGGAGGTAAAAAACTATGCAGAGCAAATCGGAAAAAAATCTTTCTTTATTTTCGGCGAACTCATTGGCGACGACTCGCTTGTCCGGCAGTATGTTGATGAAACAATGGTTGGTTGCATAGATACAGTTTTAGACTTTCCTTTTTACTTCTTGTGGGCCGACGTAATAGCAGGCAATAAAAAAATTGAGCTTCTCTATGAATTATTAGAACAAAGAAAAAATTCAAATGACAGATTGAGAAGAATACATTTTTTAGAAAATCACGACCAGATAGGAGAGGAAATAAAAAGCAGAGCAGCCATAAAATTTTCCACTGAGCACCAATGGCAATCTGCCATGGCGGGTTTGTTTTTTATGTATGGCATACCCTGCTTGTATTACGGATGCGAACAGGGGCTTGCCGGGCAGGGAAATCATGACGCATATATGCGCGAACCTCTTTTCAGCATTTATGATGACTCTGATTTTTTAAAAACTGATACTAAACAATATCAATACATCAAATTTTTAACTGATGTGTATAAAAAACAAAGGTTTTATGAGTATGGAACAGTATGTTCGGGAGCGCATTATCTGGCTGAAAATTTAAAAGAAATCTCACGTAACAATACAATGGTCTTTTGCCGCGAAAAAGCGGATTCTGTGCTTATCTTTGTCTGTAATATCCGTAATGAAAAGGAAAATATCATTACATTAAACATTCCACAACCATGTAACGTACATAATACAAGTGTAAATAAATTGGTGGGTGTAGCTAATGGATTTATGGTGGAGCGAAATGATGATAATATTTTTGTAAAAATTTCACTCCACAAAGATCAGTTTATTATTTTTAGCATACATTCACATTAGAACGAAATAAAAAACAACTTTTTAACCAGGCTTGAAGATTTTAGATATAAATATTAATACCAAAGAGCATCGCATCACATTATTCAGTTTCTCTGTATTGTTTTTTATCTGGGGGCTGCTTACTGTGATGAACTATGTGGTGAAAGAGCATCTGAAGGTGCTGTTTGGCCTGTCTTATTCATTTATCATGTTGCTCAATTATTTTTTCTTTTCTTCTTACCTACTATTATCTTCTCTGGCTGGCAAAATTATACGAAAATACTCTTATAAACGTACAATAATCAGTGGGTGGTTGCTTGCTACATTAGGATGCTTCTTTTTTGTATATGCTGTAATTACAGTTGATTACAGAATACTATACGTTTCTCTTACAGTGATGGCCGGAGGTATAACCTTTTTACAGGTAGCAGCAAATTTGTATGTAGTGTTGATGGGAAGTGATCGTTATGCCGCATCCAGGCTTACGTTTGTGCAAGCTTTCAACTCTGTGGGAACGTTTTTGGCGCCTCTTTTTACAGGCGGTGTGCTTATGTATATGACTGATATACCCGATGTATTCCGCAGTATTCTCCCGGAAAAATATATCCTTACGGTAGATTCGGTGCATCTGTTTTATCCTTATGCTTTGGTAGGTTTTGTAATGTTATTGTATACGGCTTATCTTCTCTATGCAAAAATACCGGACATAGATATGAGCAGCGTAGAACCGTTGAATAAAGTTACTTCGCTTCGCAAGCGACATGCCATGCACTTTTCGCAACTTCGCCTTGGTGCATTTGCTATATTTGCATATGTAGGAGCAGAGGTAGCACTAGGAAACTATCTTCAGGATTTTTCTCCTGAGAAAACAAAATTTTACTGGGGGGCAGCTATGGCCGGGCGCTTCATCGGGAGCTACCTTCTGCTTAAATTTGACACCAGAAAATTAGTAGGGATATATGCTTTGATGGCTTGTACTTTAGTTGTATTGTCCATTTTTGTACCACGTGAAATAGCATTCTGGATTATTGTTTGTGTGGGGTTGTTCAACTCCATATTATTTCCTTCTATATTTTGTCTTGGCGTAAATGGTTTAGGAAAGTTTTCCGTTAGTGGTTCGTCGGTGCTTATTATGTTTATCATTGGAGGAGCGGTAATTCCGTTTGTTGTGGGCAATTTTTCTTATGTCAGCATCAAGGCTGCATTTATTATACCCGTGCTATGTTATTTATACATCAGCCTCTATGGGTTTAAACTGTCTAAATACGAAGTTCAGGAAAATGTAAAAGCCTCCTAATAGATTTTCAGAATCTCAAGAAAAAATATTTTGTTGAGGGATACGCTTATGTGCTCTGTCCGCTTTGCTGTTTCCCGTCACGAAATATCACTATGTCTCACTTACAATACTTTCTACATATAGTGGCCATTATAGCAATTTTTTTCCCGTAACACTACTTGAATACCACTCTTGTGGCGCCATATCCGAATTTATCTTTTCTGGCTTCTTCAAAAAATTTTACATGAGCGTTTACAGCTAACTCTTTGTGCAGGATATTTTTTAGCACGCCATTGCCCACGCCATGTATGAATGTAATCTCGCTGAGCCCGCATGCTATGGCGTTTTCAAGTGTTTTTTTGAATGTATTCACTTGTAGTGAGAGTATTTCTACACTACTCATGCTTTTATAAGCGGTAGTGAGCTTCTCTATGTGTAAATCTATTTCGCTTTCAGGTTTTATTTCATTAATCAGTTTTTTTATATTGTTGCTATCATTTACAGATGTTGTATTTACAACTTCGGCGGGAATTTTCTGAGCATTTTCGTCTAACTGAAAAAGATGTCCGTTTGTGTTGAGCAAAGGGATATTTTTTTTACGCTTATAAAATGAAGCTGAATGGATTTTTATTTTTTTGTAGATAGGAGACTTTAGTGGCAATGGGTTATGCGAGAAAAAAAGAATCTGTATATGATATTCCGGCCAGTTATCGAAATTCAGGATGTCGGCCTCTGATAATTTTCTGTACTCTTCAGGTTGCATTAGTCCCATGCATACACCTGTAGCGTTTTCATAAAAAGAGTATGCCAGAGCATAAGCAGTTTCATTAACAAGATATATGCTATATACCCTATCGTTGAAAGGCGCAAAAGCGATGTGAACTCCAGATAAAGTTGCGTTGTGGATGCTTTGTACATTCGATTCGGGCGACAGCTTCACTTCCGGTGAAGATATATATACCAAATCGTTGATGTGCACGGGCAGGCGAAACCCCTCTTCTATCTCAATTTCTATGGTAGTGGCGTTGATGAGTTTAGTCACGAAGCCTTCTTCTTTGCTGTGCTTCATCCTTACTCTATCTCCGGGTTTCATGAGTCATAAAGTTAAAATGGAAGGAATAGTAAAAAAAATAATCCCGTTTTGCAAGAAACGGGATTATAAGGGTTGGGAATAAATGTATAGTTTATGAAAACAATTCTATTGTTTGAATTTTTTCACATCTATTGCATTAGGGCCCTTTTTGCCTTCTTTAAGGTTGAAGGTTACTTTGTCGTTTTGGTTTACTTTTTCTTTTAAGCCGGATACATGAACAAATATTTCTTTGTCTGTACCTTCTTCCTTGATGAATCCAAAACCTTTTTTTTCATCAAAGAATTTAATTGTACCTGTTAGCATGATAAATTATGTTAGTGATAAATAAACTGCAACAATGTAGGAAAATAAATGTAGAATACCAATCATTTTCTGTGAAAATGAAAGAAGCTTGTGTAGAACTGTTAAATAAACCCGTTCAGGCAGGATTAATGTTAATCAACATAGCAGAGTTTTATCATATCGGCATGCTTTTTATCGGTATAAGGCATGCATGCGGTAATGACAAACAGGTCGCCTTTAGTGAGTAATCCTTTGCTAAGCAATATATTTTTTATACCTTCTATGGTGTCATCAGTGTTAGCGAGATTATCATAATGGAATGCCTGAATTCCCCATACCAGGCTGAGCTGAGTGAGTAAGGTTTTGTTGGGTGTAAATATGTATATATTAGATTTTGGACGGTTAGCAGCCAGACGATAGGCCGTGTATCCGGACACAGAAACGCCCACAATGGCTTTTGCTTTGGTAGATTCGGAGAGGTAGCAAGCTGTATCAATGACGCTGTCGCTGAAAGTGAAGGGGTCGTCGTCTACTTCTTTGTTGTAAATTATGTCGGCTTCTCTCTCTACGGCTTTGCAAATGCGCGACATGCTTTGCACAGAGAGCACGGGATATTCACCGGAAGCAGATTCGGCGCTGAGCATGACGGTGTCTGCCCCGTCAATAATGGCATTGGCCACATCGTTGGTTTCGGCTCTTGTAGGGCGTGGGTTGGTGATCATGCTTTCCAGCATTTGTGTGGCTACAATTACAGGCTTGCCGGCTTTGTTGCATTTTTTTACAATCATTTTTTGCAGCATGGGTACGTCTTCCATGAGCATTTCCACCCCAAGATCGCCACGTGCCACCATGATGGCGTCGGTCTCTTCTATGATAGCGTCTATATTTTGTATAGCTTCAGGTTTTTCGATTTTGGCAATTACCTTAATGTTTTTTCCCGATTCGCGGATTATTTTTTTTATGTCCTTCATGTCTTCGGCGCGGCGCACAAACGACAGGGCTACCCAATCCACATTATGCTCTATTCCGAACATCAGGTCTTTTTTATCTTTTTCGGTAAGAGAGGGTTCTGATACTTGAGTGTCGGGTAGGTTTATACCTTTTTTTGATTTTAATATTCCTCCGTAAATAATTTCACATGTTACTTCGTTTGTGCCTTTGGCTATAACTTTGAGCTCAATTTTGCCGTCATCTATCAACACTGTATTGCCTACCTTTAGGTCATCCGTCAATGCTGCATAGGAGCTGCTTATGCGCTGGCTGTTTCCAAGTATTTTTTCTTTTTGAATAATGATTTTATTACCCGGGATGAGTTCTACGCCATTGTTTTCGACTTCATCCGTACGGATTTTGGGTCCTTGCAGGTCTTGTAAAATAGCGAGGTTCGCATTTTTTTCTTCGTTTAGTTCACGAATAAAGTTTATCACTTTCAAATGCGTTTCATGTGATCCATGTGAAAAATTCAATCTGAAAATATTGGCACCTGCTTGTGCCAGTTCCCAAAGTTTTTCTTTGGTGTTAGAGGCCGGGCCAACAGTGGCAATGATTTTAGTTTTTTTCGTATACTGCTCCATGTCTTAAAAAATTAAGTTGTCTTTAGATTTTAGTTGTTCTTTATTTTGTATGTATCTTACTAGTTCAATCCCTTGTATTTGCTTTAAGGCCTGTACAATGCTTTCACAGTCGGGTTTACTCCCTTCTGTATGAATGTGCAATATAAAGTCATATTCTTTTAGTTCGGGTATTAAGTAGGGTTTATCTATATTTTCATATTCAACAGCTTTATTTTTTATCAGGCGATAACATTGATATTCGGTTTTGTGGATAAAGTTCAATAAGGTTAGTTTCCCATTACGTACAAAATTTAATGTGATGTCGTCCTCGTAATGTAATTTAGTGCCGAGTTGTTTGTTAATTTGAAGAGCAAGGTAGTAAGGCTTGAGCGAACTGATTATGCTTACTATCTCGAAGTCGTAATCATATTCAACAACAAGTTTTGTAGTTTTCACGCTTTATTTGTAATTTAAGCTGTAAATATAGGACTAATAAGCACTATTCAAAAAAATATAAGGCAGTAAGCTGTTAAATAATTGACAAAAAAATTTGACAAAAAAGAATTAAATACATTCCTTTGCATCCGTGTTTTACCAAAAGTAATAAAACAATGTCAGAAATTTCACAAAAAGTTAAAAGTATAATAGTGGACAAACTTGGTGTACAGGAATCAGAGGTTACTCCTGAAGCAAGTTTCACCAACGATTTAGGTGCCGATTCATTAGACACCGTTGAGCTCATTATGGAATTCGAAAAAGAATTTAACATTTCTATTCCTGATGAGCAAGCAGAAAACATACAAACAGTAGGGCAGGCAATTGCGTATTTGGAGCAAAACATCAAGTCTTAGATTTAAAGGACCCATTGTGAAACCAACATAGATAGCCTCTATGTTGGTTCATTATTTTAAGTAAAGTATATTTATTGTAAATTTTGTATCCCATGAATTTGAGACGAGTAGTTGTTACAGGCTTAGGGTCTCTCACTCCCATTGGAAACACTACAGCTGAATATTGGCAATCGTTGGTAGAAGGTAAGAGTGGAGCAGGCCCTATTACCAAATTTGATGCCTCAAAACACAAAACTCGGTTTGCTTGCGAACTTAAAAATTTCAACCCTGAAGACTTTATAGATAAGAAGGAATGCAGGCGCATGGATGCCTTCACTCAATATGCATTGGTAAGTTCAGCGGAAGCCATAAGGGATGCAAAGATAGATGCCAAGCAATTGAATGCGGACCGAATCGGCGTTATATGGGGTGCCGGCATAGGCGGATTACGCACCTTTCACGATGAAGTCGCTGGTTTTGCCCAAGGTGACGGAACACCTCGCTTCAATCCGTTCTTTATTCCTAAAATGATCATTGATATCAGCGCCGGATATATTTCCATAATGCATGGTTTTCGCGGGCCTAATTTTTCAACTGTGTCGGCATGTGCTTCTGCCAGCAATGCCATTATTGATGCATTTAATTACATACGTCTAAACAAAGCTGATATCATCATTGCCGGAGGCTCCGAAGCTGCTATAGTGGAATCAGGCATTGGTGGCTTCAATGCCTGTAAAGCCCTCTCAGAGCGTAACGATGAGTACATGACCGCTTCCCGGCCTTTTGATAAAACCAGAGATGGTTTTGTAATGGGAGAAGGAGCAGGAGCTTTGGTGCTGGAAGAATACGAGCACGCTAAAAGAAGAGGTGCTACCATGTATGCAGAAATGATAGGAGGGGGACTTTCCGCAGATGCTTATCACCTCACTGCACCTCATCCCGAGGGACTCGGTGCTAAAAATGTGATGCTTAATGCACTGCAAGATGCCGGTATTGAGCCTTCATCTGTAGATTATATTAACGTACATGGCACTTCTACACCTTTGGGCGATATTGCAGAGCTTTCCGCAGTAATTCAGGTGTTCAAAGAACATGCTTACAAACTCAATATAAGCTCTACCAAATCCATGACCGGACATCTCTTGGGTGCGGCCGGTGCCATTGAAGCTATAGCTTCTGTGCTTGCCATAAAACACCAAATCATACCTCCTACCATCAACCATACTACTCCTGATGAACAAATTGACACCAGGTTAAACCTTACTCTTAACAAAGCACAGACACGTACCGTTAACGTGGCTATGAGCAACACTTTCGGATTTGGTGGGCATAATTGCTCCATTATTTTCAAAAAAGTAGAGTAATCGTGTGAAAAAAATACTCCACAACTGGTTTGATAAAACAAATGATAAAAAAGCACACAAAACTTTTGTATTAAACATACAATCTATCATCGGGCAAAAAATCAAAAATCACAATATTTACAAACTTGCCATAATTCACGCTTCTGCTGCTAAAGAAAGCCATAGTGGAATAAAAAATTCATATGAACGTTTAGAATACCTCGGCGATGCCATGCTGGGAGCTATTATTGCCGAATATCTTTTCAAAAAATATCCTTTCAAAGATGAGGGTTTTCTTACCGACATACGCTCACGCATAGTGAACCGTGAGTCGCTCAATAACGCAGGAAAAAAATTAGGCCTGCCTAAAATTGTTGAGTATACCGGCAATGTGAACGTGCCTTACAAATCTCTTTATGGTGATGTGCTGGAAGCTCTGGTGGGTGCTGTGTATCTTGACAAGGGATTTAAAAGTTGTAAAAAATTTGTCCTTGAGAAAATTATAGAACAAAATTTCAATATCGAACAACTGATTCATAATACCACCAACTTCAAAAGCTTATTAATAGAATGGTCGCAAAAAAATAATAAACCTATAAGGTTCGAAATCATACAAGAGACCGGAAGCACACATAACAAAGAATTTACAGCTGCGGTCATGTTAGGAAATGAAATTATTGGTACCGGTACAGGATCCAGTAAAAAGAAATCTGAACAACAAGCCGCTCAACGCGCTTGCGAAAAAATTGGTTTGATATGATGAATTGCGCTTTACTGAAAGAGTAGCTCAGCAATATAATCTGACATGATTCATGCCATGTTTGAACAGTAGAAAATTTTACTCAATGAATTCCGTTCAATGTTGCTTCACAGTGTGACATGGAAAACACATTAATTACAGCATAAAATGGAATAAACCCGGGTTTTTCAGTTGAACCCGGATTTTTCAGTTGAATATACAATTTCAACACTGATTTTCCCCTTCAATATGGAATTTTCAAGGATTTTTCGAAAGGG
>JANWYS010000068.1 GCA_025054875.1 Cytophagaceae bacterium | reverse complement strand
TTTTAAGTAATTTAAATTCGCTGATAAATGTCTGTCATAATATTTTGATTAAATCTGTAATTACAATGAAAACCTTCATCAGATGTATTCTGATATATGTATGCTTAACCTTCTCTATTCGGGTGAATGCACAAACAGATAGCATCATAACCTGCTCTGTATGCTGTTGTTCAAGTGACCCTACGCCGGCTGGTATAATGATTAGCCACATTCATAAAAAAAACGAATGGATGATTTCTTACCGCTATATGTACATGGGAATGAATAAAATTCTGGAGGGGAAATATTATGTGGACGACGAATATGTGTTTAATTACTACATCATGAGCCCACAACGCATGCACATGCACATGCATATGATTATGGGCATGTATGGGCTGAGCGATAAAATTACATTAATGGCCATGATGAATGTCATCTCTAATACCATGTACATGAACATGTACTCCAATATGTCGCACACACAACGAATCATGCATGCGGGACATGATCATCAAAATGATATGCATCATGACGATATGGCGATGAAATCATCCGGCATCAGCGACACAAAACTTCACGTCCTATATGGTGCTGTGGACAATAGTTTACACCTTTTGGTATTTTCAATGGGCATAAATTTGCCCACCGGGAAAATACATCTGAAAGGCGATGGAAAGCATGTATATAGCACCGAACAGCGCCTGCCTTATATGATGCAAACAGGTTCCGGAACGTGGGATGTGATGCCCGCAGTGAATTATTTGTACAGAAAAAATAAACTATCGCTGAGCACTCAAATCTCTGCCACCATACGCACAAGAAGCAATTCCGTAGGTTATCGTTTTGGCCATGAAGCTATATTTAACAACTGGGCATCGTGGCATTTTTTCCCTGCTTTCAATATTTCTACGCGTTGCGAAACCTCACTTTCCGGATCCATAAAAGGCAAAGACCCTACATTGTATACTATATATGAGCCCGCCGCCAACCCTGCTAACTATGGAGGATTCAGGCTTAACACCTACGTAGGTTACGGTATACATTTTGCCAAATACATACGTTTGGCTGTTGAGTATGGCATGCCGCTTTACCAAAATCTGAATGGAATACAATCTGCAGGAAAACATTTATTCTTTACCTCTTTATCTGCAACGTTTTAAACCACAAAAACCCAAGTGAAAACGATTACAAAAAAAATATTCATTCTGATACTTCTTGTGAGCACGCTGGCCACATGCAATAAAAGAAAACCCGACGATGTGGTAATTCCCCATGATAAGCATCCTGAATACAACGAGTATAGCAGCGTGAAAGGAACTTTGAAATTACACATTCATAATTACATTGACGAAACGGAAGTAGAGGCATATGGCACCACATATACTTTTTTGAACAATGGCCGCAAAATCTCTATTTCCATGGCACAATTATATTTGTCAAATATTCACCTCATACGTCCGGATGGCAGTACGTATCATGTAAAGGATACCATTATTTTAAAAACACAAAATGAACTTGCTTATTCTCTGGGTAAAATTCCGGCCGGCAATTATAAAAGTATTCGCTTCGATGTTGGATTATCGCCCGAAGTCAACGCACTATCTCCGGGAGCCGGAAAGCCTTCACCACTAAATGCAAGCAACATGTGGTTTGGCCCCACTGCACAACCTGATGGATATATATTTATGAACGTGCAAGGAAAGATAGATACCACAACATCGGCAAGTGCACCTGAATCTCATATGGCCAGTTTTATATACAGAATAGGTACAAACGAAAATTTGAAAACTGTAACCATGCCTAAAAAAAATTATACAATAATGCCTGATAAAACTAACTTTCTGCATTTGAAAATAAACTACGCAAAATTGTTTAGCAGTATTGACTTGCGCAACCCATCCAACCTCATAGTATATTCTGCAGCTGATAACAGCAGCTCTTTGGCAAAAACCTTAACACAAAACATTATATCTATGTTTTCATATGAAAAGTAAATGGTTAAAAATTTATCTTATCACTACCTTCTGGATAACGTTCACAAGTTGTTCAAGCGACCATATCGGACCTGATAATAAAAATACTGCTCAATGCTTAGCCGACACTTTATCCATAGTATCTTTCAGCAGGCATATTCAACCTATATTTACCACACATTGTGCTACATCAGGATGTCATAGCGGAACTAATCCCAAAGCTAACCTTAATCTTGAGGAAGGTAAAGCCTATACCTCTCTGATGAGACCAGGATGGGGATACGTAGATACCCTAGACCCCGCCGGTAGCCTGCTCTATAGCGCTATGACCTCCACTACAAATCCCATGCCTCCCTCCGGAAGGTTGAGCAACTGCGATACAAAGCTTGTGTTGAAATGGATAGAACAAAAAGCAAAAAACAACTGAAGAAAAATTAAAGATACTGTGTATATATGACTGTTCTAAACTGATCAGTCATGCTCTTACATTTTTCAGTATAGATTCAAATATGGCCTTACCTTCGGTATTTGAAAGATATTCGCTTGCAGCCCTCTCCGGATGCGGCATCATGCCGAACACATTTTTTGATGTATTGCAAATTCCTGCAATGTTTTCTATAGAGCCGTTTATGTTGGCTGTATCGTCTATCGTTCCATCGGGATGGCAATACTTAAACAGTATTTGGCCATTGCTTTTCATTTCATCTAAAGTGGCTTCACTTGCATAGAACCTGCCCTCAGCATGTGCCACAGGAATTTTGTATGCCTTGTTTTTTTGCAAGCATGAAGTAATCACTGTATCCGTATTGACCGGAGTGATGTACGTGTTTTTACATATAAACTTCATACCAACGTTGCGCAACAAAGCACCAGGCAAAAGTTGTGCCTCTGTCAATATTTGAAATCCATTGCAAATTCCCATCACATATCCGCCTCTTTCGGCATGTTTAATTACCGCATCCATAATGGGTGAAAACCGTGCAATAGCTCCTGAGCGCAAGTAATCACCATAAGAAAACCCCCCGGGCAAAAAAATAAAATCACATCCTTGCAAGTCGGTTTCTTTATGCCAAAGCTTTACCGTTGTGCAGTTCATCGTATTTTTCAGCACATCATATAAATCATCGTCACAGTTAGAACCGGGGAACGTGATAACTCCAAATTTCATGTCTTAAAAATCAAATTAAACTTTCTAACTCTATGTATTTCCCGCAAGGTTATTTACATTGTGCCAAAAATACATATTCCTGCGTAATTTACCATTTTTAAATTTTGTTTATATGATAAAATCAATGACCGGATACGGTGCCGCCACCGTTGAGACTGATCGTATATCAGTCTCTGTTGAGATAAAAACTCTGAACTCTAAATTTCTTGATCTTAACCTTCGTATCTCAAAAGAATATACCGACAAAGAGGTTGACATACGTTCAATGCTTATCCATACGATTGAACGTGGAAAAGTTTCTCTCACCATTGAAGTAAAAAACAAAGCCGAAACAAAACCTAAAATAACCATAAACAAAAATCTGTTGAAGTATTACTATCAAGAGCTCTCTGGAATATGTGATGAATTGGGCGCTCCCAAAGACAGCCTGTTCAGCCAGATACTTACCTTGCCCGATGTCCTTGCAAACGAATTATCTTCCGGTACCAGTCAGGAAGATTGGGAATGCATATCTTCTGCCATACTTAAGGCAATAGAAAAATGCAATGAATTCCGATGCATGGAAGGGAAAGTTATAGAGCAGCACTTTCTTGAATATTTGGAACGCATTGAAAAAAAACTCTTCGAAATAGAAACACAAGATCCCATACGTATTGCAAATATTCGGAATAAAATACATAATAGCTTCAATGAACTAAACATAACCGAGATAGACCCTGCAAGGTTTGAACAGGAATTGATTTACTATATAGAAAAACTTGATATCAGCGAAGAGAAAGTGCGCCTGAAAAGCCATATTCAATACTTTAGAGAAACACTAAAAACAGCTGAAAGTAACGGAAAGAAGCTAAGTTTCATAGCGCAGGAAATCGGCAGAGAAATTAATACTATTGGCTCAAAATCGAACGATGCCATCATTCAAAAATGTGTAGTAGACATGAAAGACGAACTGGAAAAAATAAAAGAACAAGCGCAAAACATATTGTAATTGTCCGGCGCTCTTGCTACTCTTCGGCTTCCATTTGCTCTTTATATTCTTCGATAGCTGTGTAAATGCTCCATGCGGTGTCTATTCTTCCATTTTCGGTTTTCAGATATGCCGCATCAGATGAATCTGAGAGAAATCCGGTTTCTACGAGCACACTGGGCATTGCTGTCTTCCATAGAACTAAAAAACCTGCCTGCTTTACTCCACGACTTTTTCTTTTGTTTTCCCTTTCAAACTCCTGCTCAATTTTCGCTGCCAGCATCATACTGTTGTTGATATATGCATTTTGATACAATGAAAATAAAATGTAAGACTGTGGCGATTGGGGGTCAAAACCATCGTAATTTTTTTTATGGTCTGCCTCAAGTAGTATAGATGAATTTTCTCTTTGCGCCACGGATAAGTTTTGTTCCGTTTTATGCAACCCCATGCAATACGTCTCTGTGCCATATAATCCGGTCGGGCCGGAGTTAACATGTATGGAAATAAACAAATCTGCTGCGCTCTTGTTGGCAATGGAGGCCCGTTGATGTAAATCTACAAACACATCTTTATCGCGAGTGTATATGACCTTCACCCCCTTCATATTTTCCTTTATGAACTCGCCCAATTTAAGGGCAATGTCCAAAGCTATATCCTTTTCACGTGAGCCATAGCCAATGCATCCGGGGTCTTTGCCTCCATGTCCCGCATCAATAACTATGGTTTTCACTTTGTATTTTTGCACATTCAGTACATTTGAAGTACTGAATAACAAAGCTACGCAACTGATTAATGTCAGATATTTTTTATTCCTCATCATTTCAAAGCTTTTTCAAAAGCAGCCACATCCAAAGTTTCGTAATTATAAAAATCTGCAGTAATGTTGCCATTTTTTAACACGGTAACACGAGGAGGTGCATTGGCTTTGCCCAGCATGGGAAAGAATGTGCCTGGGTCTATGATACGATATGGGAATCTGCAACCTGCTGTATTAAAAAAATTTTCAGTCATACTTTCTTCGCCGTAGCAAAGCAGATATATTGGTGGCAACTGTGTTGTTTTCGATAAAGTGCATATCTTTTTACAGGTTTCCATACAGTGTTCACAATCCAGGCTGAACAAGCACACCACTTTCAGCCCGTCATCTAAATCTACCCTTACACCATCACTAAATTGACTGAAAGGGGCAAACTCTGAACGTCTCTTAGGCGGCATATTCTCTGGTATTGCAGATGAAGACTTAGCTGCACTATCTTTTTTTGTAACAGTTGTTTTTGGAGCAATCTTTACCGATGATGGATTAACATTTGTTGCCTTATTATCCGAAATCTTCATCGTATCAACCGATGCGACACTGTCTATAGTTTTTTTAACGCTGCTATCAACCTGCGGAGTAATATTGATATTGTCGTAATAAACATCCTGAGGTTTACATTTGCATGGACAGAAAGGTGTGAAGAGGTACACAACTAAGGCTGTTAACAGAAACAGAATGAGAAGTACATGAAGTTTGTTTTTTTCTTTCTCGCGGTATATGTAGTACATGTAGCCAAGCAAGCCCAAAGTAAAGATGTTTTTTATCAAAGCCTCTAAAGGCGTCATAGGTATAAGTTGCCCCATACACCCGCAATTTCCGGCATTTGCACCCTTGTTGAATATTTCTATGGTAAGATGAATACAAAAAATTATTAACAATCCCATGGTTGAGGGGATGATGATTTTTTTCAAATAGTTGGATTGCAAAAAAGCTAAGCCGAGAAAAATTTCTACCGATATTATACTCCTTGATAAATAAAATACATTACACCAGTTAGCAAAACCCAAATCAACCAATTGTTTCTCAAACGCCTCTATGGGTAATAATTTGGCCACACCAGAAAATATAAACAGCGCACATACCAATATGCGTGATATAAAAAGTATGAGCAGTTTCTTTTTATCCATATACTGACGATTTTTTAAATGTATTTTTGTATGTGCATATTCAATACCGTTAAAATTAGTATAAGGAATGATATTTCACAACTTCCGCAAACGTAAACTAACATTGGTATTCCGGCTTGTTGTGGTGGGGTGTTTGTGTCTTGTGCTTACTTTTGCACTGTTGAATTTTTTATTTCCATTTCGTATAGATGTGAAATATTCTACCGTTGTTACAAGTAATGATGGAAACATTCTGTATGCGACACTTTCTGCAGATGATAAGTGGCGCATGAAAACTGAGCTACACGAAGTTCAGTCGGATTTAAAAACTGCATTCATCGAGAAAGAAGACAAATACTTTTACTATCATCCCGGAGTGAATCTCTTTGCCGTAGTCAGAGCCTCAATCCATAATTTAATTTCGGGAAAAAAAAAGTCAGGCGCATCTACTATCACCATGCAAGTTGTACGTATGCTTGAGAGGCGTGAACGTAATTATCTTTCAAAACTCATAGAAATGTTCAGAGCGCTGCAATTAGAATTACAATACAGTAAAGATGAGATATTACAACTGTACCTGAATTTAGTGCCTTATGGTGGAAACATAGAAGGAGTAAAAGCGGCATCGGTTTTGTATTTTGGTTGTATGCCTGATAAGCTCAGCCTGGCACAAGTTGTAACTTTGTGTATTATTCCGAACCGTCCTACCACGCTACGTCTTGGCTATTCCAATCAGGAAATCTATAAAGAGCGTAACAAATGGTTGAAAAAATTTGAAGCAGAGGGCATATTTGAACATGAACTTGTAGAAACGGCGATAAAAGAGCCTTTACATGCAAGGCGGAAAAAGGCTCCCAGAGAAATACCTCACCTGGCATTACGCCTTATGCGTAAATATCCCGGCCTCAATAGCATAACCAGTACCATTCATTTGCCCACACAAAAAAAAGTAGAAGAAATTTGCTACAACTATATTCAACGTTTAAAAAGTATTCACATCTACAATGCAGCCATACTGATAGTGAATAACAAAAACGGCCATGTGGAAGGCTATGTGGGTTCCCCTGATTTTGATGATGCAGAAAATGCAGGCCAGGTAGACGGAGTTGTAGCTGTACGCTCGCCGGGTAGCACGCTGAAACCCTTTATTTATGGATTATCCATAGATATGGGCATAATAACCCCTAAAACTGTATTAGCTGATGTACCTACCGATTTTGACGGATATGCCCCTGAAAATTTCGACAAAAAATTTAATGGAGAAGTTACAGCTGAAAAGGCATTGGCTTATTCTCTTAACATTCCGGCAGTGAAGTTGCTGGAAAAGGTTTCAGTTCCCGTTTTTCTGAGCTATTTGAAAAAAGCAGGGTTCCGTCATATTGCTTCTAAATCATCTTCTTTAGGGTTATCACTTATTTTGGGCGGATGTGGAGTGACGCTTGAAGAACTTACAAGAGCATTTTCAGCTTTGGCGCGCGATGGGAAATTACCAACATTGCGCTACACCCACTTTGAGAAAAATGCAGTAGTAGACAGCATTATTTCACCGCAATCCTCATACATGATTACTTCCATACTATCACAAATCACACGCCCCGATTTGCCAAATAACTACCTTAACACATACCACCTGCCACAAATAGCCTGGAAAACGGGAACTTCTTACGGGAGGCGAGATGCATGGAGTATTGGATACAACAAAAAGTATACGATAGGAGTTTGGGTCGGAAATTTTTCCGGACAAGGTGTGCATCAGCTCACCGGTGCTGATATCGCTACTCCTCTGTTGTTTGAAGTGTTTAATGCCATTGATTACAATGCCTCTAACAATTGGTTTTTCAAGCCTTCTAATTTGGAATTTCGTTATGTATGTCAGGCCACCGGACTTATACCGGGAGACCATTGCACCCATCAAATATTAGATTATTACATTCCGGGAATATCTTCCATTCAGAAATGCGAACATCTCAAAACCTACTTTTTATCTCATGACGAAAAAATGTCTTATTGTATGCACTGTCTTCCCTCTTCGGGATACAAGAAAAAAATATTTCCAAACTTAGATCCTGAAATTGCCGACTATTATCATAAAAAGGGAATATTTCTTGAAACTGTTCCTGAGCATAATCCGAATTGCACCAGAATACTCGAATCGGGATCGCCCAGAATCGTATCGCCATTGAATGGAAAAGAATATATCATTTCAAGGCAAAATACTCCTATGATGTTACTGAAATGCATAGCTCAGAATAATGTACGCAAAGTTTATTGGCACATAAATAACCAACTATACAAAGAGGCATTGGCCAGCGAGAAAGTATATTTCCGTCCGAACGAAGGCGCCATAAAAATCTCCTGCACTGATGATAAAGGCAGAAATACGGACATTAATATACAGGTAAAATACGAGTAGATGATGCTACTTATCCGGCCGGCAGTCTTTTATGAATGTATGATTCGACAAGTTTGTAAAAACTCATCGGTGTAAGAGTGCGCCAATTATCAATTTGTAAACTTTCGCCATAAAAGATATAATAGTCTAAAGCGTACTTGTTCCATTCCTCAAGCACATGCTCACGAAACCCTACAGCTGCTATCCATCCGTCTTCTATATCGTCAAACCATTCTTCATAGTAGCAGTCGTCCGAGCCATGGAAGTTTAGGACATTTTCGCCTATGAGGATGTATTTGTTTATGCCAAGGTTTGTAAAATGGTCTATGATATTTCTCTTGAGAAACATGATATCGTTATTTATGGCATCATTCCACTCACCAAATAACTCAATAATCACTATTTTTCTTTCATAGTCGGCGTATAAAATTTTGATGTACAAAGTTTCCGAACCTATATAATCCCACAGTGGATGAATGTAATATCCATATATGTCATTGGTATACTCATAGAGATTATAGCTCATTCCATAAAAGGGAGAGTGTCGGTCGCAGGAACTATCGTAGAAGTTTTCCCAGTTGTAGAAAGGTTCTATGTCTTGCATAAACTATTCCATATTTTTTTTATTTGTATTGTACCATTCGATGGCTTTTCGCACATTACCATGTTGGGATAACATTTTTTGAGCATCATCATGAGAAATGTTTAACTCCTCACATAACATACGTATGGCGCGGTTTATAAGTTTTGAATTGGCCAGATGCATATCTACCATTTTATTTCCTTTGATTTTTCCCAGTTGAATCATTACCGATGTAGAAATCATATTGAGCACAAGTTTTTGAGCTGTTCCGGCTTTCATTCTGGTGCTGCCTGTTACAAACTCAGGCCCGGTAATTACTTCTATGGGATATTGCACTTGTTGAGCTAAAGGAGTATTGGCATTGCAAGTGATGCAGCCGGTCGTAATATGATTATCATTACAGGCCTTGATACCTCCCAACACATAAGGAGTGCGGCCTGATGCAGCAATTCCAATCACTACATCTTTATCTGACACGTGATATGCACATAAATCTTTCCATGCCTGTTCGAGGCTATCTTCGGCAAATTCAACTGCTTTTCGTATAGCTCCGTCGCCGCCTGCAATCAAGGCTATTACCCAATCGTGCGGCACTCCGAATGTTGGTGGGCATTCCGAAGCATCTACTATACCCAAACGCCCGCTTGTGCCTGCACCTATATAAAACAGCCGCCCTCCGTTTTTCATTTTCTCAACGATGACTTTGACTAACCTTTCTATTTGCGGGATACACCTTTCTACGGCAAAGGGTACCGTTTTATCCTCTTTGTTCATGTTTATGAGCAATTCACGCAAGGGCATTTTCTCGAGGTGATCGTAATGTGAAGTTGACTCAGTAGTTTGTTTATTCAGATTTTCCATGATATTTGATTAAACCCGGCATGGGATGTTCAGTGATTAAATCCACATTAAGTTCGTAATTTTTTGCTGTTTCTCTGAGAATATCTTGAAAATGATAAGCCACGGAACCTGTAAAACGAACTGGCAGAGCATTATACATTGAATAGCGCAGCACATGCGTAGATATGAACTGTTCAAACATAACTCTGAGTGTATTTTGTATGTATTTATGATGTTTAAACTTTGCAGCAAACTTTGCGAAAGATGCTATGTAGCGATTAGGTATGGAATTGTTGTACACATTATCTATAATATCTGCATAACGATCAGGTGTATATTCTTCAAAAGCGATTTGTATGTCGGCAGGCATCAAACCACGGAGATAATCAGAAAGTAATTTTTTGCCTATGGCGGTTCCGCTGCCTTCATCTCCCAATATGTAGCCTAAAGAAGGTACATTCTCTGTTATATCTTTCCCATCATAGAGACATGAGTTAGAGCCGGTGCCTAATATGCAGGCTATGCCTTTTTGATTTCCGAAAAGACTTCGTGCAGCGCCCAGCAAATCACTTTGAACGGATATACAACTTTTGCAAAATATTTTTTTCAGTGCATTTTCAACTTTTGATTTAGCTGCCGTTGTACTACAGCCCGCTCCGTAAAAACATACTTCATGAACATGCTGATAACAATCTGAAAACTCATCCATAGCCGATTGTATGGAGGTATGTATTTCATCTTCGCTCATGGTGGCAGGATTTATACCGGCACTATATATGTAACGTGGAGCATTTGTATTTTCTATAAATCCCCAAAGCGCTTTGCTGGAGCCGCTATCGCATATACATATCATTTTTTCATGATTTATAATTAACCAATCGGCCTATGGGTTCAAACTTGTCAAATACGTTATCTGTGTGTGGAGCATTTTTCAGCTCCTCGGTAAGGTCTTGACCTGCCCAGTGCTCATAATGTTTGCCATTGCGCCATAGCCTCGATTTTGACAGGTCGTAAATAATCCCTTTATATGCGCACCATACTTCTTCCCTATCCACTCCATTGCGCAAAGCAAGCTGTTCTTTAGTATACATAATAAGTTCTTTATTTTCTTTCATAATCCAGCTAAACTTATGTAAAATTACTCCGTTTAACTACTAAGAAACAACACATACGTAACCTTATTTTAAAATCATACGTTCTTGAACATCGTAACCAAAAATATATGGCTAATAATTTTTTCTGTATGCTTGTATTATCCCCTTCAAGCACAAAAACTAACACATCCTATTGATCAATTGTTACACAATTGTCTTACTGCAATTGACGGACAAACAATAGATGGCATGGTGGGATGTATGAACATAGCCCATGAAAAATGGGAACAAGAAATGGAATATTATCTAAATCTACTGATGGCTAAACTGAACGATAGTCAAAAAAATGCACTAAAACACTCTCAGGAAAGTTGGTTAAAATTCAGAGAAATGGAATATAAATATTTGGAGTCTTTATACTCCACTAAAAAAGCGAGCTCTTACAAACCCATTTTAGCTGAGGAGAAGATGAACATCACAAAAGTGCGCAGCATAGAACTAAAAGAATACTATGAAATTTTATCTACAGAATGACGACTACCTCCTGTCGTCCATAGCATAGTATTTTGCTTTGAGTTGATCGTCATATTGATCGGCACAAGCGCCTACACGACTCAAAATTGCCCGAGCCTCGTTTTCGTCAAGTCCTTCTAACTCTCTTACTGACTTTGCGTATACCCAACTACCATAAGTAGTCATCGCTACTCCATATAATTGATGATTAATATCGAGCAACTCTCTGTAAAATGCCTCTCTGTTGTTGGGTGGTATCTCAAGCACAGGAGCCATCACTTGCAGGTATCCATACTCTTGTCCTTCGGATTGCCACACATCTACCCACACAGCAGCCGATCCGCGCTGAAGGTTGTATTGTCCTTCTTTTTCGCCTTTGCACAACTGAGGGTCAACGCCGAGGCTTTGTATAACATTTTCTATAAGCATGTAGTATTTTTTTATGTCAAACATAGTATCGAAGTTTGGTGTCATGTCGAAAGGTATCTATAATAATCTACTGAAGCAACTATTAAACACGGATTCAGCGTCAGAGAAAAGTACAGGGTCAGGTTCGTTGTTGGGCTAAGAATAAATTTCATTGACAAATGAAGATGGGATAATTTTTTCTTGAAGATTCGAGTTCGGGCGGCGCCCGAACCTTAAGCGGTTCGCTCTTTTTGTTCGGCTGAAGGCCTCACAAAATAAGGAGCTCAAACACACCGCTCAGTTTCTTTTGCAAGCTACTTCGGAGGTTTACATTCTCTCATGAACCTGAAAAGTTTCGAGAGGACCTGCGCGAGGGATGGGAGCCATGGCCTGCAAGGCCAGTGCGGAGCTTCAGCGGAGCACCGCAGCGATAGCGGAGTGGCGGACAGCCCGGCCCCGCAGGGGCGCGCCCTACATGAAAAAAACATTTCACCACAGCTTTTCGTCAATGCGTAATTCGGGTCAAATATGCAGTCATAAAAGAAAGTTATGAAATCATCCGAGCAACATGTATTTTGCGCAATTATTTAAACAGACTTACAATAAATAAAAAATGAAGGTTCTAAAATTCGGAGGTACATCAGTAGGATCGGCACAGGCCATACATCTCGTGAAAGAGATATTAATGGAACAAAAGAAAAACAAAGAGGATATGGTCGTTGTGTTTTCGGCAATGGCCGGCGTAACAAATTTACTCATCGAAACCGCCCGCAAAGCTGCTGATAGCGATATAAGTTACAAAGACTCTATTCAGCAGTTGGAGGAAAAACATATTCAGGCAATAAAAACGCTCATTGACGTAAAAATACAAAGCAAAACCATCGCTTATGTAAAAACATTGATTCATGAGTTGGAAGATCTGATGCATGGAATATATCTTCTGAAAGAGTTTTCCGCACGCTCTTGTGATTTGATCAGCAGTTTTGGTGAGAGATTTTCTACCTACATCATTACGGAGTACATGAACCAATTTGGGATTGATGCAGAAATGCTTGACGCAAGGGAAGTGATCGTGACGAATGATGATTTCGGGCAGGCAAAGGTTGATTTTATACAAACCAATAAAAAAATTAAAGAATATTTTTCTTCCCGAAAAAAGATCCAGTTTGTCACCGGCTTTATTGGTGCCACCTCTAAAGGCGAAACAACCACTCTGGGCAGAGGAGGCTCAGACTATACGGCTTCAATCATAGGAGCAGCGCTACAGGCAAAAGTTATAGAAATATGGACTGATGTAGACGGTGTGATGACTGCAGACCCGAAAAAAGTACCGCAAGCCTTTACTCTTCCTGCTATATCCTATGTGGAAGCCATGGAGATATCGCACTTCGGTGCAAAGGTAATCTATCCCCCTACTCTACAACCGGCTTTCGCTAAAAAGATACCTATTGCTATAAAAAACACGTTCAACCCCGAATTTCCGGGCACACTCATCAGTGAACGTGCCAAAGCCAATGACTTCTTAATAAAAAGTATTACTTCTATAGACACTATCTCCCTGCTTACTCTTCAGGGTAGCGGACTGCAAGGAGTTTCCGGCATATCGGCACGCTTGTTTGGAGCATTGGCTAAGTATAAAATTAATGTTATATTGATCACTCAAGCCTCTTCAGAATATTCGATATGTTTTGCCGTAAATAGCAAAGACGGAGCCCGCGCTGCCGAAATACTTGAAGAGGAATTTCAACAAGAGATATCTTCAAAAAAAATTGATAAAGTAATTTGTAATAATGATTTAGCCATTGTTGCCATTATTGGAGAAAATATGCGCAACACTCCGGGTATATCCGGACGTATGTTTAACGCTTTGGGCAAAAACGGAATAAACGTAGTTGCCATAGCTCAAGGTTCATCAGAATTAAACTTGTCTGTAGTTATTCCCGCGGCTGATCTCTCGAAAGCGCTCAATGCTCTGCACGAATCGTTTTTCATTTCCGACATCAAAACATTAAACTTATTTATTGTAGGGCTCGGCCTGATCGGCAGTACCTTAATCCGACAGATACAACATCAGGCTGAGTTTTTAAAAAAGGAAAAAAGATTACAAATACATGTAGTAGGTATAGCCAACTCAAAAAAGATGTTATTCGATATATCGGGGATTGATATTTCTGATTGGAAAAAACAATTGGAGCAAAACGGTGAAAATGTAAACCTGAAAAAGTTTGTACAACAAATTCAACAACTCAACCTGCCTAATTCCATATTTATTGACAACACCTCCGGAGATACTGTTCCTGAGCTTTATGAGGATGTGTTGAACGAACGTGTATCCATAGTTACGCCCAATAAAGTTGCCAACTCGGGAAAATATGCCGTGTACGAAAAACTTAAAAAGTTAGCCGAAAAAAACCGAGTTAAATTTTTGTATGAAACCAACGTCGGTGCTGGCTTGCCGGTAATAAACACTTTGCAAGACCTGATGTATAGTGGTGATAAGATATTGAAAATAGAAGGTGTGCTCTCCGGAACACTGTCATACATCTTCAATACGTTCAAGGGTGATAAAAAATTTTCGGATGTAGTAAAAGAAGCAAAAGAAAAAGGTTATACCGAACCCGACCCCAGAGACGACCTGAACGGAAAAGATGTAGCGAGAAAAATATTAATCCTTTCGCGCGAGGCAGGTGTGCCTCTCGAATTTGAAGATGTGAAAGTACAAAACATACTTCCCGAACCTTGTCTGAAAGCAACCTCTGTAGAAGCCTTTTTTGAAGAACTAGAAAAACACAACGACTATTTCTCTTCCCTAAGGGAGAAAGCTGAGAGGAAAAATTGTGTACTTCGTTTTATAGCGAAATTGGAAAATAATAAGGCTTCTGTATCTCTTCAAGAGGTTGATTCGGAACATCCTTTTTACAGTCTTTCAGGAAGTGACAATGTAATAGCTTACACCACCGAACGCTACAAGGAACGTCCGCTGGTAGTGAAGGGGCCGGGTGCCGGAGCTGAAGTTACTGCTGCCGGCGTATTTGCCGATATTTTGAGAATCAGCTCATACCTGAATGGATAATGCTTATAACACAAAGAAAAAATTCAGTTCATTGATATGTGGAAGCTAGTGGTGAAACTTATAGAGTAAGTTTGTTTAAATTATTGAGATTAATCCATTTTGTGTGACAAATCCGGATCCGTATTGGCAGGCCATTGATCAAGCTATGGCGCTGACCATTGAAGGAGGGTTCCTCTGAAGTGCAATAACGTTTTGGCTTTATACTGTAATGTCTTGTTGGCGTATGACTGCGTGTGTTTTTCAGGTAGCTTTGGGTCTGGGCGCCGCCCTTTAGGGCGGCGCCCAGACCTTTGCAGATCGCTCTTTTTTTTACCTCAAGGTTCTGCAAAAAGGAATTCAAACAAACCGTTCATTTATTTTGAAAACTACCTCGAAGTTTCACATTCACTTATGAACTTGAAAAAATTCGAGAGAACCTGCGCGAGGGATGG
>JANWYS010000067.1 GCA_025054875.1 Cytophagaceae bacterium | reverse complement strand
TATGTAACAAATAAAAAAAGTACTATGTTTGTAAAAAAAACAACTACACTTCATACACACTTTTTGGGATACTACCCCATCGCCATTTTTTTTAGTTTTTAATCTAATTAATCTTTCAAAAAACAACTCACTTTACACACTTTTTGGGACAGTATCCATCTCCATGGCCTTTAAGCCTTCAAACTTAACCTCAACTGAAAAATCCGGGTTTATACGGAGTGAGGCAAGGCATAATGTATACACACTTTTTGGGACAGTATCGAAAAATCCGGGTTTAAGCCTCCAAACTTAACCTCAACGAAAAATCCGGGATAAAACTAAAAAAGCAGGCGCTATATGCGCCTGCCAAGGATACTCAAAAATAAAAACACTTACTACTTACTTTAGTTATGAAACTGTATCCTTAGAAGATTCGTCGGCACTGTTTTTTTCTTCAGTGTCTTTGATGTTTTTCTTAGAACTTCTTCGGGTGCGTTTAGACTTAGCTTTTACGGAGTCTTTAGAGTAGATTGTATTGTAATCTACTAATTCCATCAAACACATCTCAGCGCTATCGCCCAGGCGTGTTCCGGTTTTTATTATTCTGGTGTAGCCCCCCATTCGCGTAGAGATTTTCTCTGCTACATTATCGAAGAGTTCTTTGACAGACTCTTTGTTTTGCAGATAGGAAAATACGATTCTGCGAGAGTGAGTGGTATCATTTTTTGCTTTGGTAAGTAAGGGCTCGATGTATTTTCTGAGAGCTTTAGCTTTTGCTACAGTGGTTGTAATACGTTTGTTAAGTATAAGGGAAGATGCCATGTTTGACAACAATGCCTGACGATGGCGTGATGTTCTTCCGAGGTGATTTATTTTTCTTCCGTGTCTCATTTTATTTAACTATTTACGGCTTGTAATACATGAAGTATCAATAAACAAATTACTCTTCATCTAATTTGTACTTGCTTACATCCATTCCGAAGGAAAGTCCTTTTTCGGCAATAAGTTGTTCAAGCTCTGCCAAAGATTTTTTACCAAAGTTTCTGAACTTCATCATGTCGGTAATGTCGAGAGCGGCCAAGTCGCCTAAGGTTTTTATATCAGCTGCTTTCAGGCAGTTATAAGCTCTTACAGAGAGGTCTAAGTCTGCAATAGGTGTCTTGAGGAGCTTTCTCATACGCAACATTTCTTCGTCTACCACCGATTCTTCCTCTGCTTTTACCGAATCGAGAGTCATCGTTTGGTCAGAGAATAGCATGAAGTGTTTTATGAGGATGTGAGCGGCACCTTTCAAAGCATCTTCAGGATGTATGGAGCCATCGGTTTCTATTTCTATGATGAGTTTTTCATAGTCAGTTTTTTGCTCCACGCGAGTGTTTTCGACGTGATATTTAACATTCTTTATGGGTGTGAAGATAGCATCTATAGGTATAAAGCCAAACACTTGTTCGGTAGGCCTATTTTCTTCTGAAGGCACATAACCTCTTCCTTTTTCGATAGTAAGTTCAATATCAAAACTTGCATTGACATCGAGGTTACAGATTACGTGATCAGGATTTAGAATTTGAAAAGCGGAGGTAAATTTAGCGATATCTCCTGCTTTAAACTGCTCTTGCTTTTTTATGGAAACAACGATTTTGGACTCATTCAAATCAGAAATTTTTTTAAACCTAACCATTTTAAGGTTTAGGATAATTTCTGTGACGTCTTCAACCACACCTTGAATGGTAGAGAACTCATGCAACACTCCTGGTATTTTTATACCTGTTATTGCATAACCTTCCAGAGAAGATAGCAGCACCCTTCTAAGAGCATGTCCTATGGTTACACCATATCCACGTTCGAGAGGTTTGAATTCAAACAAGCCATGAAAGTCAGTAGCTTTTTCCATTACTACTTTTTCCGGCATTTGGAAGGCAAGAATAGATATATTTTTCACTGTGTAATCCTCCTGATAAATGGTTAAGTAAAAATTTTATTTAGAATATAGCTCTACTATAAGTTGCACATTTATATTTTCGGGTATTTCTTCTCTTTGGGGATAGGTTACAAACTTACCGGTCATGGAATGGTTGTCCCACTCGAGCCAAGAGAAACGTTTGGTACTTTTATTAGCAAGACTATCGGTTATCACTTCCAAAGACTTAGAACGTTCGCGCACAGCAACCAGGTCGCCAGGTTTGAGCATTTTGGAAGGTATGTTTACTACTTGTCCATTTACTGTTATATGTTTGTGTAGTACCAACTGTCTGGCCGCTCTTCTTGTGGCAGCGATGCCGAGGCGATATACAGTATTGTCGAGCCTTGCTTCGAGAAATTTAAGCAGGTTATCTCCGGTTATACCTTGTTTGCGGGCTGCCAAAGCAAATGTTTTTTGAAATTGTCTTTCGAGCACGCCGTATAGGTATTTAGCTTTTTGCTTTTCGTTAAGTTGAACGGCATACTCTGAGCCTTTTCTTTTTTTCCCTTTTCCGTGCATTCCGGGAGGGTAGTTTTTCTTTTGCAGCGCTTTGCCAGCACCTATGACGGGCTCACCGAATTTTCTGGAAATTTTGGTTTTAGGACCTATATATCTAGCCATAATCAGAATGTTTCTTTGTACTAAATTTTATACTCTTTATACTCTACGTTTTTTAGGTGGCCTGCAACCATTATGAGGCAGAGGCGTTACATCTTTAATCATGGTAATTTCAAGGCCAATGCTTTGCAATGTACGTATTGCCGATTCTCTGCCTGCTCCCGGCCCTTTTACGAGCACTTCTACTTTTCTCAAGCCCATATCGTAGGCTGCTTGTCCACAATTTTGAGCCGTAACCTGAGCTGCATAGGGCGTATTTTTTTTGGAACCTCTGAATCCCATTTTGCCAGCCGACGACCATGCCACTACCTCTCCGCGAGAGTTGGTGAGGGAAATGATAATGTTGTTGAAAGAAGCTTTTATGTGCGCTTGACCTGAAGCCTCCACAGCAACTACGCGCTTTTTGGCTTTATCTTTTCTTTTTGCCGTTGATGTATCTTTTTGAGCCATGATTACTTATTATTTAGTAGCTTTCTTTTTATTTGCAACTGTTTTACGTTTGCCTTTACGAGTGCGACAGTTATTTTTTGTTTTTTGTCCACGCACAGGCAATCCTTTTCGGTGTCTTAGGCCCCTATAGCAGCCTATATCCATGAGTCTTTTTATACTCAATTGTACTTCTGAACGCAGCACGCCTTCCGTTTTGTATTTGGTGCTGATGATGTTTCTGATCTTAGTAGATTCCTCTTGGGTCCATTCACTTACTTTTTTGTCCCAATCTACACCGGCTTCGTTGAGGATAGCCTGAGCTGTCCTTCTGCCAATTCCGTAGATGTAAGTGAGGCCGATCTCACCACGTTTATTATCGGGTATGTCTACTCCTGCTATTCTAGCCATAATTTATCCTTGTCTTTGTTTAAATCTCGGGTTTTTCTTATTAATAACATACAATTTTCCTTTTCGCCGAATGATTTTGCAATCGGCACTTCTTTTTTTTATGGATGCTTTTACTTTCATTTTCTGACCTAATTTATTTGTAACGTAGTATTATTCTTCCCTTGGTTAAATCATAAGGCGACATTTCCATTCGTACTTTATCGCCAGGTAATATTTTTATATAGTTCATCCGCATTTTGCCGGATATATGGGCAATTACCTTGTGACCATTTTCCAGTTCAACACGAAACATGGCGTTGGACAAGGCTTCTAATATGATGCCATCTTGCTCTATAGACTTTTGTTTAGCCATTTTTCACTTTGACTACTTCTTCTATGTATTTAAATGTTGTTAATACATCAGGCTTACCTTTTTTTATGGCTACCGTATGCTCAAAATGTGCAGAAGGTTTTCTGTCGGCGGTGCGAATTGTCCATCCGTCTTTTTCCTGAAGCACATTTTTTTTGCCCATGTTTACCATCGGCTCAATGGCGATAACCATGCCTTCGAGCATTTTAGGACCGGTGCTACGTTTGCCATAGTTAGGTACTTCAGGCTCTTCATGCAGCATTTTACCTACCCCATGGCCAACTAACTCGCGCACTACGGAAAATCCTGCTTTTTCCACATGGCTTTGTATAGCGTGACTTATATCACCTATACGATTGCCACTTACGGCCATTTCCAAACCTTTAAACAACGACTCTAAAGTAACGCGCAAAAGCCTTTCTTTTTCTTCAGATATGTTTCCCACAGCATAGGTGTAGGCGCTGTCGCTATGATAGCCATTCAGGCATACTCCGCAATCTATGGAAACTATATCTCCGTCTTGCAACTCGTATTCATCCGGTATACCGTGCACGACCACTTCGTTTACCGATATACACAACGAGGCCGGATAGGGAGTGCTTTTTTTGAGTTTATATCCTTTAAACGATGGATATCCACCGTGATCAGAAATAAACTCGTACGCTACTTTATCTAAATGAGATGTTTTCACTCCGGGTTTTATGCATTTCGCTACTTCTGCATGTGCCCTACCTAAAACATCCCCGCTCAATCTAATGAGCTCAATTTCCTCATCCGTTTTATGTATAATCATCGGGAACAGATGTTATGGTTAAATTCAGACCGACACAGATTGTGTACGGCCTCTTACTTTACCTGTTTTCATCATCCCGTCGTAATGTCTCATCAATAGATAACTTTCTATTTGTTGTAATGTGTCTAATATTACACCTACCATAATGAGCAGAGAAGTTCCTCCGAAGAAATAGGCAAAGTCATCTTGAATTCCGGCTGCTTTAGCAATGGCAGGAAACCCTGCGATAAGTGCTAAACATATGGCTCCCGGTAGTGTTATACGGGAGAGTATATTATCTATGTATTCTGAAGTTTGTTCGCCGGGTTTTACGCCGGGAATGAATCCTCCATTGCGTTTCATATCATCTGCAATCTGCCTTGGATTAATGGATATTGCCGTGTAGAAAAAGGTAAAGATAATGATCAGTAATCCTAATATGGTGTTGTACTGCCAACTCATGGGGTTATTGAATACATTACTTACCGTGCCTAAAATTTCGCTTTCGCGGAAGAACGAACTTATTAGTCCGGGTATGAACATGAGAGATTGTGCAAATATAATCGGCATTACGCCTGCACCTATTACTTTAAGAGGAAGGTACTGTCGCTGCCCTCCTACGGTTTGGTTTCCGATTATTTGTTTCGCATATTGCACGGGAATTTTGCGCACAGCTTGAGTTAAGGCTACCACACCCAATATGACAAAGAAGAATGCAAGGAATTCAAGTATCAACAGTATGGATTGTTTTGCTCCTTTGTCTCCTACTTCAATGAGGAATGCCTGAGGAAGCCTGGATATGATACCAATCATGATCAGCATGGATACTCCGTTGCCGATACCTTTGTCTGTGATTTTTTCCCCCAGCCATAAGCAGAACATGGTTCCGGCTACTAAAGTGATTATTCTGGTAAAAAACATTGCAGGGGTATCCATCCCGGATAGTATTTTGTCGTTGGCATAAGTTGCCAAATATCCTACAGATTGTGCAGAGGCTATTGCCACTGTAAGCCAACGGGTATGGTTATTTATTTTCTTTCTGCCGGAGTCGCCTTCTTTTTGTAATTTTTGGTAGTAAGGTACAGCAAACGTCAAAAGTTGTAAAACTATGGAAGCTGTAATGTAAGGCATGATACCCAACCCTAAAACAGATACATTACTGAAGGCACCTCCACTAAAGGTGTTAATAAGGCCTAACAAACCTGTTTTCGAGGCTTCGCTATCTATTCGTGCAGGATCAATTCCGGGAAGCAAAATAAATGATCCCAAACGAAATACCAATAAAAGCCCCAACGTGAGAAGAATCCGATTTCTCAGTTCTTCAATCGAAAAAATGTTTTGTATGGTTTGTATAAATCTTTTCATTGTATGACGGTGACGATACCACCAGCTTTTTCTATTTTTTGTTTTGCTTTTTCAGAAAAGGCATGTGCTTTTATTTCTGCTTTGTGATTAAACTCTCCTCGACTAAGAACTTTCACTCTGTCTTTTTTTGAAATTAACCCATTTTTGATAAGCAAATCAGTATCAACTACTGCTACCGGATTATCATTCAATAGTTTCTCTAAAGTGTCTAAGTTTAGAGGTTTGAATTCTTTTTTGTCAGGCTTATTAAAGCCAAACTTGGGCACCCTTCTATATAGAGGCATCTGACCGCCTTCATGTCCTATTTTTTTATGATATCCTGACCTTGATTTGGCTCCTTTGTGACCACGTGTGGAGGTCCCTCCTTTTCCGGAGCCTGTGCCACGTCCTATTCTCTTTCTGTTTTTTACGGAGCCTTTCGCAGGTTTTAATGTGTTTAATTTCATTTCTTACTATGTTTTGACAATTTATTCAGTAACTTTTATCAAATGACTCACTTTATTGATCATTCCTTGTATTTGTGGGGTAAGCTCTACCTCCACGGTACGATTCATTTTTCCCAGACCTAATGCTTTCATCGTACTTTTTTGATCTTTTGGCCTGGATATAAGGCTACGAACTTGTGTAATTTTTACTTTTGCCATTAGTCTTTTCCGTTAAATACTTTTTTCAATGATATGCCACGTTGTGCTGCTATGATATGAGGAGCTCTCATTTTCAATAACGCATCGAAAGTTGCTTTGACTACATTATGAGGATTGGAAGATCCTTTAGATTTTGCCAATACATCTTTAACTCCGGCACTTTCAAGCACAGCCCTCATGGCACCTCCTGCAATAACACCGGTACCTGGGGCTCCTGGTTTTATGAACACATAACCACCACTATATTTCCCGTAGGCAGGATGAGGCACTGTACCTTTAATAACGGGAATTTTTATAAGATTTTTCTTAGCATCTTCTATTCCCTTACTGATAGCGTCTGTAACTTCATTGGCTTTGCCTAATCCATAACCTACCACACCATTGCCATCGCCCACTACTACTATGGCAGAGAAACTGAAACGTCGTCCTCCTTTTACGACTTTGGCTACTCTTTTTATAGCCACTACTCTATCTTTTAAATCTATTTCGCTTGCTTTTACTGTTCTGGTGTTCAATTGTGCCATATCAATATTTTTAAAATTTTAAACCTGCTTCTCTTGCGCCATCTGCCAATGCTTTTACTCTACCATGATACAAGTATCCGCCTCTGTCGAATACAATGTTTGATATTCCCAATGCCAAGGCTTTCTCGGCGAGTTTTGCACCTACTTTTTTTGATATTTCCGTTTTGGTTCCTTTTTCAGAGGCAAACTCTCTGGAAGAACAAGATGCTAAGGTTTTTCCGGCTACATCATCTATTAACTGTGCGTATATAGATGTATTGCTTCTGAACACAGATAGCCTGGGTTTAGCCGGAGTACCTGATATTTTTTTTCGTATTCCTCTCCTTATTCTTAATCTTCTTTCTACCCTAATGTTTGACATATCGTTGTGTTTTATAGTTTCCTACTTGGCAGAGGCTGTTTTGCCTGCTTTTCTGCGCACTACTTCATCTACGAAGCGAACTCCTTTTCCTTTATATGGCTCAACTTTTCGTAGTGTTCTTATTTTGGCGGCTATTTGGCCGATAAGTTGCTTATCTATTCCTTCCAGAGTTATTATGGGATTTTTCCCTTTTTCTGTTACTGCTTTTGCAGTTATTTCCTTAGGAAGCCTGAAAAATATGCTATGAGAATGACCTAAGCTCATCTCTATCACATTTCCGGTTGCAACTGCTTTGTATCCTACACCTACTAACTCAAGGTCTAATTTGTAACCTTCGCTTACTCCCTTCACCATATTATTGATGAGCGCCCTGTAAAGGCCATGAAGAGCTTTATGCCTTTTTTGATCGGTAGGCCTTTTCACAAATATAGCGCCATCTTGTATGTCTACCTTTATATCAGGGTCAATTTTTTGAGTTAACGTCCCTTTGGGGCCTTTCACAACAACCTCATTGCCCGCATTTACGGTGACTTCAACTTTTGTCGGTATTTTTATCGGGCTTTTACCTACTCGTGACATAGAGATAAAATTTTATTAGATTAATAAACATAACACATTACTTCCCCACCAAGCTTTAATTCTCTGGCTTCTTTATCTGTCATTATACCCTTTGAAGTGGATATGATGGCTATTCCCAATCCATTCAAGACTCTGGGAAGGTTTTCTGCAGAAGCATATTTTCTCATACCAGGTTTGCTTACCCTTTCGAGTTTTAATATAGCTGGACTTTTATCGAGAGGGTGATATTTCAAGGCTATTTTTATTGTTCCCTGAACAGTGGAGGTATCAAACTTGTAGCTTTGTATATACCCTTTGTCGTAAAGAACTTTAGTGATCTCTTTTTTGACTTTTGACGCAGGGATTTCAATAATCCTATGCCTTGCTTTCACTGCATTTCTTATCCTGGTCAGATAATCTGCTATTGGGTCAGTCATGGTTATGTTTTGTTTATAAAGTTTTCTAAATTCAAAAGCCCTAAAACAGGGCTGCAAATTTAGGTATTTTATTTCATATTTAAAAATTAACTTTTAAATCACCAACTTGATTTTGTAATTCCGGGAATTTTTCCGGAGCTTGCCATGTCTCTGAAGAAGTTACGGCATATTCCGAATTTTCTAATATAGCCTTTGGGCCTTCCTGTGAGTTGGCATCTATTGTGAAGACGCACAGGAGAGGAATTTCTCGGGAGCTTATCCAGCCCCAAATAATCGCCGGCTTCTTTTAAGGCTTTTCTTTTAGCAGCATATTTTTTTACCATCGCTGCTCTTTTTCGTTCTCTAGCTTTTACTGATTCTTTCGCCATAGTGTGTTAGATTATTTTTTTAAAGATGCAAAGGGCATTCCAAATGCTTTTAACAATTCATAGCTCTCTTCGTCAGACTTTGCTGTGGTCACAAAAGTGATATCCATGCCTGATATTTTAGAGACTTTGTCTATGCTGATTTCGGGAAATATGATTTGTTCTTTCACACCGAGAGTATAGTTTCCTCTTCCATCAAAACCTTTATCGCTTACGCCTCTGAAATCTCTTACCCTCGGCAAAGCCACCGTAATGAGGCGGTCGAAAAATTCATACATAATATTCCCGCGTAATGTAACCTTAGCTCCTATGGGCACGTTGGCTCTTAGTTTAAAGTTAGATATGTCGGCTTTGGATTTGGTGGCAACGGCTTTTTGTCCGGTAATGTTTGTGAGTTCCTCTACACCAACTTCAACGAGCTTTTTATCAGCTACTGCGGCTCCAATACCTTTGTTTACCACTATTTTGGTAATTTTAGGAACTTGCATTACGGACTTGTATTGAAACCTTTGTTTCAAAAGAGGAACAATTTCTTTGAAGTATTTTTCTTTAAGTCTTGGATTAGCCATTTTTTATTACCTCCCCTGTTTTTTTGGAATATCTCTGTAATTTCCCGTCTACTAATTTTCTGCCTATTCTGGTAGGTTGTCCGGTAGCCGGATCTATAAGCATCAAATTACTGATGTGAATTGGCGCTTCTTTTTCTATGATGCTGCCTTGTGGTTTTTGAGCAGTAGGTTTAAGATGGCGTTTCACCATATTAATACCTTCTACAATCGCGCGTTGTTCGGCCACAAATACCTTGATTATCTTTCCCTGTTTGCCTCTATGTGCTCCAGAGATAATTTTTACGGTATCGCCGGTTTTTACATGTAGTTTAACTTTTTTTGCCATAGTTTTTTTCATGTTTTATAATACTTCAGGCGCCAATGATATAATCTTCATAAATTGTTTTTCTCTCAATTCTCTGGCAACAGGCCCGAATATGCGGGTACCTCTGGGCTCGTCCATATTATTAAGCAATACTACTGCATTGTCTGAAAACCGTATGTACGAACCATCAGGCCTTCTTATTTCTTTTTTGGTTCGCACGATCACAGCTTTAGATACCGTACCTTTTTTAATGCTGCCGGAGGTAAGCGCTGATTTTACTGTTACCACAACTTTGTCACCGACGGAGGCATATTTGCGTTTGGTGCCGCCCAACACGCGTATAACGAGTACTTCTTTTGCTCCGCTGTTATCGGCTACTGTTAATCTGGACTCCTGCTGTATCATAGTATTTTGTTTTTTAAAATCCCGTTATTTTGCTTTTTCGATTATTTCTACCAGCCTCCATCGTTTATGTTTACTAAGAGGTCTGGTTTCCATTATTCTAACCACATCTCCTATTTTACACTCATTGTTTTCATCATGCGCCATAAATTTTTTCGTGCGGTGTATAAACTTACCGTACTTACTGTGTTTTACTTTTCTGTCTACCGCAACGGTGATAGTTTTTTGCATTTTATTGCTTACTACTTTTCCTATTCTTTCTTTTCTGTAATTTCTTTCCATGTCTTAACCTTTTTTTGTTTTTTTCATCGAAGTGAGCGCTGTAAGCAGCCGTGCCACTGTCCTTTTGGTTTCACGTATACGCATTGGATTTTCAATGGGCGATATGGCATGGCTCATTTTTAATCTTCTCAAAGTATCCTTTTCCGATTGAATTTTCTCAATCAGTTCTGCTTCGGTGTATTTGCTAAGGTCTTCTTTTTTCATTGCTACATTTTTTCTTTTATTCAAAATCGTGACGTACTACAAACTTGGTTTTAACAGGAAGTTTTTGAGCGGCTAATGCCATCGAAGACTTGGCTAGCTCTTTTGAAACTCCTGCTGATTCGAATATTATGGTTCCCGGCTTTACGACAGCAACCCAATATTCGGGGGCACCCTTTCCTTTTCCCATGCGGACTTCCGCAGGTTTTTTAGTCATAGGCTTATCTGGAAATATTCTTATCCAAACCTGCCCTTCGCGCTTCATAGCTCTGGTTACCGAAATACGAGCTGCCTCCAACTGTCTGGACGTGATAAATCCGGGTTCCAAAGCTTTAATGGCAAAAGTGCCAAAACTAATTTGGCAACCTCTGGTAGCTAACCCTTTTATGCGCCCCTTTTGCTGTTTTCTATACGTGGTACGTTTGGGTTGTAACATGGCTTTTATTCTTTAATTATTTTTTCTCTTTCTTCTTTTTATCTTGTCTTCTCTTTTTGTTGGGCGGAAGATCACTTACCCCTTGGTTGTTGGTTCCGGATGAAGATATGGAAGAGCTTACCACTCCGACATTAGGAGATAAGTCTCTTTTGCCATATACTTCTCCTTTAAAAATCCAAACCTTCACTCCTATCTTTCCATACACAGTTTGAGCTTCAGATACTGCATAGTCAATATCTGCCCTTAATGTATGTAAAGGTACTCTTCCCTCTTTGTACTCTTCTGAACGAGCCATCTCAGCACCTGCCAAGCGTCCGGATAATTTTACTTTTATTCCTGCCGCCCCTACACGCATTGTGGAAGCAATAGCTTGTTTCATTGCACGGCGGTAAGAAATGCGTGCTTCTAATTGTTGAGCTATGGATTCAGATACTAACTTAGCATCCAACTCCGGTCTTTTGATTTCGTATATATTTATCTGAACGTCTTTTTGAGTTAACTTTTTAAGTTCCTCTCTTATTTTGTCTACTTCGGTACCACCTTTTCCTATCACAACTCCCGGTCTTGCCGTATTGATAGTTAGGGTTATTCTCTTTGAAGTGGTACGCTCAATTACAATTTTGGATATACCTCCTTTGGGTATGCGCGCCAAAACATACTTGCGTATTTTTTCATCTTCAAGTAGCTTTTCGGAAAATTCTTTTCCGCCATACCAAAATGAGTCCCAGCCTTTGATGATGCCAAGTCTAAGTCCTATTGGGTTTACTTTTTGTCCCATGTTTATTTCGTTGCTTTTTTAGTTTTTTTAGTTTCTGAATTCTCCTGGTTTTCGTTTATTTCAGATGTTTTCGTTTTTGATTTAGTATCTTTTACGTCCTGAGAGTTTTGATCTTCTATTTCTTTATTCAGAACGTCAGGCGAAGCTAAACTATCAATGACAATGGTAATGTGGTTTGAACGCTTGCGTATCTTGTATGCCCTTCCTTGAGGAGCCGGACGCATTCTTTTCAGCATTGGACCGCCATCAACATAAATTGTTTTTACATATAAATCAGCCTTGTCAATATTTATGTCAGGATTTTTTTGTTGCCAGTCAGATATTGCTGTATACAAGAGCTTCCTAAGGTTTTTAGCGGCATGTTTTGTTTGGAATTGCAATATAGCGTTAGCTTCATTTATACGTTTGCCTCTTATGAGGTCTGCCACCAATCTCATTTTTCGGGTAGAGGTGGGTATGTCGTTAAAATGAGCTTTAACGGCACCTTTGGAATTGGCTATTTTCTGTTCTTGTTTTTTTAGCCTTCGTCTTATAGAATTTTTTAACTTCAACTGTTCCATGTTATGGCTACTTATTTATTTTCTTTTTTAGCTGCCGGTGTGTGTCCTCTGAATATACGAGTAGGTGCAAATTCACCCAGTTTGTGGCCTACCATGTTTTCTGTCACAAACACTGGAATAAACTTGTTACCGTTGTGTACTGCGAATGTATGTCCTACGAAATCGGGAGATATAGTAGAACGCCTTGACCAGGTTTTGATCACTGATTTTTTACCTGATTGATTCATGGCTTCAATTTTTTTTAGAAGCCTGTAATCTATATATGGTCCCTTTTTAATTGAACGTCCCATGATGGTGATTATTTAGGTCTTCTTGCTATGATTAAATTGTTAGAATATTTTTTTCTTGAGCGTGTTTTCTTTCCTTTGGCATATAGTCCTTTTCTTGAGCGTGGATGACCGCCGGATGCCTTACCTTCTCCTCCACCCATTGGATGGTCTACAGGGTTCATAGCTACACCTCTGGTACGTGGCCTTATTCCTTTCCATCTGTTTCTTCCGGCCTTACCAATGCTTTGGTTCATGTGATCGGCGTTTGATACAGCACCCACTGTGGCCATACAGTCAGAAAGCACCATTCTCATTTCGCCGGAAGGAAGCTTAATGGTAGCATGCCGATTTTCACGGGCAACCAACTGAGCAAAACTTCCAGCACTACGTGCCATTGCTCCTCCTTTTCCGGGTTTGATTTCAATGTTATGAATTACAGTACCCAAAGGTATCTCAGCTAAAGGAAGAGCGTTGCCTAACTCTGGTGGCACCCCTTTACCGGATATTATTTTATTCCCTACTTTTAATCCTTCTGGTGCTATTATGTATCTTTTTTCACCATCGGCATAGTGAAGCAATGCTATACGTGCACTACGGTTTGGATCGTATTCAATAGTTTTTACTGTGGCGGGGATATTGTGTTTATCTCTTTTGAAGTCTATGATCCGATACTGTCTTTTATGACCTCCGCCTATGTAGCGCATGGTCATTTTCCCTGAGTTATTTCTTCCTCCTGTTTTTCTCAATGAAGTAACCAATGATTTTTCCGGCACGTCGGATGTAATTTCATCAAACGTAGGGGCTATTCTGTGGCGTGTACCCGGAGTGATTGGTCTTAATTTTTTTACTGCCATTTTTTTATGCTTTATATTCCACTATAAAAGTCAATGATTTCACCTTTAGCAACTGTGATTATTGCTTTTTTATACGATGATGTTCTACCTGTCATCATTTTTCTTTTACTATATCTGAATTTCTTTTTGCCTCGGCATATTACGGTATTCACTTTCTCAACATTCACATTATAGAGCTTTTGTATCTCCTTCTGAATGTCTATTTTGTTAGCCTTCTTGTTTACCACGAAAACATATTTTCCGCTTTCATTCAGTGATGAAGCCTTTTCTGTTATCAAAGGTTTAATTATGATGTCGTTCATCTTAGTAAGTTAGTTCAGAATTTCTTCAATAATTTTTATTGCGCCTTCGCACACTATAAGTTTATCTGCATTCAATACTTCGTAAGAGTTAATATTTGCAGCGGTTAATACCTTTGCCTTTGGCAAGTTGCGGGAAGATAAAATAATATTCCTGTCGTGGTCAGGTATCACCATCAGAGTTTTTTTATCATCAACAGACAATCCCTTGAGCAACTCTACATATTCTTTTGTTTTGGGTGCAGAAAGGGAAAAGTTTTCAATTATGGAAATGTTATTTTCTTTTGCTTTGTATGATAATGCGGATTTTCGTGCCAGCACTTTTACTTTTTTGTTCACTTTAAAACTATAGTCGCGAGGTTTGGGCCCGAATATTCTACCTCCGCCTACAAATATTGGAGATTTTCGGCTACCTGCACGAGCCCCTCCCGTCCCTTTTTGTTTCTTTATTTTTTTAGTAGAATAAGCCACTTCTGATCTTTCTTTGGATTTGTGCGTACCTTGGCGCTGGTTTGCCAAATATTGCTTCACATCTAAATATATAGCGTGGTCATTCGGCTCTATCGAAAAGATACTGTCGGGCAGAGTGATTTTTCTACCTGTGTCTTTCCCTTTTGTATTAATGATTGATAGTTCCATACCTAAATTATTTCTCAATTATTACGAATGAATTGTTTGCCCCGGGTAATGAACCACTGATGAGCATTAAATTTTTTTCTGGAAAAAGTTTTAGCACTTGTAAGTTTTGCACTTTCACTCTTTGATTCCCCATTCTCCCTGCCATTCTCAGTCCCGGGAAAGTACGTGCAGGGAAAGAACAAGAACCCACTGAACCCGGATGGCGCTGGCGATTGTGCTGACCATGCGTTTGGCCTCCTACACCACTGAACCCATGTCTTTTCACAACACCTTGAAATCCTCGTCCTTTTGAGGTACCTATTACATCTACAAAATCACCTTCCGAAAATATATCTGCAACATTTAATATATCTCCCAGATTCACACTCTTAGAAAAATCTTTAAACTCTGCTACTTTAGCTTTAGGAGTAGTACCACTTTTTTTAAAATGCCCTATAAGAGCTTTGCTTGTATTTTTTTCTTTTTTCTCTCCAAAGCCCAACTGTACTGCGTTGTAACCATCTTTTTCCAAGGTTTTCAATTGAGTCACCACACATGGGCCTACCTCTACCACAGTACAACCAAAGGACCTACCATCGTTATCAAAATAACGGGTCATCCCTATCTTTTTACCGATTAAACCTGACATAATTATATTTTTTAGTAACTTTCATTGCTTACCTATAGGTTCCGTTTTTTAAAAAACGGAGTGCAAAGGTAGGCATTTTTTATTTACATACAAAAGGTTGTATCAAAAATACTTCCCTTGTGTCTTGTTATCTATTTCTATCTACATATCACCGATAATTTGCATGAGATGCGCCAACTTTTCCGGTGATATTATTTGTTGGCTTTAGGAATACTGAATGTTATTATTTTCTTTAAAAAGCACCTGACATATGCCCGCATTCAGCATACCCCCAAATGGGACTGCAAAGATAGCAAAATGTTTATTATTTGCAAATTTTGTAATAAGATTTGTTAATGCAACCTACTTTAAAACTTGTACAGGCAACCTGACACCTGACCAGGTACACTTTGCTGAAAAACCCGTTGAAGTAAAGCGAATCTGGAAGAACTATAAACCCAAAATTGTCATTAGCCTAAATTTTCTTAGATACTGTCCCAAAAAGTGTGTAAAGTGAGTTGTTTTTTGAAAGATTAATTAGATTAAAAACTAAAAAAATTCAAAAAGGTGGTAGTATCCCAAAAAGTGTGTATGAAGTGTAGTTGTTTTTTTTTACAAACATAGTACTTTTTTTATTTGTTACATA
>JANWYS010000066.1 GCA_025054875.1 Cytophagaceae bacterium | reverse complement strand
TCAGCAGACGGATACTACCCAATGGTAACCTCATTATTACTTTGCGTGTCTGATTTTTTCATAATATAAAAAGTCTCCTCGTCTGAGGAGACTTTTTATATGAAATACATAACGCAACTAAACCCTATCTTTCTTGTAACTGCTGTTCGTTTTTATTAGCATTCTGAAATGCTTCTTTGGAGGCAAGTAAAGCTTCGTATTCTTCTTTGGAAGCCACAATCATTGAGGAGTATTCTCTGAGTCCTGTACCGGCAGGTATGAGGTGACCTACGATAACATTTTCTTTCAAACCATTGAGGAAGTCTACTTTTCCCCTTATGGCAGCCTCACTGAGGACTTTAGTTGTCTCCTGGAATGATGCAGCAGAAATGAAGCTTTCTGTACCCAACGATGCCTGAGTTATACCCTGCAATGTTGGCATAGACACAGCAGGTACTGCATCGCGAACTTGTACCAAACGCAGGTCTTTGCGCCTCAGGCTGGAGTTTTCGTCTCTGAGGCGGCGTGCGGTTACGATTTGCCCGGGGCGTAGATTCTCTGAATCTCCGGGATCTATAACTACTTTTTTATCCAGAATCTGGTCGTTTTCTTCTCTGAAGGTGAACTTGTCAACGACTTGTCCAGGCAAGAATGTAGTATCTCCCGGCTCGATGATTTCTACCTTTTGCATCATCTGCCGCACAATGCACTCAATATGTTTATCGTTGATTTTAACTCCTTGGAGGCGATATACTTCCTGAATTTCGTTTACCAGATATTCCTGCACGGCGGTAGGTCCTTTAATAGAGAGAATATCAGAAGGAGTGATGGCACCATCAGACAAAGGAGCACCGGCACGCACAAAATCTCCATCCTGTACCAGAATGTGCTTGGAGAGAGGTACCATGTATTTCTTTTTCACACCGTCTTTAGATTCAACAAAGATTTCGCGATTTCCTCTTTTGATGGCTCCGTAGGTGACGATTCCATCTATTTCAGAAACTATAGCCGGGTTAGACGGATTACGAGCCTCGAAGAGCTCTGTAACACGTGGCAATCCTCCGGTAATGTCTCTGGTTTTTCCAATGGTGCGAGGTATTTTACAAATTACCTGTCCGGCTTTTACTTCCTGATTATTTTCAATGGTCAGGTGTGCGCCTACCGGAATGTTGTAAGTTCGTGTTTCACCTTTTTTACTGTGGATGTGAATAGCGGGGTTTTTCGTTTTATCTTTTGTATCAACAATCACCTTTTCTCTGTGTCCGGTTTGTTCATCCGATTCTTCACGGAAGGTTACCCCTTCTACGATAGCTTCGAACTCTGCAACACCATCAAATTCGGTTACAATTACTGCATTATAAGGATCCCAACTGCATATTTCATCGCCTTTGGATACTTTTTGGCCATCTTTAACTTTAAGATATGAGCCATAAGGTATGTGATTGCTGATAAGCAGGCGTTCGGTTTTGGGCTCAATGATTTTTATTTCTCCGGATCGTCCGGTAACTACGAAAACTTTTTCTCCTTCGTTGTTGGTAGTGGCCACCGTTTTGAGTTCGTCAAATACGATGATACCATCGAATTTTGCTTTGATGCTGGCATCAACGGCGATATTGGAAGCCGTACCACCCACGTGGAAAGTGCGAAGGGTAAGTTGAGTACCGGGCTCTCCTATGGACTGAGCAGCTATTACACCCACAGCTTCGCCTTTTTGCACCATGCGACCTGTGGCGAGGTTGCGTCCATAGCATTTGCTGCACACACCCCGCTTAGATTCGCAAGTAAGTACCGAACGAATCTCTACCGACTCAAGTCCGGATTGATCAATGGCATATGCAATTTCTTCAGTTATTTCTTCTCCGGAACGTACGAGAATTTCGTTGGTTACAGGGTGATATACATCGTGCACACTCACTCTTCCCAATATACGTTCGGATAGGGGTTCTACAATTTCTTCATTATCTTTAAGCGCACTGATGGTTATACCTCTTAGCGTTCCGCAATCTATTTCGTTTATGATTACATCTTGCGCTACATCTACCAGACGACGCGTGAGATATCCGGCATCAGCGGTTTTCAGAGCCGTGTCAGCCAACCCTTTTCTTGCTCCGTGAGTTGAAATAAAATATTCAATCACATCTAATCCTTCTTTGAAATTGGAAAGAATAGGGTTCTCGATGATTTCTCCAATTGATCCTTGCAAGTTTTTCTGAGGTTTAGCCATCAACCCGCGCATACCTCCGAGCTGGCGTATTTGTTCGCGTGAGCCACGGGCACCCGAGTGCATCATCATGTAAATGGGGTTGAAACCTTGCTGATCGTTTTCCAACTGCTTCATCAAGGTTTCGGTGATTTGGGAGTTTATTCTTGTCCAAATATCAATAACCTGATTGTAGCGTTCGTTGTCAGTGATGAGCCCCATGAGGTAATTGTTCCATACGGAATCTACTTCATTTTTAGCTTGCTCTATGAGTTGATTTTTTACGGCAGGTACTTTTACATCAGAGAGGCCGATGGAAAGGCCACCACGGAATGCCATCCGGAATCCGAGCTCTTTTATGTCGTCCAGGAACTTGGCCGTGCGAGACATTCCGGCGATTTTGAACACCCAACCGATAATCTGCTGAAGCTTTTTCTTAGTAAGGAGTTCGTTAATAAATCCGACTTCTTTTGGCACAAGTTGATTGAAGACAACTCGGCCGGCTACGGTTTCAATGATTTTGCGGACGAGTTCTCCTTTCTCATTTCGTAGATAAACTCTCACCTTGATGTGAGCGTGTAAGGAAAGTTTTCCTTCGTTTATGGCGATAATGACTTCCTCAGGGCTATAAAAGGTTTTCCCTTCGCCGAGCACAGGATTTTCAGGTGTGCCTTTTCGGCCTTTTGTTACGTAGTATAGACCAAGCACCATATCTTGTGAAGGCACGGTAATGGGAGCACCGTTGGCAGGGTTCAAAATATTGTGAGATGCCAGCATCAATATAGAGGCTTCAAGTATAGCTTCTTGTCCCAAGGGAACGTGCACGGCCATTTGGTCGCCATCGAAGTCGGCGTTAAAGGCTGTACACACCAGAGGGTGAAGTTGTATAGCTTTTCCCTCAATAAGTTTGGGTTGAAATGCCTGAATACCGAGTCTGTGCAAAGTTGGGGCACGGTTGAGTAGTACGGGATGACCTTTGAGAACATTTTCCAAAATATCCCAAACTACAGGATCTTTTCGGTCTACAATTTTTTTGGCAGATTTTACGGTTTTTACAATTCCCCTTTCAATGAGTTTCCTGATGATGAACGGCTTGAAGAGTTCGGCGGCCATATCTTTGGGCAAACCGCACTCGTGAAGTTTTAATTCCGGACCAACAACGATTACAGAACGTCCTGAATAGTCTACACGTTTACCCAAAAGGTTTTGGCGGAAGCGGCCTTGTTTACCTTTAAGCATATCGCTAAGCGACTTGAGAGCGCGATTGCCCTCCGAACGCACAGCATTTACTTTTCTGGAGTTATCGAAAAGGGAATCCACAGCTTCCTGAAGCATACGTTTTTCGTTTCTGAGTATGACTTCAGGAGCTTTTATTTCTATAAGTCTTTTTAGGCGGTTGTTGCGAATGATAACTCTACGGTATAGATCGTTGAGGTCGGATGTAGCAAATCTTCCGCCATCCAAAGGAACAAGTGGCCTCAATTCCGGTGGAATAACGGGTACCATCTTGATGATCATCCACTCCGGTTTATTGGGCACACGGGAGTTAGATTCTCTGAAAGCTTCCACTACTTTTAGCCTTTTGAGGGCTTCTGCTTTCCTTTGTTGAGAAGTGTCGTTAGCAGCGGAATGGCGTAAGCTGTAAGACAATTCGTCCAGATTTAATCTTGCCAGAAGCATTTCAAGCGCTTCAGCTCCCATTTTAGCGATGAATTTATTAGGATCTTTGTCGTCCAGAAGTTGATTTTCTCTGGGGAGCTTATCCATTATGTTGAGATACTCATCTTCGGTGAGAAAATCCAGATAGTTTACGCCTTCATCGGCCAGTATACCGGCTTGTATAACGACATACCTTTCATAGTAAATGATTTGATCGAGTTTTTTAGTGGGCAATCCCAGCAGGTAGCCGATTTTGTTTGGCAGCGACCTGAAGTACCATATATGAGCTACCGGCACTACGAGCTCAATGTGCCCCATACGTTCGCGTCTGACCTTTTTCTCAGTAACCTCAACACCACACCTGTCGCAAACAATGCCTTTGTAGCGTATGCGTTTGTATTTACCGCAATGACACTCCCAGTCTTTTACGGGACCAAAAATACGCTCACAGAACAAGCCTCCCATTTCAGGTTTGTAAGTTCTGTAGTTTATGGTTTCGGGCTGAGTAACCTCACCATAAGAACTTTCGAGTATGGATTCAGGAGAAGCCAGTGTGATGGTAATTTTGCTGAAGTCCTGATTAATTTTTTTATTTTTTCTGAATGCCATTTTGTATGAGTTGAATGTTTAAATTACAGATATATATAATTCAAATATTAGTACTATTCCATAGTAATTTCAAGTGCAAGTCCTCTGAGTTCGTGCACCAGCACGTTAAACGACTCAGGTATGTTAGGTTTGGGCATGTTTTCACCTTTAACTATGGCTTCATACGTTTTTGCCCTTCCTATCACATCGTCAGATTTGACGGTGAGGATTTCCTGAAGTATATGAGCTGCACCGAATGCCTCCAGTGCCCATACCTCCATTTCACCAAATCGCTGACCTCCGAATTGAGCTTTTCCGCCAAGAGGTTGTTGGGTGATAAGGGAATAGGGCCCTATGGAGCGAGCGTGCATTTTGTCGTCTACAAGGTGTCCAAGTTTCAGCATGTAGATTACGCCTACGGTTACAGGTTGGTCAAATCGGTCTCCTGTGAGGCCATCATAAAGATAAGTACGGCCGTAAGAGGGTAATCCTGCTTCTTTAAGTTCTCTCTCCACTTCTTCCTCGGTGGCACCGTCAAAAATAGGAGTAGCGTATTTTCTGCCAAGTTTTTTGCCAGCCCAACCGAGTATGGTTTCGTAAATTTGTCCAAGGTTCATACGAGAGGGCACTCCGAGTGGATTAAGAACTATATCCATTGGTGTTCCATCTTCAAGGAAAGGCATGTCTTCTTCTCTCACTATACGAGCTACGACGCCTTTGTTTCCATGGCGTCCGGCCATTTTATCACCAACTTTTAATTTACGTTTTTTGGCAATATAAACCTTGGCCAGTTGTACAATGCCGGCCGGAAGTTCATCACCTACTTCAAGAGTAAATTTTTCTCTTTTGAAGTGGCCGGCTATTTCGTTACGCTTGAGCAAATAGTTTTTGACAAGCTTAACTACCAGTTGATTAGTACGTTTGTCTGTTGTCCAGTTATCTAAAACTACGTCAGCAATGAGGTTCACTTCTTCAGGAACATTGTAAGCACTTTCGTCTTTGTAAGGATTTTTGTCCGGGAATAAATTAGCTTCAATATTCTTTCTGGTAAATTTCACTCCTTTGGCAATAAGTTCATCGCCGAATTTATGTTTTACGCCATTGGAAATCTGCCCCTCAAGGAGTGCGATTAGTTTATCTATAACCATTTCACGCAACTTGAGCAGGTCCTTACTGTATTTGGCTTTCAATGCGTCTACCTGTTTTTTAGCTTTTGCTCTCAGGTCTTTGTCTTTCTTAGGTCTTGAGAACAGTTTTGTATCAATCACCACTCCTCTTAGAGAGGGAGGTGCTTTTAGCGAAGCATCTTTTACGTCTCCGGCTTTGTCGCCAAAGATAGCTCTAAGTAGTTTTTCTTCAGGAGTGGGGTCAGTTTCACCTTTGGGAGTGATTTTACCAATCAGGATATCGCCTTCTTTTACTTCGGCACCCACCCGTATTATGCCGCGCTCATCCAAATTACGAACCGCTTCTTCGCTTACGTTGGGTATTTCAGAAGTGAGTTCTTCCTCCCCACGTTTGGTGTCACGCACTTCAAGTTCAAACTCCTCAATATGGATGGAGGTAAAGATATCTTCTCTTACTACTTTTTCACTGACAACGATAGCATCTTCGAAGTTATATCCTTGCCATGGCATGAAGGCCACAAGGAGATTTCTTCCTAATGCCAGTTCACCGTTTTGAGTAGCATAACCATCGCAAAGTACATCGCCTTTTTTTACTTTCTGGCCTACCTTTACTATAGGCTTCATGTTGATACAAGTATCCTGATTTGTACGCCTGAACTTAACCATGTTGTAAGTTACGAGGTCAGAGTCGAAACTTACCAAAGTTTCCTCTTCTGAAAGTTCGTAGCGCACCACTATTTTATTGGCATCTACATATTCGACTACGCCCGTACCTTCTGCTAATACAAGAGCGCGTGAATCGAGGGCTACAGACCTTTCCATACCGGTGCCCACTATCGGTGCTTCCGGCCTGAGAAGCGGAACGGCCTGCCGTTGCATGTTTGATCCCATCAGTGCACGGTTGGCATCATCGTGCTCAAGGAATGGAATCAGGGATGCCGCCACGGACACGATTTGATTGGGAGCCACATCCATGTAAGAAACTTTTTCCGGTTCAACCACCGGAAAGTCTCCTTCATAACGGGCTTTTACTTTGTCATCGAGTATTGTTCCGTCTGCATCCAAAGTAATGTTAGACTGGGCAATATTATGTCCTTCTTCTTCCTCTGCAGTCAAGTATACGGGGTCTTTTTTCAAGTTTACCACCCCGTCTTCCACCACCCTGTAAGGAGTTTCGATGAATCCCATGCTATTTACTTTGGCATGAACACAGAGTGAGGATATAAGCCCTATGTTAGGCCCTTCGGGAGTTTCTATGGTACACAACCTTCCGTAATGGGTGTAGTGCACATCGCGGACTTCGAAACCTGCACGCTCACGGGAAAGCCCACCGGGCCCAAGGGCAGACATTCTTCTTTTGTGTGTAATTTCTGCCAACGGGTTGGTCTGGTCCATAAACTGTGAAAGTTGGTTGGTACCAAAGAAGGAGTTTATGACCGAAGAGAGTGTGCGAGCATTGATGAGGTCAACAGGTTTAAAGTCTTCATTGTCGCGCACGTTCATTCTTTCTTTGATGGTGCGTGCCATACGAGCGAGCCCTACACTAAACTGTCCATAGAGTTGCTCGCCTACCGTACGCACACGGCGATTGCTGAGGTGGTCTATATCGTCTACCACAGCTTTTGAGTTTATGAGGCCAATTAAGTACTTTACTATTGAGATAATGTCTTCTTTAGTCAGCACTTTGATGTGTTGAGGTACATCGAGACCTAATTTTTTGTTTATTCTGTATCTTCCTACCTCGCCGAGGTCATAACGTTTGTCACTGAAGAACAGGTTATGAATGATGTCTCTTGCCGTTTGCTCGTCGGGAGCTTCAGAGTTTCGTAATTGTCTGTAAATGGTTTCTACGGCTTCTTTTTCGGAGTTAGAGTTATCTTTTTGAAGCGTGTTGTAGATGATGGCATAATCGGAAATGTTAACGTCCTCGCGATGCAGGATAATTGATTTTGCTCCGGATTCGAGAATAATATCAATATCTTCTTCTTTTATAACAGAGTCGCGCTCCATGATGACTTCGTTGCGATCGAGAGATACTACCTCTCCTGTATCTTCGTCAACGAAATCTTCTGTCCATGTGCGCAGTACACGGGCAGCAAGTTTACGTCCAATTACTTTTTTAAGAGAATTTTTAGTAGCCTCTACTTCTTCAGAGAGTTCAAAAATATCAAGGATTTCCTTGTCAGAACCGAAGCCAATAGCGCGAAGTAGAGTAGTGACCGGAAATTTTTTCTTACGATCAATGTAGGCATACATCACATTGTTAACATCTGTGGCAAACTCGATCCAAGAACCTTTGAAAGGTATAATACGAGCGGAGTAGAGCTTTGTGCCATTGGTATGTTTACTTTGAGCAAAAAATACTCCTGGCGATCTGTGAAGTTGAGAAACGACCACTCGCTCGGCTCCATTAATGATGAATGATCCTTTCTCGGTCATATAGGGTATGTTGCCCAAAAAAACTTCTTGCTCTATGGTTTCAAAATCTTCGTTTTCCGGGTCGTTGCAAGATAGTTTTAATTTGGCCTTCAGAGGCACAGCGTAGGTTAACCCTCTGTCTATACATTCATCTACAGAATATTTGGGAGGGTCTATGGTATAATCAATAAATTCAAGTACGAAATTTTCCCTCGAATCGGTTATAGGAAAATTTTCTTTAAATACCTTATATAAACCTTCATTTTCACGACTATCTGCCGGAGTGTCTATTTGCAGAAAGTTTTTGAAGGATTCCAATTGTACCTCAAGAAAATCCGGATAATCGAGGAAATGTTTTACCTTAGCAAAGCTGAATCGTTCGTTTTTTTTAGATGTAGTAGCCAAAGCGTTAACAATTAAAGGGTTAAATTTATATTATAGCCTACGCCTTAATTGGCGAAAAATTCATTAATAAATACAAAGAGGATAGACCTGACTTTTTCGGACAGGTCTATTCCCACTGAATATCAGCGAAGACAAGCAGATAGATTATTTTACTTCTACTTCAGCTCCGGCTTCTTCAAGAGCCTTTTTAAGCTGCTCTGCTTCTTCTTTTGATATGTTTTCCTTAACCGTTTTAGGAGCACCGTCTACCAAGTCTTTGGCTTCTTTTAAGCCAAGCCCGGTAAGGTCTTTAACTAATTTTACCACGGCTAATTTTTGTCCCCCGGCATTTTTGAGCACCACGGTAAACGATGTTTTCTCAGCCGGAGCATCGCCACCACCAGCATTTGAAGCACCACTTGCAGCCACCATAACAGGTGCAGATGCTGCAGGTTCTATACCATACTCATCTTTTAAAATTTTAGCCAATTCATTTACCTCTTTTACTGTCAGGTTTACTAATGTTTCGGCTACTGCTTTTAAATCTGCCATCTTATTTGAAATTTAAAGTAATACAATTAAAATTTAACGTTTAGTTCATTCAGGCTTTTCGGACAAGGTCTTTAGTACACCTGAAATTTTATGACCGCCACTCTGCAAAGCAGAAAGAACATTTTTGGCGGGAGACTGTAGCAATCCAATGATTTCTCCCAAGAGCTCTGATTTTGATTTCAGATTCGTAAGAGCATCGAGTTGATTTTCTCCTATGAATAAATCTGAATCAATGGAGGCGCCTTTGAATACAGGCTTTTCGGAGCCAGTGGCATAAAATTCTTTGAGGAGTTTTGCCGGTGCGTTTCCTGTATCAGAAAACAATATGCCGGAAAATCCCTTAAGAACTTTTTCGTTGAAGGGAGAATAATCTGTTTTTGTCGTTTCAAGAGCTTTTTTGATAAGAGAGTTTTTAACAACTTTATACTCTATACCTTTTTTATAGCAAAGTTTTCTAAAGTTGTTCACCTGCTCTACTGTCATGCCAGAAGCGTCAGTGATGTAGAAGTAGCTGAACTTAGAAAATTTTTCGCTTAGCTCCTGTATAATTTTTCCTTTATCTTCTCTTTTCATGGTTATATGCCTGTAACTGTACTTTTATCAATAGCTATCCCTTTGCTCATGGTACTGGACAGAGTTATGCTTTTAATATAGGTACCTTTGGATGAAGCCGGCTTTAGCTTGGCAATAACATTAAGAACCTCCTGAGCATTTTCGGCAATTTTTTCAGGTGAAAAAGAAACCTTTCCTATGCTTGTATGGACGATTCCGAATTTATCTACCTTAAAATCTATTTTACCGGACTTAACTTCTTTCACTGCCTTACCTATGTCCATAGTTACGGTACCAGCCTTAGGGTTAGGCATTAGGTTTCTGGGGCCTAATACTTTTCCCAGCTTACCGACCTTGGCCATTACAGTTGGCATGGTAATCACAACATCCACATCTACCCATCCGGACTCTATTTTTTGTATGTAATCATCTAACCCTACATGGTCGGCACCGGCATCCTTAGCTTCCTGAACTTTGTCAGGAGTGCACAGCACAAGAACACGTACTTCCTTGCCAGTGCCGTGCGGAAGCGCTACTACACCACGCACCATTTGGTCAGATTTTTTAGGGTCTACTCCTAAACGCACATCCAAATCAACAGAGGCATCGAATTTGGTAAATGTGATCTCTTTAACAATCTTAGCGGCATCTGCTAATGAGTACTCTTTAGTAGCATCAAACTTTGCAGCGGCAGCTTTTTGATTTTTGGTCAATTTTGCCATACTCGATACGAATTAATTTTCCCAAGGCGCTTTGCCTGTTACGGTTATACCCATACTTCTTGCCGTACCTGCAATCTGCTTCATGGCAGATTCTATTTTTAGAGTATTCAGGTCGGGCAATTTAGTTTCTGCAATAGTCCTGATTTGGTCCCACGTAACTGAGCCAATTTTATTCCTATTGGGTTCTGCAGATCCTTTTTTCGTTTTTGAAGCCTCCGCTAATAATATGGAAGCAGGCGGAGTCTTTATCACGAAATCAAAGGATTTATCGGAATATATAGTTATTAAAACCGGGAGGACCACCCCTTGTTTATCTTGAGTTCTTGCATTAAATTGCTTGCAAAACTCCATTATATTCAATCCTTTAGAACCTAATGCAGGTCCTATAGGAGGAGAAGGATTTGCCTGGCCACCTTTAACTTGTAGTTTTAAATATCCAGTTATTTCTTTTGCCATATTCTTATTGTTTTTCTACTTGATTGTAGTGAAGCTCTACCGGTGTGTTTCTTCCGAATATCTTCACTGTCACATTTAATTTCTTTTTTTCTTCAAATATTTCTTCAACGGTTCCGGTAAACCCACTGAAAGGACCATCCATGACCTTTACAGTTTCTCCTACAATGAACGGAGTTTCCAGTTTTTCTTCTGTAGTATCTACTGAATCTACCGTACCTAACATTCTGTTTACCTCTGATTGCCTGAGTGGTATGGGTTTCTTAGTAGTACCCTCTGAATAACTCAGAAATCCTAACACACCAGGTATGTTGTTAATGAGATGTAGGGCTTCACCGTTCGATAAATCAGCATACACTATAATATAGCCGGGATAGAAACTTCTCTCTCTGACTCTCTTTTTCCCGTTCCTCATTTCGTACACTTTTTCGGACGGAATGAGCACCTGAGGTATATAATCGGTTAACTTCTGGCGCAGTATTTCTGTTTCAAGGTAACCTTTTACCTTCTTCTCCTGGCCGCTTATTGCCCTGATAACATACCAATTTAAGTTGCTTACTTCCGCCATCTTAATTTGTTCTTTATGCATCAATTTTTAAATGAATCATATATTGATGCCATTCCATTTTTGAATAGCATGTCCATTATACCTATGATAACAGAGAATATAACGGCAGCTATCAACACCAATACGGCACTGTTTTGCAGTTCAACATATTTTGGCCAGGTTACTTTTCTTAACATTTCGTCATAAGAACCTGAAACAAAACTTGATATTGAACGGTATATATCTTTTAACTTACTCATTGTTAACTTTCTCCTTCATGCACGGGTGCCTGGATTCGAACCAAGATCAACGGTTTTGGAGACCGCTATTCTACCATTGAACTACACCCGTTCTTTATCCACACCCAGCAAAAGGGACTGCAAAGATAAGGAATTCTTTTTTAATAAACAAATGCGTTTTTGAAAGGATCAAAAACGCATTTATGATTCACAAGCAGAATTATTTAATGATTTCGGTAACTTGTCCGGCACCCACAGTCCTTCCTCCTTCGCGTATAGCAAATCTTAATCCTTTTTCCATGGCTACCTGGCTAATCAGTTTAACAGTTATACTTACATTGTCGCCAGGCATTACCATTTCTACACCTTCCGGTAAGATGATTTCTCCCGTTACGTCTGTAGTACGGAAATAGAATTGTGGACGGTATTTGTTGAAGAATGGAGTATGACGGCCTCCTTCTTCTTTTGACAGAACGTAGACTTCTGCTTTAAATTCTGTATGAACAGTAGTGGTGCCAGGGTGGCAAATTACCATACCACGGCGAACTTGTTCTTTTTCGATACCTCTTAGTAGTAAGCCCACGTTGTCACCAGCTTCACCGCGGTCGAGAATTTTTCTAAACATTTCTACTCCTGTCACGGTTGACTTCAGATTCTCTGCTCCCATACCGAGTATATCTACCGCTTCACCCACTTTTACAATTCCTCTTTCTATTCTTCCGGTAGCCACTGTACCACGTCCTGTTATGGAAAATACGTCTTCAACAGGCATCAAGAAAGGTTTGTCTATTACACGAGTAGGCAGTGGTATATATTCATCAACAGCATCCATGAGGGCTTCAATAGTTTTTACCCATTTAGGATCACCATTGAGGCCTCCTAAAGCCGAACCTCTAATTACTGGAATTTTGTCACCTGGGAAGTTGTAAAACGTTAATAACTCTCTTACCTCCATTTCCACCAGGTCGAGAAGTTCCTCATCGTCTACCATGTCAACTTTATTCATGAACACTACCAACGCGGGCACACCTACTTGACGGGCAAGGAGAATGTGTTCGCGCGTTTGTGGCATGGGCCCGTCAGTAGCTGCTACCACTAGTATTGCTCCGTCCATTTGTGCAGCACCGGTAACCATGTTTTTCACATAGTCAGCGTGACCGGGGCAATCTACGTGAGCGTAGTGTCTTTTTGTAGTTGAATATTCAACGTGTGCCGTATTTATGGTGATACCCCTTTCTCTTTCTTCTGGAGCATTATCTATTTCAGAAAAGTCTTTTTTCTCTGCCAATCCTTTTTCGGACAGCACCTTGGTAATAGCCGCGGTAAGAGTAGTTTTACCGTGGTCTACGTGACCTATAGTTCCCACGTTTACGTGAGGTTTGGAACGATCAAATGTTTCTTTTGCCATATTTGTAAATCCTCAGTTTAAGTTAGTTTGTTAGTTACTCAATTTATTTTTCATCTGTTGTTTACTGTACCCGTTATATTCCTCTTCAGAGCCGACGAAGAGAATTGAACTCTCGACCTCTTCCTTACCAAGGAAGTGCTCTACCTCTGAGCTACGTCGGCATATTTTCTTTGAGCGGGAGACGAGATTCGAACCCGCGACCTATAGCTTGGAAGGCTATCGCTCTACCGACTGAGCTACTCCCGCATGATTACAACTGATGTGAGGTCGTTAAATCAGTAGCTTTGAAATTGATTTATGGTTATTCAAATCCCCTGACTTAATGAGCACAACTTTTGTGGGGCGAGATGGATTCGAACCACCGAAGGCTTACGCCAGCAGATTTACAGTCTGCCCCATTTGGCCACTCTGGTATCACCCCAAATAAATTGTTAGTGATATACAACCTTATTAGAGAACAAATCCTTTGAAACACACCCCAAATCAATGTAGGTCTTTCAAAGGAAGTGCAAAATTAAAGGCTTTTTTATATTATTCAAATTTTATGCAAAAAATATTAAATGTGCTTCGCTTTGATTCCTTGAAGGAATTACTTGTATGCTTGCCCGGCTTCCAAATATTTTGTACTACTCCCCTTTAAGCCATAAAATAATATGTACAAATAACATGGTATAAGCACCCAAAATGCCGCCTGAACATTCTTTGTGTAATCCATCACATATCCCATAATTGGAGCAATGGCCGCCCCACCGATAATAGCAGCTATCAGAATGGATGAACCCTCTTCCGTATATTCCCCGGTTTTTTCCAGACCTGTGGTAAATATTGTAGGAAACATTATCGAATTCATCAACCCCACTAATATGATTGCTATAAGTGACACATAACCGGAAGTCGTAACCGATAGCAATATGAGAACAACAGATCCCATTGCATTGTAGGCTATCAAATTTCCTGCCTTTATTTTTCTCAATAAAAATGAACCACTAAATCTACCTAAAAACGCACAAGTCATATACAATGTCGGGAATATTGAGGCTTCTTTTTCTGTATAACCAAGCTTCAGATATTCACTGTATCGGATAAGATAACTTCCTATACCCACTTCAGCGCCTACGTACAGGAATATTGCCAAAGCAGCATAAAGTGTATGGCGGTATTTTCCCAGAGCAAACAGGTTCGGCTTACGGGTTTTGTCTATTGACAGAACAGGAAGCTTGGAAAAATAGATAAGGAAGCATACTGCTATAAACAAAAGCGCAATCACCATATAGGGCGTTTTTACCAAAGAGGCTTCCTCTATTCTCCATGCCTCAAGTTCCGATGGTGACATAGCCATCAATTGCTCTTTGGTAAACTCTTTTCCGGAGAGTATGAATGTACCGGCTACATACGGCCCTATTGCTGCCCCCACTGAATTGAATGCTTGAGCCAAATTCAGGCGACTCGCTGAATATTCCGGCTTACCCAAAACCGCCACATATGCATTGGCTGAAGTTTGTAAAAAAGTCATCCCTCCGGCAATGGTAAACAGAGCCACCAAAAAAAATGAAAATTCCCTTGAATTTGCCGCCGGTATAAACATCAATGCACCTGTAGCACAAGTCAAAGTTCCAAGAATGATAGCCTTCTTATAGCCTATATTCTTTACCATGATGCCTGCTGGTATAGCCATTACTCCGTAACCGAAAAAAAAGGCTACTTGTACAAATGAACTTTCAAAATCACTCAGATCACAGGCTTTTTTCAAGTGAGGGATTAATATATCATTGAAGTTGGTGGCCAATGCCCACATGAAAAACAAAGTAGTCAATACCGCTAAGGGCATTGAGTAATTTGCCTCGGGGTTCAAATCAACTTTTCGGGTATCCGTTGAGGACGAACTAACTACTGCCATAACTTAACCTTATTAATTACATATATAAATTATTAACAAATGATTAAAAAAAAATCATGGCAATTTACAACTATATTCCTTATCCACATAGACAATTTCTAATTATTTATCGAAATTCTACTAAAAAAACTTACTTCACCCTTTCCACATATTCTCCGGTTCTGGTATCAACACGAATCTTTTCTCCCATATCAACAAATAAAGGAATTTTTATCTCAGCCCCTGTTTCCAATGTTGCAGGCTTCAGCGTCTTGGTGGCAGTATCTCCTTTTATGCCGGGCTCAGTGTATGTGACCTCCAGGTCTACATATACCGGCAACTCCACATACACGGGGGTGTCTCCATCGAATGAAATTTTTACGTTTGTACCTTCTTTCAAAAATTTTATACCCTCTCCAAAAGCCTCTTCGGGTACGTAGGTTTGTTCAAAAGTTTCATTGTCCATACATACCAGGCTATTCCCATCTCTATACAGATATTGCAATTCCTTTACTTCCACACGTACTATTTCTATAGGGTCGTCGGGACGAAACCTGTCCTCCTGTAATCTGCCGGTTCGTACCATTCTCATTTTCACCTGATAAAAAGCCCTTAAATTGCCCGGTGTACGATGTTGATATTCTAACACCATTGCAAGTTCTCCATTATAGCGAATAAAAGAACCAACTGAAATATCTGATATTTTAGCCATGTTCGTTTAGGTTTGTAATTCAGGCAAAATTAACATGGTATCTGGTTTAAACAAGATAATGTCCCTAAAAGTATGTAAAGTGAGTTGTTTTTTGAAGGATTAAATTAACTTAAAGACTAAAATTAAAAGCTACTAAAAACCAATCAAACAACTATGTAGTAGATACGTCCCAAAATGTATGTATAAACCCATTTTACTCGGATTCTGTATTGGTAAGATTATTGGTCAAGTAATGTTTAGCTTCAGCTTGCAATGTTTAT